>JBIIHJ010000259.1:0-5904 GCA_044235875.1 Pseudoxanthomonas sp.
TACGACCGCACCGCGCTGGTCGACCGCACCATCGTTACTGTCGCCAAGAACCTGGTCGAAGGCGCACTGCTGGTGATCGTGGTGCTGTTCGTGCTGCTGGGCAACGTGCGTGCGGCGCTGATCACCGCGGCGGTCATCCCGCTGGCGATGCTCTTCACGCTGACCGGCATGGCGCGCGGCGGCGTGTCGGCCAATTTGATGTCGCTGGGCGCGCTGGATTTCGGCCTGATCGTCGATGGCGCGGTGATCATCATCGAGAACGCGCTGCGCCGCTTCGGCCAGCGCCAGCAGCAGCTTGGGCGTGCGCTGAATCGCGAGGAACGTTTCGAAGAAACCGCCAGCGCCACGGCCGAGGTGATCCGGCCCAGCCTGTTCGGCCTGGGGATCATCACCGCGGTGTACCTGCCGATCTTCGCCCTCACCGGCGTGGAAGGAAAAATGTTCCACCCCATGGCGATCACCGTGGTGCTGGCGTTGAGCGGGGCGATGCTGCTGTGCCTGACCTTCGTGCCGGCGGCGGTCGCGCTGTTTCTGGGCGGTAAGGTGCAGGCGCACGACAACCGGCTGATGACCTGGCTCGGGGCGCGCTATGCGCACCTACTGGAGCGCAGCCTGCGCCACGGGCGCTGGGTCGTCGCGGCGGCTGTCGTCCTGGTCGTCGCGTGCGGCACACTGGCCACGCGCCTGGGCAGCGAGTTCGTGCCGCAGCTGGACGAGGGCGACGTAGCGATGCACGCCATGCGCATTCCCGGCACGTCCTTGAGCCAGTCGGTGGACATGCAGCAACGCGTGGAAAAGCGGCTGCTGCAGTTGCCGGAAGTGGCGCGCGTGTTCTCCAAGATCGGGACACCTGAAGTCGCCTCCGATCCGATGCCGCCGTCGGTGGCCGATACCTTCATCATGGTCAAGCCGCGCGCCGCATGGCCCGATCCGCGCAAGCCAAAAGCCGCACTGGTGGACGAATTCGACGCGGCGGTCTCGGAGCTGCCCGGCAACAACTACGAGTTCACCCAACCGATCCAGATGCGCATGAACGAGCTGATCTCCGGCGTGCGTGCGGACGTGGCGATCCTGGTGTTCGGCGATGACCTGGAGACGCTACGCCAGCTCGGTGCCCGCATCGAGGGCGTGGCGCGCAAGGTGCCGGGCGCTGCGGACGTGCGCATCGGCGAAACCAGCGGCCTGCCGCTGCTGTCGGTGCTGCCGGACCGCGCTGCACTGGCTGGTTACGGGCTCAATCCGGGGCAGGTGCAGGCCACGGTGGCCACGGCGATCGGCGGCGAAGTCGCCGGGCAGCTGTTCGAAGGCGATCGCCGTTTCGACATCGTCGTGCGCCTGCCTGAAGGCCTGCGCGGCGATCCGGCCGCGTTGGCGGACCTGCCGATCTCGCTGCCGCGTGCAGGGGATGGCGACAACGATGCGGATGAAGCCAGTCGCGTCGGTGGCTGGAACGCGCAGCGCTGGGGCGGTGCCGAACCGCGCACCGTCCCATTGCGCGAATTGGCCAGGATCGAGATGAACGAAGGACCAAGCCAGATCGACCGCGAGGACGGCAAACGCCGCATCGTGGTCACCGCCAACGTGCGCGATCGCGACCTCGGCAGCTTCGTGGCCGAACTGCAGCAGACGATCAACGCACAGGTGCAGGTGCCTGCGGGCTACTGGATCCGCTACGGCGGCAGCTTCGAGCAGCTGATCTCGGCCAGCCAGCGCCTGGCCATCGTGGTGCCGTTGACCCTGGTACTGATCTTCGCGCTGCTGTTCTGGGCGTTTGGATCCGTGCGCGATGCGCTGGTGGTGTTCAGTGGCGTGCCGCTGGCCTTGACCGGGGGCGTGCTGGCGCTGGCGCTGCGCGGGATTCCGCTGTCGATCTCAGCCGGGGTGGGCTTCATCGCGCTCTCGGGCGTGGCGGTGCTCAACGGGCTGGTGATGATCAGCTTCGTGCGCAGCCTGCGCGAAGACGGGATGCCGCTGGTGCGGGCCGTGCGCCAGGGCGCACTCGGTCGCCTGCGGCCGGTGCTGATGACCGCACTGGTGGCCTCGCTGGGCTTCGTGCCGATGGCGTTCAACGTGGGCGCTGGATCGGAAGTGCAACGGCCGCTGGCCACGGTGGTGATCGGCGGCATCGTCTCCTCCACGCTGCTGACCCTGCTGGTGTTGCCGGTCCTGTATCGCTGGGCGCATCACCGCAACGCGGATTGAGTGCAACCAGGTATTCGGGGAGCGGGCGGTAGAATGCCGCTCCCCTGTTTTTCTGGAGCACGCCGTTGTCCTTTTCCCATCCGCTGGTGATCTTCGACCTGGACGGCACTCTGGTGGACAGCGCGCCGGACATCGCCGAGGCGGTCAACCGCACGCTCACCGACTGGAAGCTGCCCAACTACGACCTGGCGCAGATCACCAACTGGATCGGCGAGGGCTCGCGCCAGCTGATCACCTATGCGATGCGCGCGGCGGGAAGTGATGCCGACATTGACGCGGTGATGCCGGGGTTCCTCAAGCACTACGGCGACACCGCGCTGGATGGCCAGGCCTATCCAGGCGTGGAAGACACGCTGGCCGCGCTGCATGCGCAGGGGGTCAGGCTGGCGGTGTGCACCAACAAGCCCGAGCAGTTCGTGCGTCCACTGCTGGAGGCGCGTGGCCTGCTGCATTACTTCGATGGCATCGTCGGTGGCGACACACTGCCCGAGCGCAAGCCGGCGCCCGAGCCCTTGTGGCATCTGGCCACGCAGTTCGGCGTGGAGGTGAAGGATTGCCTGATGGTCGGTGATTCGGAAAGCGATGCACACGCCGCGCATAACGCAGGCATGCCGCTGGTGCTGGTGCGCTATGGCTATCCCAAGTCGCTGGACCTGGATGCCGCCGGTGCGGTCGCGGTGATCGACACCCTCCCGGCGTTGCTGCAGCTAGGATGAAGCGCTGCGGGCCGGCGCCTGGAAGGCGCTCCCGCAGCGCGGACACGCCTCCGCACGCACGTCGAACCACGCAGGAGTCCGCATGAAGCCTTCGACCCCATCGCCGCTGGTCCAGCATTTCCATGACGCCGCCACCGGCACGCTCACCTACCTGGTCCGCGACCAGGACAGCCAGGCCGCGGCGATCATCGATCCGGTGCTGGATTACGAGCCGGCGGCCGCGCGCACCTGGACCGCCTCGGCCGACGCACTGCTGGCCTACGTACGCGATCACGGCCTGCAGGTGCAATGGATCCTGGAGACCCACGCCCACGCCGATCATCTGAGCGCAGCCGGCTACCTGCACGATGTGCTGGGCGCGCCGGTGTGCATCGGCCGCGGCATCGTCGCTGTGCAGCGGCATTTCAAGGGCGTGTTCGGCTGGGGCGATGACGTGGCCGCCGACGGCAGCCAGTTCGATCGGCTGCTCGATGATGGCGACGTGCTGCCCCTGGGCGCCTCGCAGGTGCAGGTGCTGGCCACGCCGGGCCACACCGAGGACGGCATGAGCTACCTGATCGGCGATGCCGCCTTTATCGGCGACACCCTGTTCGCGCCGGCCTCGGGCACGGCGCGCACGGATTTCCCCGGCGGAGATGCGGTGCGCCTGTACGCCTCGATCCGCCGCCTTCTGGCGCTGCCGCCGCAGACGCGGCTGTTCCTGTGCCACGACTATCCCGGCGAAGGCAAGGCCGTCAGTACGCAGGTCTCGGTGGCCGAGCAGCGTGCGCACAACGTGCACGTCGGTGGCGATGCCGGGGAGAGCGACTTCGTTGCCCGCCGTCGCCAGCGAGATGCCGTGCTGCCGGTGCCGCGCCTGATCCTGCCCGCGCTACAGGTCAACCTGCGCGGCGGTCGCCTGCCGCCCCAGGACGCCGATGGCGTGGCGTACCTGCGCATCCCCCTGAACCGGCTGAGCACGCGTTAGGCTGATCACAGGCTGGCCTTGCGTATGGGGCGCAGGTCGTTCAGCCGGGAAGCATGGCCGCGGGCTCTCCTCAACCCGGATCGGCCTCCTATTCAGCCGCTCATGAAACATCGGAAGTCCCCGTCCAGGGCCCCAGGCCCTCGCGGGACAACCAGATGGACTGCCGGGGTACCCGATCCGACGCTTTCCCCCTCCTACTGGAACAGACACCGAAAGCGCCGGTCGTGAACAAGAAGACGCCCGTCTGGGCACGCTCCTTCCAGCAATACCAGAACAGCCTCAGGAGCTTCCTGCGCCGGCGTGTGGCCGACAGTTGGGAGGTCGAGGACTTGGTGCAGGAGGTCTATTGGCGCCTGCTACATGCGGAGGCTGGCGAGCGCGAGGCTATCCATAACATCCGCGCCTATCTGTTCACCGTGGCCGCCAATCTGGTGCGCGAGCGCGCGGTGCTGTATCAACGCGCGGCCCTGCAGGTGGACATCACCGATGTCCTGTCCGAGTTGCACGCCCCGGATTCCAGTCCCGAGGACCATGCCTACCGGCAGGCCCGTCGGCTGCGACTGGTCGAGGCGATCTCGGCCTTGCCGCCACGGTGCAAGGCGGTAATGGTCATGCAATACCGCGAAGGCATGAGCTACGCGGAGATCGCCGATGCGATGGGGATTTCCACGCACATGGTGAAGAAGTACGTGGTGCGTTCGCTGGACCTGTGCAGGAGGGCACTGGCCAATTATGAAGCGTGATCGGGAAACGGCCGCGGACTCGGCCATGCAAGAGTTGCTGTCGCAGCAGGCGGCCGAATGGATCGCCGAGGAGCGCGGCAAGCTCATGGGCCAGCCGCGCCGGCGCGGGCTGCTGCAATGGCTGCGCGGTTCGCGCGGTCATGTGGATGCCTATCTGCGGATGGCGGTGATCGATGAAGACCTGGCAGATGCCATGCAGGCCATCGATACGCCGTTGGAAGATCTGCTGGCCGCCGCCCGCCTGGACGACGCGCCGGTGGTCCTGCAGGCCGCGCCGGTCATGCATCAACAACCGGCCCAGGTTCGCAGCGCCAACGGCCTGCGTCGCTACTGGACCGTCGCCGCCTGCGCAGCGCTGGTCCTGGCGGTCGGGGTCTTCGGCCTGCAGAAATCGGGAGTGCCCACGCGCTACCAGACCGCCCATGGCGAGCAGAAGACGTTGCAGCTGGAGGACGGCACGCGGTTGCAGTTGAACGTGGACACCGAGCTGACCGTCGACTACGGCAGCAAGACGCGGGTCATCGAACTGGTGCGTGGGCAGGCGTTCTTCGACGTCGCCAACGATCCGCGTCCCCTGCAGGTGCGGATCGGCCAGAACGTGGTCCGCGATATCGGCACCGCATTCGATGTCTACCGTCGCGACGGGCTGGATACGGTGAGCCTGGTGCATGGCGAGGTCGAACTCTGGCGCCAGCCGGCTTCCGCCGCGCACTGGTGGACGCCCTCGACCGACAGCGGCGCCTCGCGCATCGCGCATCTGACGCCTGGCATGCGCTTGAGCATCGATGCGAAGGGGCGGGTCCGCGAGGATTACGCCGCCGGTGCGGAAAGTGCCTCGGCCTGGACCCGCAACCAGATCGATTTCGACGACACCCCGATGATGCAGGTGGCCGCCGAGTTCAACCGCTACAACGCGACCCAGCTGCGCATCGACGATCCGCAGCTTGCAGGCACGCGGATTTCGGGGATGTTCTCCAGTCGCGACCTGGACAGCTTCGTGCTGTACCTGCGCAGCGTGCCGGGCGCGCGCGTGGAGCGGACGCCCGGGCAAATCGTGGTGGTCGCTGAAAATAAATTGAAATAAACGGTACCCGAGTTGGCGCGCGGGCCCTCTCAATAAGAGGAGCCGCTGGGGAGAGCGGATCTCGCGTCATCGCCATCCATTTCTTCTACGGGGACCGTTTTCCTATGCGTTCGAACGTCGCATTGCCGTTGGGCCTGAGCCTTGCCATCGCCGCCGCACTGGCTGCATCACCGCTGTCCGCCCAGCCCGTCA
>JBIIHJ010000260.1:0-5903 GCA_044235875.1 Pseudoxanthomonas sp.
GGGGGCCGCGACAAGCGCGTCCAGCGCGAATGGATGACGCTGTTGGCGACGGGGGCCACGGTGCGCTCGTCCTACGACGACTGCTACTGCAACAGGAGTCGCGCCTACGAGTTGGGGGCGGAAGGGCCACTGTTTGCCACAGGCGGCGGCGATGTGCGCCTGGCCGTCGGCGCCGGCTACCGGAAGAACACCTTCGTCCAGCGCAACATGGTGTCCGGCGCCGTTTCGATCCAGGGGGAGGAAGCCAACCGCTTCGCCTATGCCGAGTTGAACGTGCCATTGCTCGGGCCGGCGTCGCCAGGCCGTGGCCAACGGCTCACGCTGACCGCCGCGGTGCGTGGGGAAGACTACGACAGCTTCGGCAGCGTGGTCACGCCAAAGCTTGGCCTGGTCTATGCCCCGTCCGACGACTACACGCTCAAGAGCTCGTGGGGACGTTCGTTCAAGGCGCCGACGCTGCTGCAGCGCTACCAGCGTCAGAACGCCATCCTGTATCCGGGGTCGGTCTTCGGCGGCACGGCCGATCAGGTGGTGCTGTCCACCTTTGGCGGCAATCCGCAGCTCGAGCCCGAGCGGGCCCGGACCTGGACGGCCTCGCTGGCGCTGCACCCGCAGGCGCTGGACGCATTTGAGGCCGAGCTGACCTGGTTCGATATCGACTACACCCAGCGGGTGGTCCAGCCGATCGGCAACTATGCCCAGGCGCTGACCAATCCCGCCTACAGCCCTTATGTCGACTGGTCGCCCACTGCTCAGGAGCAGGCGGACATCCTGGCCACCACGTCCGCCTTCTACAACTACACCGGCGGCGCCTATGCGCCGGACTCGGTGGTGGCGCTGGTGTATGCGCATTACGTCAACGTGGCCGAGCAGCGCATCCGCGGCCTGGATCTGTCCGGCTCATATCGCTTCGACCTTGGCCCCGGCCAGCTGACGGTGCGCGGCTCGGGCAGCTGGCTGGACAGCGCCCAGAAGAACGGGCCTGCAGACCCCGCCTATGACCTGGCCGGCACGCTTTACAGCCCGGCCAAAATCAACGGACGTGCCGGACTGGTGTGGCAGCAGGGGGGGCTGATGGTCTCGGCGTTCGGCAACTACACCGGTGGGGTGACCGCGGCCGACGAGGTCAAGACGGCTTCGTTCACCACGGTGGATGCCACCTTGCGCTACAGCGTCGATGAGCGTGGCCATGCACGGGCAGGCTGGGATTTCGCACTGTCCGCGCAGAACCTGCTGGATCGCCAGCCGCCGCTGCATCGGGTGCTGGACACGACCTGGGTGCCGTACGACTCGACCAATTACTCGGCGATCGGTCGATTCCTGAGCATCGAGGTGACCCGACGCTTCTGACGGTGCTGCATCCGTGCACGGACCGGGCGCCTGCGTGCTGGCGGTGCGGCCAGTGCGCAGCGCGTCCGCATCAAGGCGCTGGGCGTCCACGCGCTCGCCAATGGGGCCAAGGCCCACAACAGGGAGATATCGATGTCGGGAATGCTGAGGGGCCTCGGCCATCGCGCCGCGGTCGCGCTGACGCTTGTCGCGGCAGCGCTCGCCTGCGCACAAGCGCAGGCAGTTGCGCCGAGACAGCTTGTCGAGGTGGCGGACCTGTCCGGCCCGGTGGTGTCGCCGGATGGGCGCAGGGTGGCGTTCCGGATGGACCGGGCCTCCATCGAACGCAACACCTATGCCACCGTCTGGTACGTGCAGGACATGGATGGCGGCACGCCGCCGCGTCGCGTGGCCGATGGAGGCGTGCAACTGCACGACATCTCCGGTGGCCCGTTGCCTGCGCTGGCGCAATGGTCACCCGACGGCCAGTCGATCTTCTTCAGGGCCTTGCTGGATGGCAGGATCGCGGTGTGGCGGGCTGCAGCCGATGGCTCGGGCGCTCAATCCCTGACCCTGGATCCGGCGGACGTGCGCGACTTCGTCTTGAGCGACGACGGGACGTCGCTGCGGTACAGCGTGGGCGCAACGCGCGAGGAGATCATCCAGGCCGAGCAGGACGAATACGATCGTGGCATTCATGTCGATGCGACCGTGCCGATTGGCCAAGGCGTGTTCCGGTCCGGATACAGCGCGGGGCGGCTGGCCACGCAGCGATTCACGGGCGTGGGATTTGGCCGTGACGGGCTGCTGGCCAGCGCGCCTGATCGCTGGAAAACGCTCGATCTGAGCACGGGCAAACTGGGCGACGTGCGATCCCCGGCCACTTTGCAAGTGCTGCAGTCGCGTGCGAGCCGCCCCGAATACGGGGCCGTCGCTCCTGAATCCGCGCGCGACCCGCGCAGTGGACGCAGCGCCGTGCTGACACAGGTCGATGGCGCGGGCGCTGCGCCATCAGCGTCGGGCCTCGAACTGTCCGCGCTGCCAGGCCCCGAGGGACAGGTCGCGATCAAGTGCCTGGCCGGCCCCTGCACGGATGCGCAGATGAGCAGCGTGCAGTGGAGGCCTGGCCGGCCGGAAGTGCTCTTCACCGTGAGTCCACTGGAGCAGGGGCGGGCGCAGTCGATCTACCGCTGGAATGTCGACACGTCCGCCGTGCTGCAGGTGGTCCAGTCCGACGGGCTCGTCAACGGGGGACGAACGCTGTCCAGTCCCTGCGGCATCTCTGCCGAGGCATTGGCCTGCGTGGCGGCCGAGGCGCTGGGTCCCCCGCGCCTGGAGAGAATCGATATCGACACCGGAACCAGGCAGGTGCTGTTCGCGCCCAATGCCGGACTCGCGTCGGATCTGCAGAAGTCGGTCGCCACGCGCTTCATGCGTTGGAAGGATGCGCACGGGCGGGAGTTCACCGGACACCTTGTTGTTGGAAGCGCGCAAGCGGAGACCGCGCGGCCCCTGTTTGTCACCTATTACAACTGCTCGGGATTCCTGCGCGGGGGTGTTGGCGACGAGTGGCCGCTGGCGTCGTTCGCACAGGCGGGCATCGCCGCGCTGTGCATCAATGCAAAACCACACAAGCCCGATCCGATCGTGCGTTATGACGAAGGCGCTTCGGCGGTGAAGGGCATCGTGTCCCAACTGGCGGGGGAGGGCGTGGTGGACCCTGCCAAGGTGGGCATGGGAGGGCTGAGCTTTGGCAGCGAGGTCACGTTGTGGGTGGCTGCGCAGACCAATCTGCTGGCAGCCGCGTCGGTGACCTCGCCCGCGGTGTCTCCGCTGTATTACCTGATGGGCAGCCTCCAGGGCGAGCGGTTTTTCACAGGGCTGCAGGCGGCGTGGGGGCTGGGTGCGCCGGAGGCGATGCCCGCGCAGTGGAGGCGGCTGTCACCTGCCTTCAACCGGGACAGGATCGGGATCCCGGTGCTGTTTCAGATGCCCGAACAGGAATACCTGTACGCACTGGACTACGTGATCCCGATGGTGCGTCAGTCCCAGGCCGATCTCTACGTGTTCCCCAACGAGCCCCATCAGAAATTCCAGCCCACGCATAAGGCCGCCGCTTATGAGCGGAATCTGGACTGGTTCCGCTACTGGCTGCAGGGTGTCGAAGATCCTCAGCCACAGAAGCGCGGGCAATACAGCCGCTGGGAGCTGATGGGCAAGTCCATGCGCAAGCGGACCGGGTCGCCGGAGCAGGGCCGGGCGCGCTAGCGCTGATGACGGACCCAGTTTTCGATCATGCACAGGTCCAGGATGCGAAAGAAGGATTGATCCCTGACCGACGTGGGTCGCTGGAAGAAGTCCCTGAGCTCATCGGGCGTCAGCAGCCCTCGTCCCTGCAGTTCACCTTCCAGGAGAAAATCCCGCATCCGCTCCTTGTTGCGACGATAAGCCGCGCCAAGGTACTGGGCAAAGTCACCCTTGCTCTTGCGTTGGAGGATCGGCTCGGGCAGGCGGTCCGAGAATGCAGCCCTTGCCACGGAGCGATTCCTGCCGCCAGCGATCCACATCCAACTTGGTACGCCAAGACACGCCTGGACAATCGGCTGCGACAGGAGCGGCAGGCGCAAGTCGCGCGTTGCTCCGCGCCACATGCCGTGTCGGTAGAGCTGCGTGCCGGCCAGGTACTGGATGCGCTCCTTGTCGCCGGGCAAGGCACCCTGCGGCGCCGTGAACCAGGGGTGCTCGTCGGCCGACACGGTGGCCAGCGCTGCGCTCAGGAGTGAGCGGTCTGCCTGATAGGGTGCCTTGGGTGGACGGCACAGCTTGTTGAGGGTCAGCCGGGCGGCCTTCCACAAGGTGCACTGATGGAGCACCGACAGCTCCCGGATTGCGGTCACCCCAGCGGACACGCCCCGTTCCAGGAATGCATCGGCCGCCGGTGAGGCATTGCCCAGATAGCAAAAGATCGTATCGCCTCCGCCTCCCGAGAAGTGGCAGGGGCTTGCATGGTCGCCGGCCTGGGTCATGGTCACGTTGAGTGCGTGTTGAAGCACATTGATGCGTGGGGCCACCGACCACGGCGGTGGCGGGGCATCGATGCGGACGGCGTCGAAGGCAAGTTCCTCGATTCGAAGCGCCACGCCCAGGTCATCTGCCACAAGCGCGGCGTAATGCCTTTCGTCGGCGCCGGGAACCGGGGTGATCAGCGTGCAGCAGTCCACCTCGACATCCGTGCTCTTCAGGCAAGATGCAATGATCGATGAGTCAAGTCCTCCGGAGAGTTCCAGCATGATGGAGCTGCTGGTGCCGGCCCAGGCGGCCACGGCGGTCATCACGCTATGGCGGACGCAGGCGGCGGCTTCCTCGGCATCGGCATGCCGTCGTTTGGCTGCAACGAAGTCCCATGGCGACCATACCTGGGCACTGGTGATGCTGGATGGCCGCAGCTGGAGCGTGTGGCCGGGCAACAGCTCCCGAACCCCGGCCAGGCCGGTCCGCGCCGTCATCAGATGGGGATACACCAGGCAATGGGCGATGAAATCCCAGTCGATGCGTCTGTGGTACAGCCCGCACTGCGTCGCGAAGGGGAGATCGGACGTTGCGAATGCCCGTTGCCCGCTTGATGCATAGACACAGCGCACCGCGCCGGAAGGGTCGCGCGTGATGGTCAACTCGGGGCCTCGGCTGCCGTTGCGGCTCGACTGGATAAGGACATAGTCGCCCCAGCAGTGGTTCACGACGAAGGCCCGCAGCTGCGCCTGACTCATTGCGACGGGTAGTTGTTGCGCATGGCCGAGCGGTGTGCCATCTGCCATGAAGAGATGACCCACCAGGATGTCGCCGCCGGGGATCAGCATCGTCGGCGTGTCCGCCGGCGCGAGCACGCTGACCGAGTCGGTCATCAGCCGGGGCAGCAGGCCCAAGTGCCGCAACGCGGGATCGGCACTGCAAGCGGCGCCGTTGCCAGCGTGCCCGTCTTCCAGCACCGCAAGGTAGCGATAGGGCATCAGATCATCCTGATCGGCGTGTGGGCCAGGGCGTTGCCCACGGTGTCATTGAGGACCATGTCACCGGTCTGCACCCAGCAGTGCGCCGAGAACGGGTCGTCAGTCACGCCGAAGACGATGTTCACCAACAGGCCGCGTCGTGCCAGGTATTGGGCCAGCGCAAGGGAGTCCAGCAGGCAGGATGTTTCGATAGGGACGTACGGCCGCGAACGAAGGAACAGGCTTGCTGTGTCAAGGATCCTCGGATCGACAGGATCAGTGGCCGCCATCGCCACCCGACGCCCTTCCCGGCTATGTGCCAGTGCTTGGATCGTTTCTTTGAGCGGACGGGTCCTCAATCGGCGACGGACGTTCCAGACGATCGAAAAGACCTCCAGGATCGCAACCACCTCGGCACGTTTGGGTTGCGCGCGCAGCTCAACCAGGCTCCGGCATGGCAGTGCCAGTGGCTGGTGTGCGCAACAGTCGGTCGTTGGTCCAGGCACCAGGATCCCGTGATCAACCAGCGCATGTGGATATTGCGGGTTGCCGCCGGCTAGTACATGCGCGAGGAATGCGCCCTCCAGC
>JBIIHJ010000033.1:0-19210 GCA_044235875.1 Pseudoxanthomonas sp.
CCTGGACGACGATCCGGACAGCGGCGCGATCGAAGCCAGCTTCGGTGCCAACCACACCGACGTGAAGCCGATCGACCAGACCATCACCGATGGCCAGACCAGCTTCTTCAGCGCCAAGGTCGGCAGCCGCATCGGTGACGACGGCGGCTTCTTCAAGGTCGGCCTGGAGCTGAAGAACCGCGAAGGCACCAACCGCGCCGGTTACGACCAGATCCCGTATTTCGAAGACCAGACCCCGGACAACCTGGCCCTGGCCGGCAAGCGCAACTACGTGCTGGGCGACGGCAAGTCCAAGGACCTCAACGCCTGGATCAATGCCGAAGTGCCGTTCGGTCAGAGCAGCGAGTTCTATGCCTTCGGCACCTACAACCAGCGCGATACCCAGGGCGCCAACTACTTCCGCTACCCGGATGGCGTGGCCAACTTCAAGGAGGTCTACCCCACCGGTTACCGCCCGATCTCGCTGGGCGAAAACCGCGATGCGCAGGCCGTGGCCGGCGCCCGCGGCCAGTGGGGGCAGTGGAGCTACGACGCCAGCCTGGACTACGGCCACAACGACTTCACCTATCGCCTGAAGAATTCGCTCAATGCCTCGCTCGGGCCGTCCAGCCCGACGCGTTTCAAGACCGGCGACTACGCCTTCGACCAGGCCGTGGCCAACCTGGACCTGAGTCGCGGCTTCGACGCGATCGGCGGCGCGCACACGCTGGGCACCGGCGTGGAGTTCCGCCGCGAGCAGTACCGTACCCACGCAGGCGATCCGGCCAGCTATGCCGCCGGCCCGTTCACCGATCGCCCGACCGGCTCGCAGGCCGGTGGCGGGTTGACCCCGCAGGACGAAGCGGACCTGTCGCGCAATGTCGCCAGTGCCTACGCAAGCCTGTCCAGCCAGTTCGGAGACCACTTCTCCACCGACCTGGCCGGCCGCTACGAGCACTATCAGGACTTCGGCAGCCAGTGGACCGGCAAGCTCGCCGCCCGCTATGAATTCGTGCCGGCCTTCGCCGTGCGCGCGGCGATCTCGAACAACTTCCACGCTCCGTCGCTGAGCCAGATCGGCTACGAAGCCACCTCCACCGGCTACGACGCCTCCGGCCAGTTGGTCCAGGGTCGCATCCTGTCGGTCAACAACCCGATCGCCCAGGCGCTGGGCGCACAGCAGCTCAAGCCGGAGAAGTCGGTCAACTACAGCTTCGGCTTCACCAGCCGGATCGGGTCGAGCTTCGATGTGTCGCTGGACTTCTTCCAGATCGACATCGACGACCGCATCGCCTTGTCCGAAGACATCAGCGGCGATGCGCTGACCGGTTTTGTGCAGGACAACTTCGGCGTGGCCGGCGTGCAGAGCGCCAGCTTCTTCGTCAACGCCGCCGACACCCGTACCCGTGGCGCGGAGCTGGTCGGCAACTGGCGCCATGGCCTGGGTCAGGGCCAGCTGCTGCTGACCGGCACCTACAGCTATGCCAAGACCGAGCTGAAGAACATCGTGGCCACGCCCGGCGAGCTGCTCGCGCTCGACCCGGACTACGTGCTGTTCGGCGTGGAGGAAAGCAACACGCTGACCGAAGCCACGCCGCGCACGCGTGCGGCGATCGCCGCCAGCTGGACCAGCGACAGTTGGTCGCTGACCTCGCGCCTGAGCCGCTATGGCACCGCCACGCGCGTGTTCGATTTCGGCGGCGGCTTCACCCCGACCCAGACCTACAGCGCCGAGTACCAGCTGGATGCGGAAGTCGAATACCGCATCACCCCGCAGTGGAGCGTGGCCATCGGCGGGCAGAACCTGACCGACCAGTATCCGGATGAATCCATCCCGGACATCGGCTACTTCGGCAACCTGCCCTACGACGTGCTGTCGCCGATCGGCAGCAACGGCGCGTACTACTACGGCCGCGTGCGTTTCACGTTCTGATGTGAACGCCGGCACGGCGCGCAGCTCGCGCCGTGCCGGTCATCGGCCGCTTCGGCGGCCCGCCTGGCTCAATCCGCAATCTGTCTGCCCCGAAGGCCTCGCCACGAAGCTTTCCGGCATGCGCTTCATGGCAATGCCAAGGCGCTTTGTGGGCCGGACCAGCGACCTACGACCGGCTGATTCGCCGTCGCGACCGTGCGGGAAGCATGATGCGGTTGCCACCTGCACGATCGCGAGGACGTCCCGTGCCTGGTCCGCATGTGCAGGCAGATCCGCCAGGCCACCATCGATCGTCATCGGCGTCACCCCGCCGATACGCGCAAACTCTGCAGGGCCGCCGCCGTGACAGATGCGCGGTGCCTGCAGCGCGTTGGCAGGTGCGCCCGTGCGCACGCCCTGCGCGATGAAACCAAGCAGGCAGACTGACCCGATGCGGACCATCGCCCGCCAACGCGACAGGTGCCATCACCGGCGTGGGCCTTGGTGAAAACGCGGGCCAGCCTTGCTGCTTCAGTCCAGGAATCGGGCACGCTGTGCCGGCGTGGGAATCGTGCAGGTCGTGGTGCCAAACAGGCGGTAGCGCCGTTGTGCCAAGGCGCGATACAGCACATCGCGCAATGCACGCGGCACGACCTGTGCGACCACGGCCAAGCGCCATACCCCGCCCAGGCCGGTGAGCACCCGCACGATCGCGTCGCTGTCAGTGTGCATGCCCTGCGCGTCGACCAACAGGAACGAACTGGGATCGTCAGGATCCAGCCCGTGCGCCTGCAGCAGGGCGCGTCCGCTGGTGCCCTGCATCGCGGCAAAGCGATAGCGCCCCGCCCGGTCGTGCCGCAGCAGGAACTTGACCCAGCCGTTGCACAACACGCAGATGCCGTCGAACACGATCACCGCCTGTCCAGGCGGGATCAATGGCAAGGGTGCGTTACCCATGGCTGGTCACCGGCGAGAGCCAGCCGTCATAGCGCACCAGCAAGCCGATGACCGGCAGCACCACGTCGACATGGAAGGTGTAGCGCGTGCCATCGGCCGATTCGCGCGCGTGCACGCCGGCAAACCAGCGCGCCGGCAACGGCAGGCCCAGCGCGCGGATCCGCGCCACGTTCCAGTCCAGCATCGCGCCCTGCCGGACCAGGCCAAAACCGAAGGTCACCAGGCCGAGGCGTTCGCTCAGCAGATCCCCCTGCTGCCACAGCGTGGAGGCCATCAGATGCCGGCCGAACTGGCGATGCCAGTGTTCGCGTCCCTGCCGTCGATCAAAACGTACCTCGACCGGCACCGCGCCGGTCGGCGGTAGCCGGGTCGCCCAGGCCATCAGCAGCGCCAGCGGATGCCGGCCGCGCACGACCTGCCCCTGTCCGCGCCAGCGCTGCCGGTCCGCACCGGCATGCAGCGCGCGTACTGGCGCCGCCAGCGCGGCGAACGACGCATCGCCGAGTACGCGCTGGAACAGCGGTGCGCTTCCAGGGGGTGCGTCGATGCGGCGGGCGTCCATGGCCGATGTCATGCGCGGCGCGCTCAGGCGCCGCGCCAGACCAGCGTTGCCAGGCGCCCGGTACGCGCATCGCGCCGGTGCGAGAAGAACCGCTGCGGATCGCTGATCGTGCACAGGCCACCGCCATGGACATCGGTCACGCCGGCGGCCGCCAGCCGGCGACGCGCCAGCGCGTACAGGTCCATCCGCCAATGACCGGGCCGGGTAGCGACGAACGCCGCCGCCGCGCCCGGATCGCCAGCGGTGAAGGCATCGAAGACCTCCTGCCCGATTTCGTAGGCCTGCGGTCCGGCCGCCGGTCCCAGCCAGGCGCGGATGTGCGAGGCCGGCGTGGCCATCGCCGTGACCGTGGCCTCCAGCACGCCGTCGGCCAGCCCGCGCCAGCCGGCGTGGGCGGCGGCGACCTCGCTGCCGTCGGCAGCGGCGAACACCACCGGCAGGCAATCGGCGGTCAGGATCGCCAGGACCACGCCGGGCGTGGCGGTCACGGCGGCATCGGCCTGCGACTCATCGGCCGCGGCACGGGCCGTTGCCAGCGGCACGTCGAAATGCGCCACGCCGGTGCCATGGACCTGACGCAGCCAGTGCGGCAGCGACGGCAGGCCGACCAGCGTGGCCAGTTCTGCCCGGTTGGCTTCCACCTGGGTCGGCGCATCGCCGTTGACCGCAGTGCGGTTGCCCAGGTTGAAGGTGTCGAACGGCGCCTGTGATCCGCCCGCGCCGAAGCGCAGCGTGCTGAAGGCCTCCACGCCCGGCGGCGCCGGCCAGTCGGCAGGCAGCAGCGGGCTCACGGCGACCGGCTCACGAAAATCCGCTCACAGCGCCGGCCTCACTTGGCCTTGTGGGCGGCCGCATCGGCACGCAGGGCCGCCATCAGCGCCAGCATGTCGGCCGGGACCGGTGCGCTGGTGCGGACCGGCTCGCCGGTCGTGGGGTGGGTGAACTCCAGCGTCTCGGCATGCAGCGCCTGGCGGCGGAAGCCCCGCAGCTGGGCATTGAGTTCATCGTCGGCGCCGCGCGGCAAACGCAGCGGGCCGCCGTACAGCGGGTCGCCCACGATCGGGAAGCGCAGATGCGCCATGTGCACGCGGATCTGGTGGGTGCGGCCGGTTTCCAGGCGGCACTCGACCGCGGTGTGGCCGCGGAAGCGCTCGCGCAGGCGCACGTGGGTGAGCGCGTCCCGGCCATCCTCGCGCACGGCCATCTTCAGGCGGTCACGGGGATGGCGGTCGATCGCCGCATTGACGGTCGCGCCGGAGACCATCGCGCCCACGACCACGGCCAGGTACTGGCGATGCACCTCGCGCGCCGACAGCTGGGCGACCAGCGAGGTATGCGCCGGCAGGGTCTTGGCCACGACCATGACGCCGGAGGTGTCCTTGTCCAGGCGATGGACGATGCCCGCCCGCGGCAGCGCCGACAGCGACGGGTCATGGAACAGCAGCGCATTGACCAGGGTCCCGGTCGGGTTGCCGGCGCCGGGATGCACGACCAGCCCGGCCGGCTTGTTCAGCACGATGACCTCGCTGTCCTCGTACAGGATCTCCAGCGGGATGTCCTCGGGCAGGGCATGGGTCTGGGTGTCCAGCACCACCGTCAGGGTGGCGACCTGGCCCGGGGCGACCGGGTCGCGCGTGCGCACGATCTCGCCGTCCAGCCGGGCGTCGCCGGACTTGATCCACTCGGCCAGGCGCGAGCGCGAGAATTCAGGGAACAGCTCGGCCAGGACCGCGTCGAAACGGCGTCCGGCGGCGTGCGCAGGCACCTGGGCGGTACGCGCCCCCTCGGCAGCGGAGGAGTCCAGCAGGGTGTCGTCGTCGGGGGAAGCAGTCATTTCGTCAAGGGTTCGCCAGCATTGGTTGGCCGGACATTCATGGCCCGGCAGCGGCCTAGGCTATCATCGGCGCTTCGTTTCCCCGACGCGGTCCTAGCCGCCAGCCCATGTCCCAGCGTTTCGCAGCCCAGTACACCCGTTCCACCGTCCGCGTCCTGCTTCTGCTCCTGGTGGTGGCCATCGCGGCGACCGGTTGCGGTCGCAACAAGAAGGACAAGGCCCAGGAATCCCGGCCGGTCGAGGCCATCTACAGTGAAGCGCACACCGACATGACGCGCGGCAACTGGAGCGGCGCCGAGCGCCAGTTCCAGGCGCTGATCGCCCAGTATCCGTACGGTCCGTACACCGAGCAGGCGCAGATGGAAATCGCCTACGCCCAGTACAAGTCCGGCAAGATGGACGACGCGGTGTCGAGCATCGACCGCTTCCTGCGCACCTACCCCACCCAGCGCAACGTTCCCTACATGTACTACCTGCGTGGCCTGGCCAACTCCAGCCGCGACACGGTGTTCCTGCAGAAGGTCTGGCGTCTGGATTCGAGCCGCCGCGACCTGTCCACGCCGTTGCAGGGCTACAGCGACCTCAATACCGTGTCAGAGCGCTATCCCAACAGCCGCTATGCCAACGACGCGCGCCAGCGGATGATCAAGCTGCGCAACACCTTCGCCCGCCACGAGATGGACAGCGCGCTGTACTACCTGCACCGCGGCGCATACACCGCGGCGGCGACCCGGGCCAAATACATCCTGGAAACCTACCCGCAGAGCGAGTACCAGTACGACGCGGTGGCCGCCCTGGGCGTGGCCTACACCGAGCTGGGCAACAAGACCCTGGCCGACGACGCCCGCCGCGTGCTGCAGCTCAACGACCCGCAGCACCCATGGCTGGCTGGTCACTGGCCCGACTACCCGTGGACCATCCGCAAGCTCAACCCGTTTGCCGGCGAGAAGTCAGCGCTGGACAACGAAGACGCGCGCAAGAACTGATCTGCCAATCCGATGTATAAAGCAGGGGCCGAAAGGCCCCTTTCTTTTTGCTGGATGACGCATGCGCTCGACACGGATGTCGGCTGTTTTGGCTTTCATGCTTTCCTGTGTCGCGGTGGCGATGCTGTGTGGATGTTCCGACGAGCCCCAAAGCATCCTCTCGGCCATCCGCCCCAACACGCATGGGGTCACGCCTTTGTCAGCCGCAACAACAACGGCCTATCTGGCTCGAATGCGCGAGGCGGAGGCCATCGAGGACGAGTACACGCGATGTATTTCCGCTCCGGACCTGCCAGGCAATCAGTGGCCGGACGGCGGCGCACGCGCAAGATGCAGTGAATTACAGGAAGGCCCCTGGCCGATCCCCGCGCTGGCAGCCGTACTGGAGAAGTCAGATGGCGGCCAGGATCTGGACCAAGCGTTCCAGCGCATGCAGGAAGCCTACGTAGACTCGGCCCACAAGGATGCTCGCTGGGAACGTGCGTTCGAGGCTTTTGACAGCGGCAAGCCTGAAGCCGAGGTTCTCGCGCAAACCTGGCTTGAGCAATCATCCAAAAGCCCTCACGCGATGACCGCCCTGGGCCTCAGCTACCTGCAAAACGCGGCCAAGCAACGTGGGCCCAAGTGGATCAATGAAACCTCGCAGAGTGAAATTGACGCTATGCAGCGCTGGTTGCATCGCGCACAACCACTCTTCCTGAATGCGCTGTCGCTCGATCCGCATCAGGGGTTTGCCTGCTCGGGTCTGGTGGATGCAATTCGAATGGCCGGCGGTACGCGGCTTGGACCTGACATCGTCGAACGATGCAATCGAGCCGACCCCAACCTGCCCCGTTACCTGTCCGCAATCCGCATTGCCTCCACACCCAAGTGGGGCGGGAGCTGGGAGGCACTGGCCAGCTTTGATGACTACATCGAAGCCCCCGCGCAGCAAAATCCCGCACTGGCTTACATGCGAAGCACACGCACACTGGAACAGGCTTTCGAACTCCAGCGCGCCAAACAGCAGTCCAAAGCGCTTCCAATGCTGCTCGAGGTCGTCCGCGTTGCTCCGCACAGCGGCGCCATGCGTGTCGCAAGCCGCGACCTGCAGGAAGCAGGACGGTTCGATGAGGCAATGATTTACCTAACTCAGGCGCTACGTTTCGAGCCCAGGAATATCGACCTGCTGAATCAGCGTGGCGGGCTCTATCAGGCGCTTGGCGACAATGCGCGCGCCATAGAGACCTTGCAACAAGTGGTGAGTCGCGGCCTGGCCAATACGCAGACCTATGCCAAGCTTGCTTATCCCGCCGAAAAATTGGGTGACTACGCCACCGCCCGGGATGCCTACGAAAAAGCCATGCTGGATCCCGACTACCGGCAATGGGCCCAGACTGGCCGCTGCGACATCATCGTGCGGCGCGAAAACAGTGTGCCCAACGCGCTCGCCTGTACCGAAGGGCTTGTGTCCGCGTTCCCGGCCGACCCCATGGCCAACTTCATGCGCGCTTGGGTGCTGACGAAGAACGGACAACCAGGGGCCGAAGAAGCAGCCCAGCGCTTCTTCGCGCTTCCCGAGGGAAGCGACAAGCGCCAACAACAGATGATCTCCGAGCTTCGCGGGCTACGTGCCGGCAAGGGGCAGTAAGCCGGCGCACAAGCCGGCAATGGACGCTCGTCTCGAAGCCCTTTAAGTCAGACTGCCTGCTGTCCCAGTGCGCAGGCCCACCGCCAGGTCATTCTTCCAGATCGCCTGTTGGACAGGCGTGCCATGGCGACGTAGTCGCCTACCCAGTAAATGGCGACCGCGTTGCGGGGGATGCTGGCTTGATGGTTGAAGCCGTCGTAGCCAGAGCGGGCGGCGAAGGTGCCATGGGCCTGGTTGGCACGGTTGCCGCGGCCGTCGTAGGTGCAGCTGCGGATATTCGTCGTGAGCGTGCGGTACTGGAAACGTCCACGATCAGTATTTCATCGAAGGCACAGGTGTGGCGATCTTGTTGCCGCTGGTGTCCAAGTACAGCATCTGTGAATCATTCGGACATTATCAACGTAAGGCGGGTCGAGACCCGCCCCACGGTTCCTAAGAAGAAGCGCCGCTGGTGCGAGGGTTTGGTATTAGGGGACACTTCACGGATGAAATGATCGCTCGGAGGTCGGAACACCTCCTTCCCATTGGCTAAGGTTGATTATCGATTTTTCCTCTACCTCGCAGTCAAAAGAAATCGCCCTTGAACCCGGAAGCTGATCCATTACAAAAACCGTAGGAAATTTAGCGGTCACGTATGCATGCAGCTTCCCACGCTCGGCGCGCACGGTAATTTGATTGATGGCATTGGTGGCCACCACAAAGTTTCCCGTCTCAAAAGAAGAATATTGCCCTTCGGTAAACTGGCTGGCTATTACTGGATGCGTTCCAGGAATTAGCGGGGATCTGTCGAATACCAGGGTGAGCTTGGTGAATACGCTTCCATCGCCCGCATGGTCAGATTGTTCAAATCTTCTGTGTCCGATAACGAACTTGGAACCCCTGGATATTTCATGCCCACTGTTAGTAAAGCCAAGAATCTCATTCAATGGCCGATCGTACGAAAAATTCCTTGCCTCACTCGCTTTTGAAACATCAGCCCCCGCGACAGCAAAACAGCGTGTTTCTGAATGGCCGGGCTCGACAGCGGCCGCATGGCTGCATGCTGTCATCGATACCAGAGCGCAAGCAAGAAGAATTTTGGCCACTATTTATCTCCGCCGCAAAGGCACGAAGCCCTGGCTTTAAGGTAACTGTCTTTGCCGAGTTCCACCCTTCTTTTTGTTTCCTCTCTAATGTAAGGGTGGTCAAAGTCTGTTCCTTGACCCTGCAATTCGAAGGGGCGGGTGAAATGGAGGCCTTCATGAATAATGGTGCTTAATAGCGAAAGCGCGCCGCCTTCGGTTAACTTTTCGAGATATCTTTCGTTGAGGTGCATTAGGCCATCTCTCCCAGCGATATTCATCTGCGATCCTTGATTTATGAGCCTGGCCTCGCCAGCGGTATAAAAAGTTGCTTCGGCGGGGGGGCGTGGGAGGTCCACCACGGGTGCTCCCGCTCCCAGATTAAGATCGGGGAAGGTTTGCCTAACAGCCGCCAAGGCTGTATCTATATCGCACTGCGTCAACCCTAGAGGGTCGATGGTGCTGACCGGATTCCCCGCCACATATGCGTAGGTGATCAAGCCCCCATTTAGTCCAATCGGATCACTCTGCACATACCGTCCCGTCCCCGGCTCATAATCGCGGAAGTAGTTGTAGTTCAGACCGCTCGCACTGTCGTAACGTTGACCGGGAGATCGCATGTCGAGGACGAAGCTAGTGCCGTTGCCATCCGGATCTTGTTCTGGCGTTGTGCTGCCGAATGCCTCACCGTTCAGATCCCACTTCCACATCGCGATGTTGGCTACCGGGTCGATGACCACCCGCGGGCTGCCCAAGTGGTCCGGCTCGATGTAGGTCAAACTGCCCGTGGTCCCGGTGCGCAGGCCGACCGGCAGGTTATTTATCCAGATCGCCTGTTGGACAGGCGCGCCATTGGCGACGTAGTCGCCGACCCAGCGCCCAGATTCGTCGTAGAGCGTATAGGTGTTGTTATTGCTCCCCACCCAGCTGCGTGTGCGTTCGCCTTTGCCGTTGTAGCGGAGTTGCGTACGGTGGCGTTGTTTTGCTTGACCGCATTCAACCTGCCCGTGTCGTCGTAGACGAACTGCTTGGCCGTCCCGTTGATCGCTGTGGTGTTGCCGGCGGTGTCGTAGGTCCGCGTGATGCCACCAACATTGGTCAGGCGATGACTGGTGGTCGGATAGGTATAGGCCGAGGTGCCGGCCGCGGTGGCCAGGCTGGTGCGGTTGCCGGTCTTGTCGTAGCTGTAGGTGTCGATGGGCGTGCCGGTCGGGCCATCCTTGAACTGCGTGAGTCGGCCCAGGGCGTCATAGCCGAAGCCCACCTGCGGCAAGCTGCCGCCCGCCTGGGTCAGCTCCACCAGGTTGCCGACTTCGTCGTAGGTGAAGCCCACCGACAGGCCGGCGGTGCCGCCGTCATGGATGGTGGCAGGGCGGTAGTCCAGATCCAGCGTGCGGGTCATCTGCCGGCCGTTGCCGTAGGTCCAGCCGGCCACCGGGCCGAAGGGGTGATAGCTCGCCCCGGTCAGCAGCACCTGGCGGGCACCGGCGTTCGGCGTGACGCCGACTTCGGTGATCCGGCCCTGCCCGTCGCGGACGTAGTCCACCACCGCGCCGTCGGGATAGGTCATGGCAATGAGCTGGCCGCGATGAACTGGCTGCCCGGGCATGAAAATGAAGCATTTCTTGCTATGAAGTTATAGATATCTGTTGACAAGAAATTTCCATTGATCCAGATCGGCCTAATGATATTGATAATGAGTACAGCCCACCACCTTCCCTTTCCTGACACTCAATGATAGCGATGGCCAAAGGGAGTTCATTTAGATCAACGTCACAGCTAAATTTATTTAATCCGCTGAAAATCATCTGAGCAGGCGTTGTTCCCGGGTACTCAGGAAAGTCTAAAAAGTTACTGTAAATATCATCTAGCATAACCTCCATGATTTGCCTATTTACATCGAATGAAATCGCCAAGACTTTTCCATCATGAATCCCGCCAAGCTGAAAAAATAGACCTGGGGGGTCTGCGATATTTCTCAGATCAGAATCGCTAAACATAATTTAATATTCCAATTGTAATAAATCAATGCAACAGAAGGAGACTGGCCGCAGCCATATTTCATCATCCTCCGGTTAAAGTCCCCCAAATCATGTAGAAAATTAACCCTATACCAGCAGCAGCCGTAGCGGCTTTCGCTCCAGGCATCATTTGCATCTCTTGTTCGCCTGTCGGATCAACTGATTCCTCTGCATCTGGCATGTCTTCTTGCGTTGGGCACTCATCGCCCGGGGCGTAGTGCTTCTTTCCTTTATTAAGATGCCAGTGATCTTTGCCAACCCAGCCAGGCAAACCTGGGCGACCTTGGTGAAAATCAAGGACATCATCACCATTACGCCATCGTTGCCCATTCGGATCGCGATGAGATGGATCTGGACTCCAATTCGGCGGCAAATCTGATGGGTTTCCTGGAAGCTTTATAAGCCCCCATGCATCGGAATATAACAGCGGGTTCGCTGCAACGTATGAATAGGTATTTACTCCAGCGCGGAGCCCAATCGGATCACTTTGCAAGTACCGCCCACCTCCCGGCTCATAATCCCGGAAGTAGTTGTAATTCATCCCGCTCGCCGCATCGTAGCGTTGCCCCGGGAACCGCATGTCCAGGGTGAAGGTGGTGCCGTCGGCATCGGGGTCCTGTTCGGGGGCAGTGGCTCCGAAGGCTTCGCCCTTGAGGTCCCACTTCCAGATGGCCTTGTCGGCGACCGGTTCGATGACAACACGCGGGCTGCCCAGGTGGTCGGGTTCGATGTAACTCAGGGTGCCGGTGGTGGCCGTGCGCAGACCCACCGGAAGATCATCCATCCAGATCGCCTGCTGGACTGGGGTGCCATTGGCACCATAGTCGCCCATCCAGTGCCCGGCCTCGTCATACAAGGTGTAGGTGTTGGCTGTGCCCAGGTAGCTGCGGACCCGCTCGCCCTTGCCGTTGTACCTGTAGTTGCGCGTGATCGCTCCGCTGATCTTTATGCTGCCCAACCGACCGGTGTCGTCGTGGAGCAACTCCTTGGCGCTGCCGTTGATCTTGATGGTATTGCCTGCCGCATCGTAGGAACGAGCGACACCGCCGACATTGCTCAGCCGATGGCTGGTGGTCGGATAGGTATAGGTCGAAGTGCCTGCCGCAGTCGTCTGGCTGATGCGATTGCCGGTCTTGTCGTAGGCATAGGTATCGATGGGGGTGCCGGTGGGCCCATCCTTGAACTGGGTCAGCCGGCCCAGGGCGTCGTAGCCGAAGCCCACCTCCGGCAGGGTGCTGCCCGGCTGGGTCAGCTCCACCAGGTTGCCCACCTCGTCGTAGGTGAAGCCCACCGACAGGCCGGCAGTACCTCCATCATGGATGGTGGCCGGGCGGTAGTCCAGGTCCAGCGTGCGGCTCATCTGCCGGCCGTTGCCGTAGGTCCAGCCGGCCACCGGGCCGAAGGGGTGATAGCTCGCCCCGGTCAGCAGCACCTGGCGGGCACCGGCGTTCGGCGTGACGCCGACTTCGGTGATCCGGCCCTGCCCGTCGCGGACGTAGTCCACCACCGCGCCATCGGGATAGGTCATGGCGGTGAGCTGGCCGCCCGGGGCGTAGCTGTAGCGCAAGGTCAGGGCCACGCCGTTGACGGTCTGTACCTTACGGGTCAGGTCGCCGAAGCGGTTGTAGCAGTACTGGGTGGTCCCGCTGCCATCCTGCATCTTGGTCAGGCGTCCCACCGAGAAGGTCTCGGTGGCCGCGCACACGCTCTGGGTAGTGTCGTAGGTGTAGGCGACATTGAGGGCGGTGGTGGCGTAGGCCATCGCCGTCAGGCGGTTGAGCACGTCGTAGCTGTAAGTGGTGGTTTTATTGCGCGCGTCCTTCTGGGTGGCTAGGTTACCGGCGCTGTCATAGGTGAAGGTCGTGGTGCCGGTGTCCGGGCTGACCTGCTTGGTCAGATCGCCCAGGCCGTTGTAGGTGTAGGTGGTCTTCAGGCCCTTGGGATCGGTGACCTCGGTCAGGTTGTCCAGGGCGTCATAGGCGAACTTGGTCTCGGCCGCGATCCCGCCCACGTCCTGCAGGGTGCGCTTGAGGCGGTTGAGCGGGTCGTAGTCCGATTGGGTCTGCTTGCCCAGCGCATCGGTGACCAGGGTGGTGTTGCCGTTGGCGTCGTACGCAAAGTCGGTCGGGTTGGCCGCGGCATCGGCCTGGGTGGCCAGCTGGCCCAACTGGTTGTAGACCCGGCTCAGGGTGCGCTTGAGGGTGCCACCGGCGTCCTTGGTCTGCTCGGCGATGCGGTTGCCGGCGTTGTCCAGGGCGTAGTGGATGGTGTTGCCGGCGTTGTCGGTGACATCGGTCAGGCGGTGGGCCGCGTCGTAGGTGTAGGCGGTGAAGGCGCCATCGGGCTGGGTCACTTTCTTGACCAGGCCGGTCGGCCAGTACTCCATGCGTGTGATGCGGTCGTCTGACTCTGTCGTGTTGTCGGCACCGCGCACCTTGGTGGCGGTCAGCCAGCCGCGCGGGTGGTACTCGTAGTCGGTGATGACCCCGGTGGGATCTTTGACCGAGAGCGGACGGCCCGCACCGTCGTAGGACAGCGTCTCAGTAACGTGGCCCAACGCGTCGGTCACCTTCCAGAGGTCGCCTTTGCGATGGGCGCAGATGCCGGTACCCGGCGTCGCGCAGCCTGCGTCATCGCTGGCGTAGTAGGCATATTGAGTGAGATCGGAAACGCCCGTGCGCGGGCCGTCGACCGACTTCACCAGCCCCAGGACCGGGCAGGTGTTGCCGCTGGCCGAAACGTCGGCGGCTTCGCAGTAGGTGATCGTCGTGGTGCGCGACGCATTCGAGTCCAGGTCGGTCGTGGTGATGGCGGTCGGTTGCAGGCGACCGTTGCGGACGTAGGACACCAGCCGCGCATCGGACTCGATCGAGGACACCCGGTTGGCATCTACTAGGGTCCGGGTGGCCGTGGTGCGTTGTTCCGGCAGGCCCTGGGCCTGCTGGGCTGTGTGGACATCCAGCGTCGCAGTGCCTTCTGTCACCTCGGCATAGGTGTGCTTGGTGATCACGCCATTGCGATCGGTCTCGGTGTCCAGGCGACGGCGGAAATCGGTCGACTCAGGGTAATAGGTCCGGGCGGTCTGTCCTTCGGCGTCGCTTGCACCGGAAAACTGGCGTGGGCGGCTGCCCGTGGTCTCCACCAAGCCATAGGTGGTCACATTGCCCAGCGGGCTGGTCGCGATGGAACCACCGGTGGCGGGATAGCTCAAGGTAAACTGATCGATCCCGTTGGCATGGGTGGTGGTGATCGCCCTGCCCGCAGCGTCGTAGGCAAACGTGCTGTAGCGCTGCCCATCCTCGCGTGTGACACCGGTCAGCAGTGCGGGGAAAGCAGGATCTTCATAGTGATAGTGCACGCCGTCGCCGTCGGCGTAGCCAGCCGCTTCCAGCATGCCGTTGGCGCCATAGCTGTAGGCGACCAGCACCACCCCATCGCTGGCGATCCCCGTTAGCCTTGCGCTGATTTGGTCGCCGTCATAGACCAGTTGAAGCGTGCGGCCGTTGGAACCTGCAATCGCAGTCAGCAACTCGCCGGTGTAGGCGTAGGTCCACAGGAGGCCGCTATCGAGCCGTTGCCAGAGGACCTTGCCCTGCGCGTCGAAGCGCAGGGTGCGGTCAGCTTGCTCCAATACCCATTCGTTCCCCTCCTGCCGGATCACATCGCCGCTGCCGTCACTGGCCAGATAGGTTGTGCCGCTCAAGCGAAAGGGGACCTGGAAACCCTGTGCGTTGAGGTAGGACACGCTAGTCGAGCCTTGCGCGTCCACACTGAGCCAAACCCGCACAGCGTGCTCATGACTCCACCCAGATCCGAAGCCAGGCGTGCTTGTGCCAATGATGGAATGAAAATGCCGAGTAAAATTGATCCACCCCAGATCAAAGTCGGTGATGGTTTCGTGCTTGTCCCCAGTGGTGGGGTCACAGGGATTCCCCAGGCATTGGCCACTCTGAAGAACAAGTCGGGAGGAATAAACCTGCGGCACGGCATAATTTGCGACGCACATCCGCGTTGATTTGTCCCACTCCGTCCAGCTCGGACATGTGATCATTCGCCAACGGTAGATAGGCGTTACGTCTACCCTTCCCGAAGGGCAAGACCGCGTAGATGTGGCGCGAACGTCATAATATAGCCGTTGGACGTCCGACTCTCCATTTACCGCTTTTCTGACAGTGACAGCGTTGTCCCATGAATCTTGTGGCGTGACTGTTACCACTGTATCAGCGCCACAAACAGAGGTGATATTTGTACTTATGCTTTGGATGGCTTTGTTGTCGTCCTCGGGGTCAAATATGGTTGGGGGATTACTCCTTGAATAATGCCAAGTCAGTACCCTGGTTATATTTTTCGGCTCGATTCCATAGGTATACTTGACTTCGCTTTCAGAAATCAGGGTTGAGAGAACTGTCCACTTGGGATTGGCCGGGGCGATCACGTTCATGCGTCCCTGAATGGCTAGCTGGACCTCTTTCTCGCTGGGATAGCCTGGACCGCCGAGCAATGCGGCTGCACTCCAAACGGTCTTGGTTTCCTGCGCCGACACCAAAGGCGTGATCGCCATCATCGACAGCGCAATCAATGCCGCCTTGCTCGAAATCGAAGTGATAGGTCCCAGCACCGCTTCCAGGGACGCCCGCGCCGAACGCATGGACACTTTCATAGCAACTCCTTTGCCATTAGATCTGTTGTGCGCAACCGCACATTCGGCGGTCGCATTCCTTCTACCCTAGGCTAGCGCACCCATCTCGCTTTGTTAGTGAGATACAACCACGGCGCTTCAATACCTTGGATATTTCTCGACTCTAGGCGAACACTCATCAGGCCGCAAACAGGAATCTGGAAATATAAAAACACAAACTCGATTCGATGCCATCAAACTGAATGATCAACGCATGCACATTGCTCATGACGACGCGTGCGATGCACAGCCAGCAACCCGTTACGCTGGATAGCGATTGCTGATCGGGTAGCGACGCTCGCGGCCGAAGGCGCGCTGGGAGACCTTGGGGCCGGGCGCGGCCTGCTGGCGCTTCCATTCGTTGATGCGCACCAGGCGCAGCATGCGGTTGACCACCTCGGCGTCGAAGCCGGCGGCAATGATCTCGGCGCGCGACTGTTCCAGGTCGACGTAGCGGGTCAGGATCGCGTCCAGCACGTCGTAGGGCGGCAGCGAATCCTGGTCGAGTTGGTTCTCGCGCAGTTCGGCCGAGGGCGGACGATCGATCACCGCCTGCGGGATCACCGGCGCGCCGCCGACCGTATTGCGCCAGCGCGACAGGGCGAATACCTCGGTCTTGTACAGATCCTTGATCGGCGCGTAGCCGCCGCACATGTCGCCGTAGATGGTGGCGTAGCCGACCGCGTACTCGCTCTTGTTGCCGGTGGTCAGCAGCAGGCCGCCGAACTTGTTGGACAGCGCCATCATGATCGCGCCGCGTGTGCGCGACTGCAGGTTCTCTTCGGTCGTGTCGGCCTCGCGCCCTTCGAACAATGGTCCCAGCGCCTGCAGGAATCCGGTGAAGGCGCCTTCGATCGCGATCGTCTCCATGCGCACGCCCAGCGCGTCGCACTGCTCCTGTGCCAGCGCATTGGACAGGCCGGCGGTGTAACGCGACGGCAGGCGCACGGCGGTGACGTTGTCCGCACCCAGCGCATCGACGGCCATGGCCAGCACGATCGACGAATCGATGCCGCCGGACAGCGCGACCCAGGTCTTGGTGAAACCGTTCTTGCGGCAGTAGTCGGCGATGCCACGCACGACCGCGCGCCAGGCCAGCGCGTCGCGGCTCTCGTCGCCTTCGTCCTGCCACTGCACCGGCGTGAATGCGCGACTGTCGGCGTCATAGTCCACCACCAGCCATTGCTCGGTGAAGGCCGATGCGGCCGGCGAGATGTCGCCATTGCCGCTGGCCACGACCGAGGCGCCGTCGAACACCAGCGCGTCCTGGCCACCGACCACGTTGAGGTAGGCCAGGGCCACGCCGGTCTCGTGCACGCGCTGGGCCAGGAGCGCATCGCGCTGGGCATGCTTGTGGTGTTCAAACGGCGAGGCGTTCGGCACCAGCACCAGCTGCGCGCCCTGCTTTGCGGTATCGGCCAGCGGCTCGGCGAACCACAGGTCCTCGCAGATCACCACGCCGACCGGCACGCCCTTGAGCTCGAACACGCACGAGCCGCCATCGGGATCGACGTGGAAGTAACGACGCTCGTCGAAGACGTTGTAGTTGGGCAGCTCGCGCTTGCGATAGTTGGCGATGATCTTGCCATCGCGCAACACGCAGGCCGCGTTGTAGAGGATGCTGCCGGCGCTCTCCGGCCAGCCGACCACGGCCGTAATGCCGCCGGTCGTGGCCTTGGCCACTGCATCCATCGCCGCATGGCAATCGGCCAGGAACGAGGGCCGCATCAGCAGGTCTTCCGGCGGATAGCCGCTCAGCGCCAGCTCGGGGAACAGCACCAGGTCGGCACCGTATTCGTCACGCGCCTGGGCGATCTGGTCAATGATGCGCTTGGTATTGCCCGCCAGGTCGCCGACCGGGAAATCGAACTGCGCCATCGCGATGCGGAGCGTTGCGGACATGGGTCACCTGATGCGGGAAACGGGGGAAGACCTCCGCATTATTTCAGAATGCCGCATCGTGACCGCTGCGACGCTCCGTAGAGCGGAGCTTGCTCCGCTGGGGCCTTCCGAGTGGTCCGTGCGAAGAGCAGCGGAGCAATCCGCGCTCTACAGGAGGGCGTTGCCATGACCAGGCCTCCAGCGGCTCACGGGGTGGCGCCGAAGAACGCCTGCACATCGGCCACCTCGCGCGTGCGGGCGAACGGCGGCAGCGACTGCATGAACGTGCGGCCGTAGGCCTTGTTGGACAGGCGCGGGTCGCACAGCACCAGTACGCCGCGGTCGGACTCGCTGCGGATCAGCCGGCCCACGCCCTGCTTCAGCGCGATCACCGCCTGCGGTAGCTGCTCGTCGCGGAACGGATTGCCGCCCGCGTTGCGGATCGCCTCCAGCTTGGCTTCGAACACCGGATCGTCGGGCGCGGCGAAGGGCAGCTTGTCGATCACCACCACGCTAAGCGCTTCGCCGACCACATCCACGCCTTCGCGGAAACTGGCCGAGCCCAGCAGCACCCCGTTGCCCGACTCGCGGAAGCGCTGCAGCAGCGTGGCCCGCGGCGCCTGGCCCTGGACGAACAGCGGCCACGGAGCATCGCGCAAGGCTTCGGCGGCCTCGCGCAGGGCGCGGTGCGAAGCGAACAGCAGGAACGCGCGCCCGTTTGATGCATGCAGCACCGGCAGCAGCGCGGCGATCAGCGCGGTGCCGTAGCCGCGCGCGTTCGGGTCCGGCAGTCCGGGCGGCTGGTAGCACAGCGCCTGGCGCGGCCAGTCGAACGGGCTGGGCTGCAGCAGCGTGTGCGGATCATCCAGTCCCAGGCGGGTGGCGATGTGGTCGAAGCCGCCGCCCACGGTCAGCGTGGCCGAGGTGAAGATCCAGGCCGCGTGCGAATCCTGACGGTGCTGGCGCAGCGGCCCGGACACGTCCAGCGGCGTGCGCTGGCAGCGGAACGCGCGCGGCGTCAGTTCGTACCAGAACACATCGGTGGAACCACACTGCGGCGCCCGGTCTTCGGCGTCGAGCGGAAAATCGGGATGCTCGTCGGCCGCCGGCACATCGGCACTGCGCAACACCGCATGCGATTCCTCGGCCGACACCTCGCCCAGCCAGCGCTGCAGGCGGCCGGTGATGTCGCGTGCCCGCGCGTTGCATGCATCCAGGCCCGGCGCGGCGGCGGCCAGCGGCGCCAGCACGCCGGCCAGGTCCTGCAGCGCGATCACCAGCGTGTCGAAGCCTTCGCGCACTGCCGGACTGCCCAGCGCGCGCTGACGCGTGCCGCGCGGCGGCAGCCCTTCCATCGCCGCGCGCAGCTCGCGCAGGGCGAAATCCAGCGCCCGCGCCAGCGGCTCGACCTGGGCCAGCGCGCCGGGCACCGCGCGGCTTTCGCTGACGGCGTCGCGCACCAGTTCCTGCAGCGGACGCAGGCCAAAGCCTTCGCCGAAGAAGTTGGCCGCCAGTTCCGGCAGCTGGTGGGCCTCGTCGATGACGAAGGCCTGCGCGCCGGGCAGGATTTCGCCGAAGCCTTCCTGCTTGAGCGCCAGGTCGGCCAGCAGCAGGTGGTGGTTGACCACCACGATGTCGGCCGCCTGCGCGCGCTGGCGCGCCTGGACCACGAAGCAGTCATCCCAGAACGGACATTCGGTGCCCAGGCA
>JBIIHJ010000261.1:0-5882 GCA_044235875.1 Pseudoxanthomonas sp.
TGAATGCGACACACCTGATCTGCCCATATTCCAATGCAACACGAAACAACGTCGATGTGAGCTTGTCGCTCGCATAGCCTGGTTGAGCTTATCGCTCCGGCTTCTACCGGCAAGCCTCGTAGTGCGACAGGCCCAAAGCTGTTCGCCACGTTAGTCAAACCAAGTTCGTTCTACGTCCCATTGTCCAGCACGAATGCTGGATGCCTTTAGCCCTACCGCACCAGTCGAATGCCAAAGCAATTCGGCTCCATTCGGAGAATCTCAATGTCTCGCTCTCAACAACTCGCCAACGCTGCTTCAAACCAATGGCTGCAAACCTACTACTTCCTGCGCACCGTGGTCTCAATCGTCTGGATTCTGCTGGCAGTCTTCATTGGTCGGTCAAACCCAACCATCGGTGTCGCCCTACTCGTCATCTATCCGGCTTGGGATGCATTGGCAAATTACATTGATGCCCGGCAAAACGGTGGCCTAGGGGTCAATCCGACTCAGACTCTTAACCTGGCCGTAAGCGTCCTGACCGCCATCGCAGTGGCCGTCGTCCTTCCCAAGGGAATGCCTGCTGTGATCACGGCCATTGGAGCTTGGGCGATCTTGTCGGGCGTGCTGCAGCTGGCCACCGCCTTGCGCCGCTGGAAGACCTCGGGTGGTCAATGGGTCATGGTTCTCAGCGGAGCACAGTCCGCGTTGGCGGGCGCCATCTTCTTCAAGCAAGCATCCTCCGGAATGCACTTGGATGTGGCTACCGTGGCGCCTTATGCAGGCGTCGGCGCCTTCTATTTCTTGGTGTCCGCAATTTGGGTCACTGTGAAGAATGCGCGTCAGCGAACCAAGGCTTTCGCCCGCTAATCAACGCGCCTGCCGGAGCTAAACAGCTCCGGTGGGGCGCGTCGGTCTTCGTATTTTGTGGACTCTGCTGTGAACCTGCCAATTAGCACGCCGGCCGTCGTCGGCGCTTCAGAGCTCGCGCGACGCTACCACTCGGTCCGCGCCCGGAGCGAACTGCTCACCTCGCCATTGAGTGCAGAAGACCAGGGGGCGCAGTCAATGCCTGACGCCAGTCCGACCAAGTGGCATCTCGCCCATGGGAGCTGGTTCTTTGAAACTTTCCTGCTTATTCCGCACCTGTCGGGGTACACGCCATTCGACAAAGACGTTGGCTACCTCTTCAATTCCTACTACGAGTCCGTCGGACCTCGCATCCCACGTGCCGAACGCAGCCTGCTAACCCGCCCCTCGGCCGGCTGGGTGATGGCATATCGCGCGCATGTAGATACCGCCATGGAGCGTCTCCTAGAGCAGCTTCAACCCACACTGGTTCCAATCGTTGAACTTGGGATCGCACATGAGGAGCAGCATCAGGAGCTAATCATCATGGACATCCTGCACCTCTTTTCGCGATCGCCGATCGGTCCCGCGTATCGAAGCAATTCTCCGCATAGTTTCGATCAGCGTAGCCCGATGCAATGGAGAGCGCTCGAAGGTGGGCTTGTTGAAATTGGCGCAGAAGCTCAAGGTTTTGCCTTTGACAACGAGCGCCCGCGACACAAGGTGTTCCTGCAGTCGTTCTCTATCGCCGATCGACTGGTGACAAATGCAGAGTGGCTCGCCTTCATGGAAGACGGTGGCTACCAAAGGCCGCAATTCTGGCTGGCAGATGGGTGGGCAAAGGTACGCGCCGAAGGATGGCTCGCACCACTCTACTGGCACCAAGTGGATGGTCGATGGCTGACGTTCACACTGCGGGGTAGCCAGGCCGTTGATCCCAATGCACCTGCTCAGCATGTTAGTTATTACGAAGCAGCGGCATATGCCGAGTGGACAGGCGCACGGTTACCCACAGAGATGGAGTGGGAGCACGCTGCTGCCGATCACCCTGATCTGCGCGACCTAGCCGGACAGTCGTGGCAGTGGACAAGCAGCGCCTATAGCGCCTACCCGGGCTTTAAAGCTTCGCAAGACGCGGTCGGCGAATACAACGGTAAGTTCATGTCAGGACAGATGATCCTGCGCGGCGGGTCGTGGGCAACACCCAACGGTCACACTCGAACCACATACCGGAACTTCTTCTATCCATGGCAAAGATGGATGTTCAGCGGCGTGCGTTTAGCGAAGGACACCCAGCCCGAAGCTTCAAACGACTACGTTTCTTTTCAAAAGGACGTCCTTGCAGGCTTAAGCAATCCGAACAAGGCCTTGTCACCAAAGTACCTCTATGACGAGAAGGGCTCTTCACTGTTCGAGGCACTCTGCCTCAGCCCTGAGTACTACCTCACCAGGACCGAGCTGGAGCTTCTGAAGGAGGTTGCGGGTGAGATAGCTGGCCACTTTGGCAATCACACCAAGCTGGTGGAGTTCGGTAGCGGCGCAAGCCACAAGACGCGCATTCTTTTGGATGCGTGCAAGGGCTTGTCTGCCTACATCCCGATTGATATCAGCGGCGAGGCACTCAACCACGCAGTGGCAGACATCCGGAGCGACTATCCTGCGGTCGAGGTAGCCCCAATCCGCGGAGATTTCACTCAGTTGCACTTGCTTGAGCGCATGTCCGGCGAAGCGCCGATCGTTGGATTTTTTCCAGGCTCCACGATCGGCAACCTATCTCAAGAGGAGGCCATTTCATTCTTTGAAGATGCGCGCAGATTTCTGGGTGAAAACGCTTTTCTTCTAGTCGGAGCCGATCTGGTAAAGGACCAGTCAACACTCCTTGCCGCATACGATGATAGTGGCGGGACGACTGCCGCCTTCAACAAGAATTTGCTTCAGCGGATCAATCGTGAGCTCCAAGGCACCTTTGATTTGAATTCCTTCCATCATCGCGCCGCGTGGAATTCCGAAGATTCGAGCGTCGAGATGTGGTTGGTCAGCGCGCATGAGCAGTGCGTTGAAGTGTCAGGTCGTTTCATCAACTTTTCTGCTGGTGAAGGCCTGCATACAGAGAGCTCGCGCAAGTACACGATTGAGAGCTTTTCCAGCGCTGCCGAAAGCGGCGGTTGGCGTGTTGTGCAGAGGTGGGTGAGCGAAGCTCCCGAATTTGCACTTTTTCTACTTTCAGCCGCGTAGGCATCTACGGGCTCCTACACCCTCCCCCCCAATGTTGGTGGCCTGCGTTGCAGGCAACCTTAGGAATCTGCCATGTCAAATGAAACTTCAATACTAGGTGCAACGGCGCGTCCCCGCGCATTTGATGCCATCATCATCGGCGCCGGCCAGGCTGGACCGTCATTGGCTGGGCGCTTTCACAGCGCCGGCTTGCGCGTCGCAATCATCGAACGACACCACGTTGGCGGAACATGCGTCAACACCGGATGTAAGCCTACCAAGACACTGGTTGCGAGCGCCTACGCGGCACACACAGCTAGGCGCGGTGCAGAGTATGGATTCTCGTCGACTGACGTAAAGGTCGACATGGAAGCAGTGGCCGATCGCGCAAACAAGGTCATCATGGACTCCCGGAGAGGCAACGAATCATGGCTCGAACGCATGGAGAACGTGGAACTGATCAGAGGGCATGCCAGATTCGGCAATTCCAACACAGTCATCGTTGATGGGCAGCGCCTAACGGCGCCAAAGATCTTCATCAATGTTGGTGGTCGCGCGGCGATCCCCGATCTTCCCGGCATCGAGGATATCGATTACTTAACGAACTCTGACATTGTTGCGCTCAAGGAGCTGCCGCGGCATTTGATCGTTGTAGGAGGAAGCTATATCGGGCTTGAATTTGCACAAATGTATCGCCGGTTTGGGGCCGAGGTAACTGTCATCGAACGAGCTGAGCGACTGATTGCGCGCGAGGATCCAGATGTTTCGGAATCCATTCGATTGATCCTTGAAGATGAGGGAATCAGCGTCATTACGGCGGCGCAGCGGATCGCCTTTGGTCAAGAGCAGGAGGGTATGGATGTCACCGTCTCTGTCAGAACAAAGGCTGGAGCCAGCACAATTGTGGGCAGCCATGTTCTCATTGCGACCGGCAGGCGCCCCAATACAGATGACCTTGGACTCACCCAAGCCGGGATTGAGCTCGACGAGCGCGGTTATATCAAGGTCGACGATCAGCTCAGAACAAACGTGCCCGGTATTTGGGCGCTAGGAGATTGCAACGGTCGCGGCGCTTTTACGCACACCGCTTACAACGATTTCGAGATCGTGGCAGCCAATCTGCTCGATGGCGAAGACCGACTTGTCAGCAGCCGCGTTCCAGGCTATGCGCTCTACACGGATCCGCCGTTGGCACGAGTTGGTATGACAGAGTCGGAAGCATCCGAAATGGGACGGCCTCTTCTCTTCTCAAAGCTACCGATGGCGCGGGTCGGGCGTGCCGTCGAGAAAGGAGAAACCAAGGGTTTCATGAAGATCGTCGCGGACCAGAAAACTAATCGAATCCTCGGTGCTGCCATACTAGGAACCGGTGGTGACGAGGCGATCCACGGAATCTTAAATATGATGAATTCAGATCGCCCCATCGATGAGCTGCGTTGGGCAGTTCCTATCCATCCGACCGTGGCTGAGCTTGTCCCAACCCTCCTACTTGGCTTGAAAGCGGAGCGCTGAAGACCATTGCTATCGCAATTAAAAATTGAGATCCAGGGATGAAATCCGACTGACTGGCGGAAGGAATTCTTTCGAGCCGAACCGCTAGTCACCGCTACGCACAACAGCGTTTCATCTGAAATGTCAGTGGTGAAGGAAGCTCACGCCTCGGCGTGAGCTTCGCGTTCAACTAGCGAGGCTATAAAGGGCTGCGGCGCGGGCATGCAATGACGTGGTATCGAACGTTGGTACGGCTGCGTCCTTTGCACCCACTAAAAGTGAAATTTCGGTGCATCCCAAGATAATTCCTTGCGCACCGGCATCGACCATTGAAGCCATGATCTGCTGATATTTCAAGCGAGATTCATCGCTCACGATCCCTTGGCAGAGTTCATCGTAGATGATTCGATGAACTTCATTGCGCCCGGCAAGATCGGGGAGAATGACCTCGAACCCCCTTGCCTTGAGGCGTTCACGATAGAAGTCCTGCTCCATCGTGAAACGTGTACCAAGCAGTCCTACACAACTAATTCCAGCCTGAGCGAGCGCCTCGGACGTGGCATCGGCTATGTGAAGCAAAGGCAGCGGTGAGGAGGACGTGATGGCCTCGGCCACCTTGTGCATCGTGTTAGTGCACAACACAATGAAGTCAGCGCCTCCCGCATGCAACGATCGCGCCGCATCAGCCATCGCTGCTCCTGCTCCATCCCAGTCACCTGCGTGCTGAAGTAGTTCAATCTCCTGAAAGTTCAAACTATTCAGAATGATTTTCGCCGAATTGAGTCCGCCGAGTGTGTCTCGGACCTGCTCATTGATGATCCGGTAATAAGGCAGGGTCGACTCCCAACTCATACCGCCGATTAGTCCAATCGTTTTCACGCTTGCCCTTCTCCAGCCTTGTTGGCAACCAACTTGAAGTTTGCCTGCTTCAGGATCTCGCTGCCACTAGTCTTGATGATCGAGCTTGAGTGGCGCATGGCATGATAGGAGGCCGCCATCATCCCTACTTTCATTGGCGCCAGCATCTTAATTGTGCCGTCGCCTATGGCGAGGCTGGTTCCAATCAACGGGTCCACAGATGACGCGCCTTCTAAGCTCAAACAGGGACACATTGTCCGCGACGGTTCCCATCTCGATCGCCAATGGATTTTTGTCCGGAGCCCAGCGCTCAGCTGTTGCTCGGCTGGCCGAGAAATCTGGCATTCCCCATGGACTGTTGCGCAAGCCGGATGCCAGGGTCACCCCTCAGCAATTTTCGCTGCTCTACCGCCTATTGGCAGCAGAACTAGATGACGAGATGCCGGGTATCTTCAGCCGTCCAATGCGCCGCGGCTCGCTCAAATTCCTCT
>JBIIHJ010000034.1:0-19147 GCA_044235875.1 Pseudoxanthomonas sp.
CGCGACCAGGGCGGCAAGCACCGGACGTTCGACATCCCCACGCCCGGCGCGCCTGCCGGGAGCGAAGACAACATCGGCTACCTCGGCGGCGACTTCAAGGGCATCGTCGACAACGCGGGTTATATCCACGACATGGGCTTCAGCGCGGTGTGGGTGACCCCGATCGTGGACAATCCTGATGAAGCCTTCACCGGCGGCAAGCCGGTGACCTGGGGCAGCACCCTGACCGACCAGGGCAAGACCGGCTATCACGGCTACTGGGGCGTGAACTTCTACAGGCTGGATGAGCACCTGCCCAGCAAGGGGCTGGATTTTGCCGGCTTCACCCAGGCCATGAAGGGCCACCAGCTGGACGTGGTCCTGGACATCGTCGCCAACCATGGCTCGCCGGCGTTCTCCATGCCCACCGCGCAGCCCAAGTTCGGCCAGATCTTCGACAAGTCCGGCCGCAAGCTGGCCGACCACCAGAACCTGGCGCCGGACCAACTCGATCCACAACACAACCCGATGCACGCCTTCTACAACACCGGCGGCGGGCTGGCCGAGCTGTCGGATCTGGCCGAGGCCAACCCTGCGGTGCTGGACTATCTGGCGGGTGCTTATGAACAGTGGATCGGGCAGGGCGCGGCGGCCTTCCGCGTGGACACCATCGCCTGGATGCCGCACAGCTTCTGGAAGCAGTTCGCCGAACGCATCCGCGCCAGGCATCCGGGATTCTTCATGTTCGGCGAGGCCTTCGATTACGACGCCGCCTTCATCGCCGGCCACACCCTGCCGCGCAACGGCCACTACAGCGTGCTGGACTTCCCCCAGCGCGGGAAACTGTCACAGGTGTTCGGCAAGACAGGCGGTGGCTACCAAGACCTTGAGCGCAGCCTGTATCTGGAAGACGGTCCGTACGCCAATCCGTACGACCTGGTGACCTTCTACGACAACCACGACATGGCACGCCTGGACGCGACCGATGCCGGATTCATCGACGCCAACAACTGGTTGTTCACTGCGCGTGGCATCCCGGCGATTTATTACGGCTCGGAGACCGGCTTCATGCGCGGCGCAGCCGAGCACGCCGGCAACCGCAACTATTACGGGCAGGCACGCATCGATGCCGCGGGCGACAGCGCGATCTATCGCAACCTCAAGCGCATCGCCAACCTGCGTCGCGCGTCGATCGCGCTGCAGCGCGGCCTGCAGTTCAACCTGAAGCTGAAGGGCGATACGGCTGCCTTCTATCGCGTCTACGAGCACGACGGGAAAGCACAGACGGCGCTGGTGCTGCTCAACAAATCCGATGCGGCCGCCTCCGTGGCGCTGGATGCATCGTTGCAGCCCGGCACCTGGCGCGATGGGCTGGAAGGAACATCGGTGGAGATCGGCGAGGCCGCAAGGCTGCAGGTGCCGGCGCACGGGGTGCGGGTGTTGTTCTACGACGGGCCATTGACCAATCCGCTGCTGCGCGCGCAACTGGCCCAGGACATGGCGCACCGCCTGCGCGATTGAGCGGAAGAAGTCCACCGCTCATGTAGAGCGGAGCTCGCTCCGCTGGGGCCTTCCCGAGACCCCAGCGCCATGTCATGTAGAGCGGAGCTCGCTCCGGTGGGGCCTTCCCTGAGACACCAGCTTTATGTAGAGCGGAGCTCGCTCCGCTGGGGCCTTCCCTGAGACACCAGCTTCATGTAGAGCGGAGTTTACTCCGCTAGGGCTTTCCCATAATGCGGTCGAAGGGAGCGGAGCCCCGAACGGAGGATTGCCACAAGCTCCGCTCTACAAGGGCGCGATGACGACCTTCGAAAAGCAGCGGAGCAAGCTCCGCTCTACAAGGGCGCCATGACGATCTGATCGAGAAGCAGCGGAGCAGGCTCCGCTCTACAAGGGCGCCATGACGATCTGATCGAGAAGCAGCGGAGCAAGCTCCGCTCTACCAGAGCGCGATGACGATCTGAGCGGAAAGCAGCGGAGCAAGCTCCGCTCTACCAGGGCGCGATGATGATCTGAGCGGAAAGCAGCGGAGCAAGCTCCGCTCTACAAGGGCGCCATGACGATCTGATCGGGAAGCAGCGGAGCAAGCTCCGCGCTACAAGGGCGCGATGATGAGCCGGTCGGAGCACAACGGAGCCCAGAGAGGAGTGCCACGCGCTCCGCACCACGAAGGTCCGTGCGCTTACAGGCAGCGACTCGAGCCGCGCAGCGCCAGCTTCACCGGGATCGTCTGGCTTTCCACGGGCTGGCCATGGATCAGCTGCAGCAGCGTGTCGACCAGTAGCATGCCGGCCTGGCGCGTGTCCTGCTGCACCGTCGACAGGCCTGGCGCGACGAAGCCGGCCAGCGGTATGTCATCGAAGCCGGCCACCGCGACATCATCGGGAATGCACCAGCCTGCCTCCAGCAGCGCCTTCATCGCGCCGATGGCGATCAGGTCGCTGGCACCGAACAGCGCATCGAACGCCACGCCGCGTTCCAGCAACGTCCGGGCGGCCTCGTACCCGGACTGCTCACTGGTCTCGGCGTCGATCTGCAAGGATGTGTTGGCCTGGATGCCGGCTTGCGCCATGGCGGCCACCACGCCGCGATACCGCTCCTGGAACTCCGGGTAATGCGCCGAGGCATGGCCGACGAAAGCGATGCGGGTGCGGCCCTGCGCGATCAGGTGCGCGGCGATGTCGTACCCGCCCTGGAAGTTGTCGCAGCCGATCGACACACCCGGCTGGCCCGGCAGCACCGCGCCCCAGCGCACGAAGCGCGTGCCCTGCTGCTGCAGCCGCTCCAGCCGCACGCGCGACTGGAGGTAATCGCCATAGCCCAGTAGGATCAGGCCATCGGCCTTCTTGCTGTCCTCGTAGTCGGCCTGCCAGTCGTTGGAGAGCTGCTGGAAGGAGATCAGCAGGTCGTAGCCGTGCAGCGCACAGGCGCGAGTGATCGAACCCAGCATCGACAGGAAAAACGGATTGATCGCCGACTCGTCCGGCGTCGGATCTTCGAAGAACAACAGCGCCAGCGTCCCGGTGTGCTGGGTGCGCAGGTTGGACGCGTTCTTGTCGACCTTGTAGTGCAGTTCCTCGGCGATGGCCAGGATGCGTCGGCGCGTGTCTTCGTTGACCATCGGACTGCCGCGCAGGGCGCGCGACACGGTGGGTTGCGACACGCCGGCCCGATGCGCGATATCCAGTGACGTGGCCTTGCCTTTGATCGGTTGGTGCACGGTGATCACGCGGTGTGTTGCGGTGCGTCGATCATGCCATGCACGCCCCAAACGGCGTGCTGCATCGCAGTAATGCTTTGGTCTAGACCGCCATGCCGGCGGCGTGTCCGCTGGCCCAGGCCCACTGGAAATTGTAGCCACCCAGCCAGCCGGTCACGTCCAGCACTTCACCGATGAAGTGCAGGCCTGGCACACGCTTGGATTCGAACGTCGCCTGCGAGACCTCGCGCGTATCCACGCCACCCAGCGTCACCTCGGCAGTGCGGTAGCCCTCGGTGCCGCTGGCGACCAGGGGCCAGGCGCTCAACAGCTCGGCGGCCTGGCGCAGTTGCGGTTCGTTGAACTGCTTCATCGGCTTGTTCGGCAGCCAGTGCTCGCACAGGCGCAGGGCGAAGCGACGCGGCAGCAGATCGGACAGCACGGTCTTGAGTTCAGCGGCCGGGCGCTCGATGCGCTGCTGCCGCAGCGCGTCCAGCGCATCGCGGCCAGGCAGCAGGTCCAGCAGCAGCGGCTGCCCGGGTTGCCAGTACGAGGAGATCTGCAGGATCGCCGGGCCGCTGATGCCGCGGTGGGTCACCAGCATCGCGTTCTCGAAACTGGCCTTTCCGCTTTGTGCACGCACGGGCAAGGCCACGCCGGCCAGGTCGGCCAGCTGCTCCTGCGGACGCCCGCTCAGGGTGAGGGGGACCAGTCCGGCGCGGGTCGGCAAGACGGTGTGGCCGACCTGCCTGGCCAGCGCGTAACCGAACCCGCTGGCCCCCATCGAGGGAATCGACAGGCCGCCAGTAGCCACCACCAGCGACGGCGCGCTGAACACGCCCTGCGAGGTCTGAAGCGCATGGCCGCCATCCTCATGCGACGCCACCTTGTCCACACTGCAGCTGGTGGCGATGCGTGCACCGGCCCGTGCGCATTCGGCCAGCAGCATCGCCACGATCTGCTTGGACGAGTCGTCGCAGAACAGCTGGCCCAGTTCCTTCTCGTGGTAGGCGATACGGTGCTCTTCCACCAGGTCGATGAAGTCGCGCGGCGTATAGCGCGCCAGCGCCGAGCGGCAGAAATGCGGGTTGCTCGACAGGTAGTTGGCCGGCGTGGCGCCAGTGTTGGTGAAATTGCAGCGCCCGCCGCCGGACATGAGGATCTTCTTGCCGACCCGGTTGGCGTGTTCGACCAGCAGCACGTTGCGGCCGTTGCCCGCCGCGGTGGCCGCACACATCAGCCCGGCCGCACCGCCGCCGATGACGAGCACGTCATGGGTAAATGCCACGCTGCTCAGCCCTGCGGGGAATGCCGCACGGTCGGGACCAGCACCATCTGCAGGTCATCGCCCATCAGTTGGGTTTCGCCGTCCTGGACCAGCACGTCAAAGCGCATGGTGCGCTGGATGCGCTCGGCCAGTTGCTTGACCTGTGCGTTGGGCAGGTCGATCACGGTCAGCTGCTTCATGCGGCGCAGAGAAGAAGCGTTCTTCTGCCACCACACATCGCCGGGATTGCCGCTGAAATTGACCACGACCACCTCACGGGAACGACCGGCGGCCTTGCGCAGGCGAGTTTCATCCGGCTGGCCCAGGTCGATCCACTGCTCGATCTGGCCGGTGTAGTCGCGGCGCCACAGGTCCGGCTCGTCCTCGTTGCTCAGGCCGCGGCCAAATTCCAGGCGCTCATCGGCGTGCAGCACGAAGGCAAGCAGCCGGGCGATCAGGCGTTCGTCGGTCTCGGAAGGGTGCTGGGCCAGGGTGAGGCTGTGGCTGGCGTAGTGGTTGCGGTCAAGGTCGCTGATCTGGAGCTCGACCTTGCGGATCGTGGCGGAAAGTGCCATGCGGGTCCCGATGGAAAACAAGCACCATGATAATGGCTAGCTCCCTGATGAATCGTCGATTCCATCATTTTCGTTATGTCGCACGCCGATGCCTTCATCCCTATCGCCAGCCGGTTGCAGTTGCCACCTGGCAATTGGGCGACGTTGCTGGAGGGCCTGTGCGCGCGATTCCCGCAGATCCCGGCGGCGCAATGGCAGGCGCGGTTCGAGCGCGGCCTGGTACGCAACGCGCATGGCGTGGCGCTTGCGCCAGGCGATCGCTGGCGGACCGGGCTGGACATCGTCTATTTCCGCGAAGTGCAGGATGAGCTGACCATTCCGTTTGCCGAGCAGGTCCTGCATCAGGACGCGCACCTGCTGGTCGCCGACAAACCGCATTTCCTGCCGGTCGTGCCAGCGGGGCGCTTCGTGCGCCAGACCCTGCTGGCGCGCCTGCGCGCACGCACCGGCTGCCAGGATCTGGCCCCGCTGCACCGGATCGACCGGGCCACGGCCGGACTGGTGCTGTTTTCGGTGAACCGGCAGTCGCGCGCCGCCTATCAGGCGCTGTTCCGTGATCGCGCCATCGAAAAGCACTACGAGGCGCTTGCGCCCGCCTTGCCGCAGATGCAGTTTCCGGCCGAGCGCCGCTCGTGCCTGGCGCGTGGCGATCCATTCTTCCGGATGGCCGAGACGCCCGGAGAGGCCAACAGCTTGACCAGGATCGCCGTGCTCGAACGGGGCGAGGGCGACTGGCGCTACGGGCTGGAGCCAGTCACCGGCCGCAAACACCAGCTGCGCGTGCACATGGCGGCGCTGGGTGCGCCGATTCGCAATGATCGGCTGTATCCGTCGCTACAGGCCGACATCGATGGCGACGACTTTGCGCATCCGCTCAAGTTGCTGGCGAGGTCGGTGCGTTTCATCGACCCTGTTTGTGGTGCGCTGCGACATTTCGACAGCCAGTTGCGTCTTTGAAAAATGACCGGTTCGATGCCGTCTCTGGATTCACAAGTTGCTGATAAAACTAAGGAAATCTCGAGTTCCTGGTGTTTTTGAGCGTGAAGTCCCGGGATTTCTTCTTCAGCGTGGTCAATCCCATTGCAATTGTGTTGGCTTTTTCGCGGCAACCTGAGTATGGTGCGCCCACTGTGCTTGCCAGGCTCACCGTGAATCGTGAGACCTGATGCGGTAGATCGTTAGATCGGCTACATCGTTTGCGTTTTTCCTACGCCTGCAAACCCAGTCTCAATCACGGTTTTTCGTGATTGCGATTACCCATTAATGTTTTTCAGGAGTAGTAAAAATGTCCGATCGTCAGAGCGGTACCGTCAAGTGGTTCAACGATGCCAAGGGCTTCGGCTTCATCACCCCGCAGAGCGGCCCGGACCTGTTCGTGCATTTCCGCGCGATCCAGGGCACCGGCTTCAAGTCGCTGAAGGAAGGCCAGGCCGTCACCTTCGTGGCCGTCCAGGGCCAGAAGGGCATGCAGGCTGACCAGGTGCAGCCGGTCTAATCGACCGCTCCACGCGTCACACGCATCGAAAGAACGCCGGGCTTGTCCCGGCGTTTTTTTATGCGCCCAATTCAAGCCTGGTCAGGCAGAACGCAGCGCGGCGCTGTCGTTGCCATGCGTTTCCGGTGCTGGCGGTTAGGCTGTGCGCATGAGCCTTCACTTCCAAAACCGCCTGTTGGCGGAGCTGCCTGGCGATCCGGTCACCGGGCCCCAGGTCCGACAGGTCCAACATGCGATCTGGTCCAGGGTCGCCCCCACGGCCGTCCCGGCGCCGCGAGTCCTGGCCTGGTCGCGGGAAGTTGCCGCGCTGCTGGGCCTGGATGCGAGTGAGGTCGAAGATCCGTCCCTGGCCCAGGTGTTCGGTGGCAACGCGCTATGGCCGGGCATGGATCCCTACGCCACCAACTATGGGGGCCACCAATTCGGCAACTGGGCCGGGCAATTGGGTGATGGTCGGGCGATCTCGCTGGGGGAAGCGATCGCCAGCGACGGTTCGCGCCAGGAGCTGCAGCTCAAGGGCGCTGGCCCGACGCCGTACTCGCGCTTTGCCGATGGCCGGGCGGTACTGCGCTCGTCGATCCGCGAATTCCTGTGCAGTGAGGCGATGGCGCACCTGGGCGTGCCGACCACGCGTGCCCTGTGCCTGGTCGCCACGGGCCAGGACGTGGTCCGCGACATGTTCTATGACGGCCATGCCGCGCCGGAGCCGGGCGCGGTGGTGTGCCGGGTCGCGCCTTCGTTCCTGCGGTTCGGTCACTTCGAGCTGCCGGCCGCGCGCGGCGATACCGCGCTGCTGCGGCAATTGGTGGATTTCACCATCGCCCGAGACTTCCCGCATCTGGATGGGCCAGTGAGCGAGGCGCGCGATGCGGCCTGGTTTGCCGAGGTCTGCACGCGCACCGCCACGCTGGTGGCGCACTGGATGCGCGTGGGGTTCGTGCATGGGGTGATGAACACCGACAACCTTTCGATCACGGGCTTGACCATCGATTACGGTCCGTACGGCTGGATCGACGATTTCGATCTGGACTGGACGCCCAACACCACCGATGCGCAGGGGCGGCGCTATCGCTTCGGCTGGCAGCCGCAGGTCGCGTTCTGGAACCTGAGCCGCCTGGCGGGCGCGTTGTCGGCGCTGTTTGCCGATGCCGGGCCGCTGCAGGAAGCGCTGCAAGGCTATGCCGATACCTACGCTGCTGCGGACAAGGCCAATACCGCCGCCAAGCTGGGGCTGGCCGAATGCAGGCCCGAAGACCTCGCGCTGATGGGAGAACTGCGCACGCTGATGCAATCGGCCGAAGTGGACATGACCTTGTGCTTCCGCGGCCTGGGCGAACATCCGCCAGGCACCGATGCCCTGGCCGCGCTGCGTGACGCGTCCTACGACGATGGCAAGTTCCAGGCGCATGCGGGTGACTTCGCTGGCTGGCTGGACCGTTACGCAGTGCGCTGCGCGCAGGACGGCGATGAAGTCGCGCGCCGGTCGCGCATGCGCGCGGCCAATCCGCGCTACGTGCTGCGCAACTACCTGGCCCAGCAGGCGATCGACCGCGCCCATGCGGGTGACGTGGAGGGTGTGCATGAACTGCTGGAGGTGCTGCGCAGGCCTTACGACGACCAGCCGGGCAGGGAGGCATTGGCCCGGAAGCGGCCGGATTGGGCGCGTTCCAAGGCCGGCTGCTCGATGCTCTCTTGCAGCTCTTGATGACCGTCGAGACGGCGTGGGCTGGCAGATCCGGCCCGGTGCAGTAGGATCGGCCCTCATCCAGAACGCGAGAATGTGATGTCCGGCGAAACCGAGTGGGCGGGCCTGATCCGCGATGTGCCTGATTTCCCCAAGCCGGGAATCCTGTTCAAGGACATCACCCCGATGCTGGCCAATGCCGCCGCGTTCGCGGCCGCGACTGGTGCGCTGGCCGATCCGTGGCGCGAGGCCGGCGTGCAGGCGGTGCTGGGCATCGAATCGCGTGGCTTTATCCTCGGCGCGGCGCTGGCGCGCGCGCTGAAATGCGGATTCGTGCCGGTGCGCAAGCCGGGCAAGTTGCCTGGATCGGTGCTGACGGTGGAGTACGGGCTCGAGTACGGCAAGGACACCTTGCAGCTGCACGCGGATGCCGTACCGCCGGGGACCCGCGTGCTGATCGTCGATGACGTGCTTGCCTCGGGCGGGACGCTGCATGCGGCCACCTCGCTGGCCCGCCAGGCCGGTTGCGACGTGCTGGGCGCGGCAGTGCTCATCGAGTTGCAGTCGCTGGGCGGTCGTGGGCGCTGGCAGGCGGACCTGCCGTTGACGGCGACGCTGCGGTTTCCCTGAGGCTTAGTTGCTCTGCTTCATGTAGCGCAGAGGTGATGGCAAACCGGTTTTGGGACGTCGCTGCGCTTCTGGCGGATCCGGTAAGGCCCAAGCGGACCAAGGTCCGCTCTACAAGGGGCGGACGTCTTCCAGTGGCGAAGGTTGTAGAGCGGAGCTTGCTCCGCTGCGTTTCGGCCAGCATCTGGTGAGGCCCCAGCGGACCAAGGTCCGCTCTACAGGGAGCGGACGTCTTCCAGTGGCGAAGGTTGTAGAGCGGAGCTTGCTCCGCTGCGTTTCGGCCAGCATCTGGTGAGGCCCAAGCGGACCGAGGTCCGCTCTACAGGGGGCGCATGTCTTCCGGTGGCGAAGGCTGTAGAGCGGAGCTTGCTCCGCTGCGCTTCGGCCAGCATCTGGTGAGGCCCCAGCGGACCAAGGTCCGCTCTACAGGGGGCGCATGTCTTCCAGTGGCGAAGGTTGTAGAGCGGAGCTTGCTCCGCTGCGTTTCGGCCAGCATCTGGTGAGGTCCCAGCGGACCAAGGTCCGCTCCACAGGGGGCGGACGTCTTCCGGTGGCGAAGGTTGTAGAGCGGAGCTCGTTCCGCTGCGCTTCGGCCAGCATCTGGTGAGGCCCAAGCGGACCGAGGTCCGCTCTACAGGGGAGGTCCGCGCTATGCAGCGCTGGCCTCGGGTCGGACAGCCAGCGACCGGCCTAGAGCTTGCGCACCCGAAAGCTGCGTCCCTTGATCCTGCCCGCCGACAGGCGCGCCACGGCCTTGTCGGCCTGCTCGTGCTTGATCGATACGTAGCTGCGCACCGGGCCGATGATGATGCGGCCGATGGCACTGCCGGGCAGGCCGGCGTCGCCGGTCAGGGCGCCGAGGATGTCGCCGGGGCGCAGCTTGTCCTTCTTGCCACCATCCACGCGCAGGGCGTCGAACGGCGCGCGCGGCGGCTGGCTGGGCCGGCCGGTGGCCAGGGGCGTCTTCATCCATGACAGCGGTGCGCCAGCGAGTTCTTCGAGGGCGCGGGCGCGGGGCAGTTCGCGTGAGGTGACCAGGCTGAAGGCCAGGCCGCTGCGGCCGGCGCGCGCGGTGCGGCCGATGCGGTGGGTATAGGTGTCGGTGTCGGTCGGGAGTTCGTAGTTGAACACCGCCGCCAGGTCTTCCACGTCCAGGCCGCGCGCGGCCACGTCGCTGGCGACCAGGACGTTGCAGCTGCCGCCGGCGAAGCGGATCAGCACCTCCTCGCGGTCGCGCTGCTCCATGTCGCCGTGCAGAGCCAACGCCGAGAAGCCATAGCCCTGCAGCGAGTTGGCCACTTCGTCCACGTCCTTGCGGGTATTGCAGAACACCACGGCCGGCTCGACGCGCTGCTGCAGCAGCAGGCCGGCCAGGGCCTTCTGGCGCATGGCCGGTTCAACTTCGCAGAAGCGCTGCAGGATGTCGGGCGTGTCGGCGGTGGTCACATCGGTGGCGACCTCGACCGGCTCCTTCAGGCTGTCCTGGGCGATGGCGCGGATCGCGTCAGGCCAGGTCGCCGAAAACAGCAGGCTCTGGCGGGTCTTGGGCGTGCGGCCGACGATCTCGCGGATCTGGTCCTCAAAGCCCATGTCGAGCATGCGGTCGGCCTCGTCCAGCACCAGCACGCGCACGCCGTTCAGATGCAGGGCCTTTTTGCGCATCAGTTCCTGGATGCGACCCGGCGTGCCGACCACCACGTGCGGGTCGTGCTCCAGCGAGGCCAGCTGCGGTTCCAGCGACATGCCGCCGCAGAGCAGCGAGACCTTCAGGTTGGGCAGGCCCACGGCCAGCCGACGCACGGCGCGGGCGACCTGATCGGCCAGTTCGCGGGTCGGGCACAACACCAGCGCCTGGGTCTTGACCAGGCTGGTGTCCATGCGGGTCAGCAGGCCCAGGGCGAAGGCGGCGGTCTTGCCGCTGCCGGTCGGGGCCTGGGCGATGACGTCGCGCCCCTCCAGGATCGGCGGCAGGGCGCGGGTCTGGATGTCGGTAGGTTGGGTGTAGCCGGCGGCGTCGAGGCCGCGCCGCAGCGCGTCGGACAGCGGCAGTGTCGAGAAATCTTCCATCCGCCATGATCGCAGCTTCGCGCTGGCCGCGCAGGAAATACGTCGTCGGCGTCAGTCTTCCAGCTCGGCCATGTCCTTGTCGCGCAGCGCAAGGAATGCCCAGAACGGGATCCCACGCGCGCGCCAGGCCACTTGTGCCTCGTCCAGCACCGCGATCAGTGTGTCGAAGTCCGGCTCGTTGTGGGCGTGCATCTCGCCCGCGCTTTCCATCAGCAGCACGTAACCCGGCCCCGGCAGCCACGACAGGTCGCGCAGGCTGTCCAACAGGCCATCCCAGTTGCGGCCCGAGCTCATCGGGAAATCCATCGCCACCGCCATGCGCAGCAGCAGGGTGCGCTTGTCGCGCACGCCCATCAGGTCGATGCGACGCACCAGCAGCTGTGCATCGAAGGCGAAGGCGGCCAGCACATCCAGGTCCTGACCGCTGACGAAGAACACGCCGGCATGGTTTGCGTCTTCCAGATGCGGATCGTGGCTCATGGCGCAGGAACCTCGAAGGCGCGGAAACTGGCGTAGTGGTCGGCCGTGTACCAGTAGCTGCGCGGTGGCGTGCCGCCGGTGATGATCCGCCGCGTGCCGCGATGCGACAGGCCCGGCGTCTGGACCGTGTATTCGTGATACCAGCCGCGCGGCTGCGCGGGCAGGTGGCCTTCGTAATTGCCGAACACGCGGCCGTCCTGCGGATGTGGAAACGGCCCGCCGCGCGCGATCAGTGCCAGCGTCTGTCGCGCCTCGACAGGCAGGACCGCGGGCAGCGGACCGGTACGTGCAGCGGTGACGGCCCGGGAAGACGCCGTCCCAGGTGTCGATGACGCCGTGCCCGACTGAACGACATCGGGCGTTGCCTTGAACAGGAGCGCGGCCACGGCCAGCGCGGCGACCGCTGCCACGCCCATCCACGACCTGGAGGCCCTTGCTGGACGCGTGCGCGAACCCCGACGCGACATGCACGTTACCCCTGTTCAGTTAAGGACGAGAGTGTCGGCCGATGGCACCTTGTTGTAAACGGGTCACGCCATCCGGATCGGTCATCGATGTCAGGCTTGCGGCACGGACGCGTGCTCCGCGCCCGGATTGGCCGGGCGCGGACGAGCCTTATTGCAGGACCTGGGCGGGGAGTTCAAGCGTGGCCTCATCCACCGGCGTGGCGGCATCGCGGCCCAGCCAGATCCGGTACTGACCGGTCGGCACCTTCCAGGCATGGGCGCTGGCGTCGTAGCGGGCCAGGCGCTCGGCCGGAATGGTGACGCTGACGTGGCGGGTGGCGCCGGGCGCAACGCTCAGCTTCTGCCAGCCGACCAGGCGCAGCGGCGCCCCGTCCGGAGCGTTGGCGTAAAGCTGGGGGACGGCGTGGCCGGCGCGCGCACCGGTGTTGGTGACGTCCAACTCGGCCACGACCTGGCTGCCGTCCTGGCGCACGCGAAGATTGCCGTAGCGGAAGCTGGTGTAGCCCAGGCCGTAGCCAAAGGGAAACTGTGCGCGGAAGCCTTCGCGCGCGAACCAGCGGTAGCCGACGTCGGCACCCTCGATGTTGTAGTCGATGTTCAGGTCCGGCGCGGTCTTGTTGCCCGCGCCGGAGCCGACGATCACCGGGCGCGGCAGCTGGCTTTCGTTCTTCGGCCAGCTCAGCGGCAGGCGGCCGCCGGGTTCGGCCTGGCCGGTCAGCAGGCGCGCGATGGCCTGGCCGCCGCGGCTGCCCGGATACCAGACCTGCAGCACCGCCTGCACCTGCGACAGCCAGGGCAGGCGCACCGGATTGCCGGCCTGCAGCACCACGACCGTGTGCGGGTTGGCCTTGGCCACCGCTTCGACCAGCGCGTCCTGGTTGCCGCTCAGGGTCATGCTGGGCGTGTCCAGGCTTTCGGCAGCCCACTGCTGGGCGACCACGATCACCACCTCGGACTTGGCTGCCAGTGCCGCGGCCTTGGCCGGGTCCTTGCCGTCGTCGTAACTGACCTGCGCATTCGGCGCGGCCTCGCGCAGGGCCTTGAGCGGCGAGTCGGGCAGGATCATCACCGGGCCCGGCCAGCCGGTCGGCTCCAGGCCGGGCACGGCGTTGCCTTCCGGCGGGCGCACCATCGACGAGCCGCCGCCGCTCCACACGCCGGCATCGGCATGGGCGCCGATTACCGCGATCGACTTGACCTGGCTGGACAGCGGCAAGAGCCCGCCCTGGTTGCGCAGCAGGACCGCGCCGGCCTCGGCGGCGTTGCGCGAGACCAGGCCGTCGCCTTCGAAATCCACCGTCTGCGGCACGCTGATCGGGTAATCGACGTCGCCGTGGGCGATCAGCGTGCGCAGCACGCGGATGGCCATGTCGTCGATCCGCGCCTGCGGCACTTCGCCCTTGGCCACCGCTGCGCGCAGCGGCTTGTCGAACCACACCTGCTTGTCGAACACCTCGCCCGCCGACTGCTGGTCAAGGCCGGCCAGCGCTGCCTTGGCCGCGCTGTGCGCGCCGCCCCAGTCGCTCATCACGTAGCCGGGGAACTTCCACTCGCCCTTGAGCACGGTATTGAGCAGCCAGTCGTGCTCGCCGGCGTAGGTGCCGTTGACCTTGTTGTAGGCGCTCATCACCGAGCCGGGCTGGCCGATGTCGTAGGCGATCTTGAACGCGCGCAGGTCCGACTCGCGCAGCGCGGTCTCGTTAATGTCGGCGCTGTGGAAGTTGCGGTGGGTTTCCAGGTCGTTGATCGCGAAATGCTTCAGCGTGGACACGACGTGGTTGGACTGCACGCCGGCGATCGCGTTGCCGACGATGGTGCCGGCCAGCAACGGATCTTCGCCGGCGTATTCGAAGTTGCGGCCATTGCGCGGGTCGCGCACCAGGTTCACGCCGCCGGCCAGCAGTACGTTGAAGCCCTTCTGCCGCGCCTGGCGGCCGATCATTTCGCCACCGGCACGGGCGATCGCCGGATCCCAGCTGGCGGCCACGCCGAGCATGGCGGGCAGGGCAGTCGAGCCTTTGCCCGACGCGCCGGGATGGGCCACGCCCTGGCCGGCATCGGATTCCTGGATGGCGGGAATGCCCACCCGCTCGATCGGCGGCATGTAGCCGGCGCCGCCGTAGCCACCGGCCGGCTGCTTGCCCTTGTCCGAATCAAAGCCGAACTCGGTGCGCAGCAGGCGGTATTTCTCGTCTTCGGTCAGGGCCTGCACCCAGGCCTTGGCCCGGGCATCGGGCGAAAGGCTGCGGTCCATCCACGGCGCAGCGGCTGGCTTGGCGGCGTCCTGGGCCACGGCAGCGCCGGGCAGGGCAGCGGAAATGGCCAGCAGCAGGGCCAGCGGGGTCGGATTGGTCATGTATTCCCTCCCAGGAATGGTGTCAGTAGGGTGCGATGTTCAGTGCGGGGCGGTTTCGACACGCAGCACCGGATAGAGGCCGTAGTGGGTGTCCCACGAGGCGTGGCGACGGGCGAAGAATTCCAGCCGTGCACGCGGATTGCCGGCAAAGGCGGGGTCGTCCTTCAGGCGCTGGTCGAACTGCGCCTTGACCGCTGGATCGCGCAGCATTTCCTGCGCGACCTCTTCGGCCACGTAGCCTTCCATGTATTCCTTGCGCTCGTAGGCGGCGTTGAACAAGCCCCACTGCAGCAGCGAATCCGGCGCGGCCGGGTCCAGCAGCGCCACCACCAGCCGCGCGCGCGGCTGGGCGATCGGCACGAACAGGCTGCCGGCCGGCAGCTGCGCGGTTTCCTCGTTCCAGTCGCCCGTGAGCTTCAGGCGCTGGCGGCCTTCGGTGGAGGTCTTGTCGAAATCGATCCTGCTGGCGCGGAAGGCTTGCGCCGGCAGCGCTTCAGCGATGCCGATGCGCCGGTACTGCAGGCCATGCACGCGCAGCTTGGGTTCCACGATCGGCGCCCAGGCGGCCGGCACCAGATAGCCGGCGCGCGGCGCGATGGTGGTGACCGAAGGCTCCATCGTGTCGCGCAGCGGGATGTGCCAGATCTGCGGCTTGGTTTCGTCGTAACGGGTCATCAGCCCGCCAGACACTTCAGACGGTGTGCGCGTGTACGCATAGCCGAGGAAGTCGATCATCCGTGGCGTGTCGTTGGCCTTCCAGTCCAGGACCTGCGGCTGTCCGCCCAGCGCGGTGGCGGCCTGGTCGGCCGCATCAGCATCGGCACGCCAGGCAGTCCCGTGGGCGGCAACCTGCTGCAGCAGCGAGACGATGGTATTGCCGGTGATCGCCACGCGCTGTGGATAGCGCAGCCACGAATGGGTTTCCACCAGCATCCCGAAGCGGTTGCGCAGCTGGAAATAGCCGTGCGAGAAGCGCGGCGGATAGATCTCGTCGGCAAAGCCGGCGGCCGGGTTGTCGTTCTCGGCCAGCGAGGGATAGAACGGCAGCGGATGCGAGCCGTGCCTGGTCAGGTCGGCGATCACCGCTGCGCGCAGGTCTGCGCCGTCGCGCTGCAGGGTGGGATCGCCCTCGTGCGAAGGCTCCACCTGTACCGACACGTCGTGGCGGAACTTGGCACCGTCGGTGACGTGCAGGTCCACCGCCAGCAGCGGATCCCAGGCATCCACCAGGGCCAGCATCGCCTGCATCTCCGGCGCATCGGCCTTCATGTAATCGCGGTTGAGGTTGAGGTTCTGGCCGGTGGAACGCACGCCCATTTCCTCCGGGCCGCGCTGATTGGGACGATTCCAGGCGGCGAAGCGCTCGTGCCCGTCGGCGTTGAACACCGGCACGAACACCCACACCAGCTTGTCCAGCGTGCCCCTGGCGCGCTTGCCTTCCAGCAGCTGACGCATCACCTGGAAGCCGGCGTCCTTGCCATCGATCTCGCCGGCATGGATGCCGCCCTGGACCAGGACCACCGGCAGCTTGCGGGCCTTGGCCTGGGCCGGTTCCAGCGCGCCGCTGGTGGAAATGGCGATGGCCTGCATCGGCCGGCCCTCCGGCGTGGTGCCGAAATCGAAACAGCGCACCGCCCGTGGCCAGCGCTGGGCGAAGGCCTGGCACAGCGGGGCCACTTCGGCATAGCGCCCGGTTTTCTCGAAGCCCGAGGCTTCGGACACGGTGATCAGTGCGGCATCGTCGCTGCCCGGAACTGCGTGGGCCAGCGGTGACAGCAGCAGGTAGGCCAGCAGGGCAGGACGTAGGCGCATCGGGCGAGTAACCGTTTTCAGTGGGGCGCCCATCATGCCAGCGCCGGGACCGTTTCGCCGACACGACCAACGGCACATGGCGACCGATCCGCATGACAGGGCGGTCAGCGATGCGCGCGTGGTGCTCGGTTAGGCTGGCGCTCTTGCCCGCCCGAACCAACGCAATGACCGACGCTGTCCCGCCTGTGGCCCGACTGCCGCGCCAGATCCCTTTCATCATCGGCAACGAAGGCTGCGAGCGTTTCAGCTTCTACGGGATGCGCAACATCCTGACGTCGTTCCTGATCGGCACCCTGCTGCTGCACGCGCCGGAGGCCGAGCGCGCCGGCATGGCCAAGGACGTATTCCACAGCTTCGTCATTGGCGTGTACTTCTTCCCGCTGCTGGGCGGCTGGCTGGCCGACCGCTACCTGGGCAAATACAACACCGTGCTGTGGTTCTCGCTGATCTATTGCGTCGGCCATGCCTGCCTGGCGATCTTCGAGGACCACCGCCAGGGTTTCTATACCGGCCTGTTCCTGATCGCGCTGGGCTCGGGCGGGATCAAGCCGCTGGTGGTGTCCTTCGTCGGCGACCAGTTCGACCAGACCAACAAGCATCTGGCGCGGATGGTGTTCGACGCCTTCTACTGGATCATCAACTTCGGCTCGTTCTTCGCCTCGCTGCTGGCGCCGATCTTCCTGCGCAGCTACGGGCCGGCAGTGGCCTTCGGCATTCCGGGCGTGCTGATGCTGATCGCCACGATCATCTTCTGGCTGGGGCGCCGGCAGTACGTCCACGTCCCGCCGGCCGCAGCCGATCCGCACGCGTTCCTGAAGGTCGTGCGCAGCGCGCTGACGGCGCGCGCGCGCGGGCAAGGCCGGCCTGGGCTCATCGTGGCGGGGCTTGGCGGTGTGCTGGCACTTGGAGCGCTGGCTGCGATTCCGGTCCTGGGCTTGGTCGCTGGCGCCTGCCTGGCGCTGGGACTGGTGATTGCCTTCGGCGGCATCGGCGCTTCGCTGCAGCTTGAGCGGGCCCGCGGCGCGCACCCGGACCAGGCGGTGGACGGCGTGCGCGTGGTGCTGCGGATCCTGATCGTGTTCGCGTTGACCACGCCATTCTTCTCGCTGTTCGACCAGAAAGCCTCAACCTGGGTGGTCCAGGGCCAGGCCATGCTGATCCCGCACCACCTGGCCTGGTGGCCGAGCTGGCTGGTCAAGGATGCCGCCCAGATGCAGGCGCTCAATCCGCTGCTGGTGATGCTGCTGATCCCGTTCAACAACCTGGTCCTGTATCCGCTGCTGCGCCGGCTCGGGATCGAGCCAACCCCGCTGCGCCGGATGGGCATGGGCATCGCGTTCGCCTGCCTGGCCTGGCTCTTCGCCGGCGGCCTGCAGCTGGAGATGGACAGCGGCGTGCCGGTCTCGCTGGCCTGGCAGGTGGTGCCCTATGCGCTGCTGACCTTCGGCGAGGTGCTGCTGTCGGCCACCGCGCTGGAGTTCGCCTACAGCCAGGCGCCGGCGGCGATGAAGGGGGTGATCATGGCCTTCTGGTACCTTGCCAGCACCTTCGGCAGCCTGTGGGTGCTGCTGACCAATGCCGGGGTGCGCAACGAGGCGGTCACCCGCCAGATCACCGGCACGGGACTGAGCGAGAATGCCTTCCTGATGTTCTTCTTCGCCGGCTTCGCCCTGCTGGCGACACTGGCCTTTGCCTGGTACGCACGACACTATCCGATGCAGGACAATTACCGCACCGCCTGACTCAGGCGGGCTTCCAACGCTCACTGCTAGGGTTTCGATGTTTACTCTGATCTTCATCGCCGTCACCGTCGTGGTGTCGCTGCTGGCCCTCAACAACCGCCGCATCGCCGACCGGCTGATCCTGTGGCCGCCGGCCATCGACAAGAAGCACCAGTACGACCGCCTGGTCACGCATGGCTTCATCCATGCCGACTTCATGCATCTGTTCTTCAACATGTTCACCCTGTTCTTCTTCGGGCGGTACGTCGAGTCCTTCATGGTCGAGCAAACGGGTGCGCTGTGGGTGTTCCCGCTGTTCTACCTGTCGGCGCTGGTGGTGGCGATCCTGCCGACCTATCTCAAGCACCAGAAGGATCCCAACTACCTGAGCCTGGGCGCGTCGGGCGCGGTGTCTGCGGTGCTGTTCGCTTTCATCCTCTGGAAGCCGTGGTCGAAGATCTTCGTGTTCGTGATCCCGATGCCGGCGATCCTGTTCGCCATCCTCTACGTGGTCTACAGCATCTGGATGGATCGTCGCGGCGGCGACCGGACCAACCACAGCGCGCACCTGGCTGGCGCGGCGTACGGGTTGATGTTCATGTTGATCATGGCGCCGCAGCTGCTGCAGAACTTCCTGTACGAGCTGCGCCACCCCAGCTTCTGATCGGCGCCGCCGCGCGCTCAGGGCGCTGGATCCTGGCACGCGGCTCACTGCTTCTGAATGTTTCGCGTGTTATCCAGGACCGCGTGTGAGCAATCAGGAGCGTTGAACGATGGCAACACGCACCCGCAAGGCGGCCACCACCAAAAAGGCCGCGAAGAAGACCGCCACAAAGAAGGCGGTCGCCAAGAAAGTCGCGAAGAAGGCGGCTAAAAAAGCCGCCAAGAAGGTGGTGAAGAAGGCGATCAAGAAAGCCGTCGGCAAGACGCCCGCGCGCAAGGCCGTGAAGAAATCGGCCATCAAGAAGGCCGCCAAGAAGCCAGCGAAGAAGGCCACCAGGCAGGTCGCACGCAAGGTCGCCGAAAAGACCGCGGCCAGGAAGGCACCCGCCAAGACGGTCGCCAAGTCCTCCCCGGCCAAGCAAGCGCCTGCCAAGAAAGCGGTCCGGAAGCACGCCGCCAAGGTCGCCAAGCAGGCGGTCAGGAAGGCCGTCGCCAAGCGGGTCGCCAAGAAAACCGCGGTCATCAACCGGCGCACGCCGGCTTCCAGCACACGCGTCCTCGATACGCGGACGCGTCCACCGCGCGCGCCGCACAAGAAGAAGGTCACCCCGGAGCAGGCCTTGGCCAAAACCCAGGAGCTGTTGGCGGCCAAGCTGGAGCACGATCGCCAGCCGCAGCCATGGCAGCTGCTGGACGAAACGGCCGGGCACACCTCTGATGGCGGCTTTGTCCCACTTGAAGCGGCCGCCAAGGCC
>JBIIHJ010000035.1:0-19109 GCA_044235875.1 Pseudoxanthomonas sp.
CAGTGCGGGTGACAAGTACGAGACCAACGGCAAGATCTACAGGTACGACTACCTCACCCGCTCCAAGGGTGCGTATTACAACGACGAAAACACCAACAAGGCCGGGCCGGTGCTGAACTCGGCCAAGTACACCGGGTATTTCGGCGACAACATCACCGTCAACGCGCTGTACGGCCAGTTGAATACGCCCGACGAAATCAGCTACTACAACTACAGCGCCGCTGACGGTCCGGTGATCGGCAGCGTGGCCCTGCAGAATCCGGCCTATACCGGCGGCACGCCGATCCAGGGCGCGCAGAAGCAGGCCACCATCACCGCGTCCGATCGCGAATACGAAAAGACCAACCTGCGCCTGAGCGTCGAATGGCGCATCAGCGACCACGCGATCACTGCCGGCATCGACAACCAGAAGCTGAAAGCCACCAATATCGGCACGGTGGCGTCCGGTCCCGGCTATGCGTGGACCTACGGCCGCACCAGCGATCCGTACGGCACCGCGCCCGGCGCCAACGGCCTGATCAGCCAGTCGGCCAACGAAGCCGGTGGCAAGGGCGCACCCAGCCCCGGTCTGGTCGATCCGATCTACGGCGCGTCGGGCTACTACGTCACCAAGGACACCACCACTGGCCTGAACTCCTACGACGCCGACCAGAAGGCGTACTACCTGGAAGACAAGTGGCAGGTGACCGACACCGTGTTGCTGAGCCTGGGCCTGCGCAAGGACGAATTCACCAACTACGTGCCGATCAGCCACGTGCCCTACATCAGCGTCGACGCCTGGTCGCCGCGCGTGGGCTTCAGCTGGGACGTGCACGGCGACTCCAGCCTGAAGATCTTCGGCAACGTCGGCCGCTACTACCTGGGCCTGCCGCTGTCGGCCGTGGGCTTGTTCACCTCGGCGGTCTCCAAGAGCGAGTACTTCACCTATAGCGGCATCAACGCCGATGGCACCCCGATCCTGTCGCAGTCGCTGGGTCCGGCCGTGTCGGCCAACTCGCGCTTCGGTCGCGCTTCGGATCCCAGTGCCGCCGTGGTCAAGGACATCAAGGGCGAGAACCAGGACGAGCTGATCCTGGGCTTCACCAAGCAGCTGGACAATGGTTGGGTATACGGCGTGCGCGGTACCTACCGTCGCCTCAACGACGCGATCGACGACCAGAACTTCGACACCGACAATCGCGGCCTGGTCGAATCAGCCATCGCGCAGGGCATCGACGTCGACTACACCCGCACCGCAGGTGCGGAGCTGATCAACCCGGGCAAGACCAACATCTGGAACGTGTACGACACCGCCGGCAACCTGCGTCAGGTGAGCGTGAGCCGCGAGGCTGCTGGCTTCCCGGAGCTGAAGCGTGACTATGCCGGCATGGAGTTCAACTTCGAACGTCCGTTCGATGGCAAGTGGTACGCCAAGGCCAACTACGTCTGGTCACACAGCTACGGCACCACCGAAGGCCAGGTCCGTTCCGACCTGTTCCGTTCCGGCGGCGCGTTGGGCAGCTACCAGGGCCAGGCGGCGGTCTCCACCACGCAGAGCTGGGACCACGCAGCGCTGATGGAAAACACCAACGGCGACCAGTCCAACGACCATCGCCACCAGATCAAGCTGTACGGCTACTACCAGCTCACCGATGAGCTCGGTCTGTCGGGCAACCTGAGCCTGGTGTCCGGTGCGCCGAAGACTTGCCTGGGCAATTACTACGGCACCGAATACACCGGCAGCGATCCGGCCGGTTACGGTGGCAGCGCGGTCACCGGTGGTCCTTACCACTACTGCTACGACCCGGCCACCGGCACCGGCAGTGCATCGCCCCCGGGCTCGCACGGTCGCCTGCCGTGGATCAACCAGCTGGACCTGGGCCTGACCTTCAAGCCGGAGTTCGCCGACGGCAAGCTGGCCATCAACCTCAATATCTTCAACGTGCTCAATGCCGACAAGCCGACCACCATCTATCCGTTCTCGCAGCTGCCCGATGGTTCGGTGAACCCGCTGTACGGTCAGCCGGTGGCCTACCAGACCCCGCGCTACGCCCGCATCACCGCCAGCTACGATTTCTGATCCGGATCGCCCGCCCTGCGCATGCAGGGCGGGAGGGACAAGAAGTCATCCATCAAGGCGTCGTCTCAGGACGACGCCTTTTTTATCGAAAGGATTTAGACCATGAAGAACAAGACGCTGTGGGTTGCCCTGATGCTGGCCGGTGCATGCGCCAGCCAGGCGCAGGCCAAGCAGCCCAAGCCGCCGAAAGAGATCGTCGTCAGCGAACTGGCCCACCAGATCCAGGCGCGGGCGATCAATCTGGACACGCACCTGGACACGCCGTCGCTGTTCAGCCGTCCAGGCTGGAAGATCACCGACCGCCACACGTTCGAAGAGGACGGCAGCCAGATCGATTACCCGCGCATGGTCGAAGGCGGCCTGGATGGCGGTTTCTGGGTGGTGTACACCGGCCAGGGCCCGCTGGATGAGCAGGGCAAGCTCAAGGCGCGGGATTTCGGCCTCAAGCGCCTGGGCGAGATCCGCGAGATGGTGGCGGCCAATCCGGACAAGTTCGCGCTGGCCACCGCATCCGGCGATGCGGCGCGGATCAAGGCCGAAGGCAAGAAGTCGGTCTACATCAGCATGGAGAACGCCTATCCGCTCTCGCACGATCCCAGCCTGCTCAGCTATTACTACAAGGCCGGCCTGCGCATGCTCTCGCTGGTGCACGGCAGCCATAACGATTTTGCCGATTCGTCGGGGATCGCGGTCGGTGCGGTCGGCGAGCACGGCGGCCTGACCGACAAGGGCCGCGAACTGATCGCGGAAGCCAACAAGCTGGGCGTCATCGTCGACCAGTCGCATGCGTCCAACGAGGTGTTCGACCAGATGATCGCCGTCTCCAAGGCGCCCATCATCCTGTCGCACAGCGGCGCCTACGACGTGTTTGCCTCGCCGCGCAACCTGGACGACAAGCGCCTGAAGGTCCTGGCCGCCCATGGTGGCGTGATCCAGGTCAATTCACTCGGTAATTACCTGATCGACAGCGGCGCCACGCCGGCCTATCGCGCCGAAGTGGGCAAGGTCTACGAGTCGCTGGGTGGCCGTCGCAATCTGAGCGCGCAGGAGCGCAAGGAGGCCTTCGCCCAGATCGCCGCGCTGGACAAGAAATACAACATCAAGAAAGCCAACTTCGACGATTACATGCGCCACCTGCTGCACATCATCAAGGTCGCCGGCTGGGAGCATGTGGGCCTGGGCGCCGACTGGGATGGTGGCGGTGGCGTGCAGGGCTACCAGGACATCACTGCGCTGCCCAAGGTCGTGCAGACCCTGCTGGATAACGGCTACAAGCAAGACCAGATCGCCGCGATCCTGGGCGGCAACACGGTGCGCCTGATCGAACAGGTGCAGTCGCTGGCCGACCCGGCGGCCGTGAAGGCCGCACTGGAGTAAACGCCGGCGGCGCGTGTGTCAGCCGAACAGGCGGCGCAGCGCACATGCCGCCGCAACCGGATCGGCCGCGTCGTAGACGCCGCCGATGACGGCTACGAGGTCGGCGCCGGCGTCGATCACCGGTGCGGCGTTGTCGGCAGTGAGTCCGCCGATGGCCACGCGCGGTACGCCCAGCGTGGCGCTGGCGTCCAGCACCGCGGTGGTGGCGCGATGGGTGGTGGGCTTGCTGCGGCTGGGGAAGAACGCGCCGAAGCTGACATAGCTGGCGCCGGCCTGCACCGCGGCCCGGGCCAGTGCTGGCTGGTCGTAGCAGGACGCGCCCAACAGGGCCTGCGGACCGAGCGCGGCACGCAGGGCATCCAACGATGTCTCGCTGTCTTCGCGATGCAGACCATCCGCCGCGAGGTCCAATGCCAGGGCCAGATCGTCGTTGATGATCAGCGGTACGCCTGCGGCCTTGGCCAGTGCCTGGAGCGCTGTGGCCTCGTCGCGGCGGCGCGCGGCGTCGGCCGTGCGATTGCGGTATTGCAGCCAGGTGACCACGCCGGCCTCCAGCAAGGGCCGGGTACGCGCCAGCAGCTGCTGGCTGTCACGGGTGTCCTGGGTGATCAGGTAGAGGCCGCGCGGCGGCATGGCGATGGTCATGGCGACTCCGGTGGGTGGACGGGGCTGTGTGACAATGGCCTTCCCCAAGCCTGTGATTATCCGATGAGCGACACCGACGCCACCACCTACCGCAACTGGATGTGCGTGGTCTGCGGCTTCATCTACCGCGAGGCCGAAGGCCTGCCCGAAGAAGGCATTGCCCCCGGCACGCGCTGGGAAGACGTCCCGGAGACCTGGACCTGCCCGGACTGCGGCGTGACCAAGGATGATTTTGAAATGGTGGAAATGGATTGACGGCCAACGGCCTCTCCCTTGTCCCCCATGCCCGTACCTGGAGATGTGATGAGCGACCTGCTCGACGCTGTTGAACTGGAAACCGGCCCGGCCCCGCAGTGGAGCGTGCTGTGGCTGCATGGCCTGGGCGCCGATGGCAATGACTTCGCGCCGATCGTGCCCGAGCTGGTGCGGCCGGGCTGGCCGGCGCTGCGGTTCGTGTTCCCGCATGCGCCGGTGCGCGCGGTCACGATCAACAACGGCATGCGCATGCGTGCCTGGTACGACATCGCCGGCACCGATTTCGCCACACGCGCCGATGCGGCCGGTGTGGACGCATCGATCGTGCAGGTCGAGGCGCTGATCGCGCGCGAAGCGCAGCGCGGCATCGATGCCTCGCGCGTGCTGCTGGCCGGCTTTTCGCAAGGTGGGGCCATCACCCTGGCCGCGGGCGCGCGCCGCCGCGTGCCGCTGGCCGGGCTAATCGCGCTGTCCACCTACCTGCCGGCTGCCGACGGGCTGGCGGGGTTCGCCAGCGATGCGGCCCGGACCCAGCCGATCTTCATGGGCCACGGCACGGCTGATCCCGTCGTGCTGCCGGCGTACGGCCAGCGCAGCGCGCAGGCATTGACCGAACAGGGCTTCCAGGTCGATTGGCACACCTATCCGATGGCCCATTCGGTCTGCGCCGACGAGATCGGCGACCTGGGCGACTGGATGTCGCAGCGTTTCAGCTGAGCGCATGAGCGAGGCCCCGCAGCCCGCACAGGACTGGTTGCCGGAGCTGTGCACGCTGCCGCGCCTGTTGGTGATGCTAGGCCTGGCCGAGCTGGTGGTGGTCATCCTGGCGCTGTCGCCCGACGGGGTAACGCACTGGACGGTGGAGCATTTCCTGTCGGCCAGCGCGTTCGGCCTGTGGCAGGCCATCGCGGTGACGGCGCTGTTGTGCGTGATGCGTCCGCATCTGTCTCGCCTGCCGCAACGCCTGGGCGCGCTGTGCGCGGTCAGTGTGGCCGGTGCGGTGGCGATGTTTTCTGCGGGCGCGCTGTACACGCTTTACACGGCCACCGGATTGCAGATCGGCGCCGGCGGCGTGGGATTCTGGCGGTTCACCGCGGGCAGCGCGGCGGTGGTGATGCTGATCAGCGCGCTGGCGCTGCGCTATTTCTACGTGAGCGATCGCTGGGCTGCCCAGGTCTCGGCCAGTGCGCGCGCCGAGGCCGATGCCCTGCAGGCGCGCATCCGCCCGCACTTCCTGTTCAACAGCATGAACCTGATCGCCAGCCTGCTGCACAGTGCACCGCAGGTGGCCGAGCGCGCGGTGCTGGATCTGTCCGATCTGTTCCGCGCCGCACTGGGCGCGGGCGAGGACAACTCGACCCTGGCCCAGGAAGTGGAGCTGGCCGAGCGCTATCTCTCCATCGAGTCGCTGCGCCTGGGCGAGCGCCTGAGCGTGCGCTGGGAGCGCGCCGAGCCGTTGCCGTGGACGCTGGTGCTGCCGCGCCTGGTGCTGCAGCCGATTGTGGAAAACGCGGTGCTGCATGGCATCTCGCGCCTGCCCGAAGGCGGCACCATCGAGATCGCCCTGCGCGTGGAAGGTCGCCTGCTGCACATCCGCGTGCGCAACCCTGCACCCGAGCCCGGCAGCGTGCCGGTGCCGCTGGTGGGACGCGGCGCCGGACATGCCCAGCGCAGCATCGCCCATCGCCTGTCGTATCGCTTCGGCGCGGGCGCGCGGGTGACGGGCTTCTGGGAGCAGGGCTACTATGCCTGCGAACTCGCCATTCCCCTGGCCTGAGGTGCGCATGCCCCTGACCGTGGTGGTTGTAGACGACGAACCCCTCGCACGCGAACGCCTGCGCACCCTGCTGGCCGACCAGCCCGGCGTGCAGGTGGTGGCCGAAGCCGGCGATGGCCTGGCCGCGCTGCAGGCCTGCGCCGAGCATCGCCCGGACCTGGTGTTGCTGGACATCTCCATGCCCGGTGTCGATGGACTGGAGGCCGCGCGCCATCTGGCCGCCTTCGACCCGCGGCCGGCGGTGGTGTTCTGCACGGCCTACGACGCGCACGCGCTGTCGGCGTTCGAAGCGGCGGCCATCGATTACCTGATGAAGCCGGTGCGGGTCGAACGCCTGGTCTCGGCGCTGGAGCGCGCGCGCACCTTCATCGCCGGACGCGCCACCGCGCCGGCGCCGTCGAGCAGCCAGCCGCGCACGCATCTGTGCGCGCGCCTGCGCGGCAGCCTGCGCCTGATCCCATTGGACGATGTGCACTACCTGCAGGCCGAAGAGAAATACGTCGTGGTCCACCACGCGCGTGGCGAGGACCTGATCGAGGAGTCGCTGAAGTCGCTGGAGGAAGAATTCGCCAGTCGCTTCGTGCGCATCCACCGCAACTGCCTGGTCGCGCGCCACGAGTTGATGGAACTGCGCCGGGTCGAGGACGGCCGGGTGCAGGCGGTGTTGCGCCATGCACCGGCGCCGCTGGAAGTCAGCCGGCGCTGCGTGCCGGCGCTGCGTGAGACGGTCAAGGCGCTCTGACGCGCCAGGCGCCTTCCGAGATTTGCGAAAGCGGAGCTTTCGTAGGTGGCGCTCCAGCGGCGATGGCATTGGCCGCAAGCCCTTGGCTGCTGAAGCGCCTCTCACGGGCGAGTCGTGCATCGTCGCCAGCGGACGCGTTGCGGCGATAATGCCGGCATGAGATCGCTGCGCATCGCCACCCGCAAGAGCGCGCTCGCCTTATGGCAGAGCGAACACGTCGCCAACCTGCTGCGCCACGCCCATCCCGGGCTGGAGGTCGCGCTGGTGCCAATGAGCACGCGCGGCGACGAGGTCCTGGACCGTTCGCTGGCGGCGATCGGCGGCAAGGGCCTGTTCCTGAAGGAGCTGGAGCTGGCGATGCTCGAAGATCGTGCTGATTGCGCGGTGCATTCGCTCAAGGACGTGCCGATGGAGCTGGAAGGCCCGTTGGTGCTGCCGGCGATCCTGGAACGCGCCGATCCGGCCGATGCCTTCATCTCCAATGCCTACCAGCGGCTGGACGCCCTGCCGCACGGCGCGCGCGTGGGGACTTCCTCGCTACGCCGGCAGTCACAGTTGCGCGCGCTGCGCCCCGACCTGCAGCTGGTCGACCTGCGCGGCAACGTCAACACGCGCCTGGCCAAGCTGGATGCCGGCGACTACGACGCCATCATCCTGGCCTGCGCCGGGTTGCAGCGCCTGGGCCTGCACGACCGCATCACCGCAAGGCTCGCACCGCCGCAGTGGCTGCCTGCGCCGGCCCAGGGCGCGATCGCCGTGGAATGTCGCAGCGACGCCGCGCAGGTGCTGGCGCTGTTCGCCGCGCTGGATCACCTGCCCACCCGCCGCTGCGTGGAAGCCGAGCGCGCCATGAATCGCGCCCTGCATGGCAGCTGCCACGTGCCGGTCGGCGCGTTCGCGCAGGAAGACGCCGCAGGCATGTCGCTGCGTGGGCTGGTGGGTTCGGCCGAGCTGGGCACGCTGGTCCATGCCGAAGCCTCTTCCGCCAACCTGACCCCGGAGAACCTCGGCCATCAGGTCGCCCAGGCTTTGCTGGCCAACGGCGCCGATGCGCTGCTGGCCGGCCTGGATCTGTAACGCGTCGATACGCCCGTGCTGCGTCGCCTGGAAACCCGCGTGCCACCGCCGCTCTTGCTGCTGGCGCTGGGCGTCGCACTCTGGTTTGCCGTGCGCGCCGCGGGAGCCACGGTGGACTGGCCCGCGCTGCACGGGCTGGGAGTGATCGTGATGCTGGCCGGCATTGTCCTGAACCTGCTGCCCAAGCGCGGCTTCCGGCGCGCGGGCACGACGGTCAACCCGATGCGGCCGCAGGCCGCCAACAGGCTGGTCACCGGCGGACTCTATCGCTGGACCCGCAACCCGATGTATCTGGGCCACGTGCTGGTGTTGGCCGGCTGGGGCATCTGGCTGCAGAGCGCGCTGGTGCTGCCGGCGCTGGTCGTGCAGATCGCCTGGCTGGTGCGGTTGCAGATCAAGCCGGAAGAACGTGTGCTACGGGCCCGCTTCGGTGCCGACTATGACGCCTATCGCGCGCGGGTCAGGCGCTGGCTCTGAGGCGCCACCGCCACGCCAGGCTGGTCGGATCAGGCAACGAAAACCCCTCTCCGGGACTGCGAGAGGGGCTGGATCCTGGCCTGTAGCGCAGGCTTACTTGAACGCGTAGACCACGTTGACGGTGGTCAGGTTGTCGGTCTTCTTGACGCCCGGTTCGACCTCGGTGTTGTGGCGCGTTTCCAGGCCGGCCTTGAGCGCCAGCGCCTGGGTCATCTTCACCTGCAAACCGATCTGGTTCTTGGCGAAGGTGTTGTCGGCGCCCGATTCCACCAGCAGCGTGTCGTAGAACGAGGTGGTGTCGGTGAGCTGCACGCCGTAGTCGGCGTAGCCACGGCCGATCACTTCGTTGTGATGGACCTGCACGCCCTGGTCCTTGGACCAGCGGTAACCCGGGCCGGCTTCCAGGGTCAGGTGCTGGCGATCGGTCTTGATCGCCTCCCAGCCCAGGCCGACGCCGACGGTCCACTGGTACTCGTCGTCGGTGAAGCGGTCGCGCTCGTTGCGGACCGAGCCGTAGGTGTAGGTACGTTCGCCGAAGCGGTAGCCGGTGGTGCCAAAGAGTTCGTAACGGTTGGCGTTTTCCTCTTCGTCATCCTTGCCGTACTGGTAGTTCCCGCCGAACTGGTGCTTCCACTTGGGGTCCGAATAATCCATCTGGAACTTGCCGACGAAGGTTTCGGTGTCGGTGTTGCCCTTGGAGATGGCCAAGCCGAGTTCGCCGGTGCCGCTCCAGCCTTTGTCATCGGCGGTGCCGGCCGCGGGGACGGCGCCGGCGTTCTGGGCAAGCGCAGGCAGCGGGGCGATCAGGGCCAGGAGCAGCACGGGCGCGAGGCGGTGGGGCATGGTCATGATTTCCTTGTGAGGGGGCGGGCAGGTACAAAAAAAGCCGGTGTTCAGCCGGCTTGTCGGCGACCATCTTCGTTTTTCCAACTTGAATCGGCGTGAAATGCGGCAGATTGCCGACATTTTTGCCGCCGCCTGCGCGCCGGCCAACACGCGTGAGAGGTGGGAGCCGCTTCAGCGGTGAGGAGTCGCTGCCGGTGAAGCCATCGCTGCTGGGACCACGCCCGCACGATGGGTTGACGGGCCGTTTCAGCCCGAAGCGATCGGGGTCTCGATGACGATGGCCGGATCGTTGAAGCGGCTGTAGCGCACTGTCATCGTGTAGGGCTGGCCCTGCGAAACGCCCTGGTGGCGCAGCTGCACGGGCCTGCCATCGGGCCCGATCCAGTAGAAGAACTGCACCTGCTGCCCAGGCGGTCCATTGCGGACCAGGAACTGCCCGGCGCTGATGCCATCGATCTGGCTGCTGCCCTGGGCCTGTACGTCCAGGTTGGCGTGGCCCGCCTTGAGCTGCATCGGGTCGCGCCACTGGGCGACGGTGCCTCCGGGCAGCTGCATCTTCCGGGTGCGGCCCTGCGACTGCAGGTAGAGGACGTCGCCGATGATCACCTGGGTGCCCATCGGCATCTGCATGCGATAACGGTCCGGGGCAACGAAATCCAGTGCGCTGTGGGTTTCGCGCGCGCCTTCCAGTGACATCTCGGCATGGAAGCTGCGCGCATCCTGGAAGGCCTCCATCGAGGCGGTCACCTGCGCCATCGGCGTGGCGGCCGCATCCGTGGCGGCGGTGCCCGAGGGTGCGGACGGGTCGGACCCGGCCTGGCAGGCGGCCAGCAGCAGGCAGGCCAGGAAGGGAAGGGCGCGAGGCATGACGGCAACTCCGTGGGCCCGCGGAAGGACGGGGCCGGACGATAAGAGTGAAGCAACGGCAGTGAATGCCACCGATGCATTGACGCCCGGCTCGGCCATAATCGGCGCATGGACAAGATCGAACGCATCACCGCCCTGCACCGCATCCTCAAGGGTGCGCGCTATCCGGTCACGGTCAAGCGCCTCCAGGACGAACTGGGCTGCTCGCGCGCGACCGTCTACCGCGACCTGGCCTATCTGCGCGATGCGCTGATGGCGCCGGTGGAGGGCGATGGCGAGGCCGGCTTCCGCTACGCCGCTGGCGAGACCGAGCGCTTCGAACTGCCGGGGTTGTGGCTCAGTTCCGATGAGCTGTACGCGCTGGTGGCCTCGCAGGAGTTGCTGCTGCGCACCGGCGGCGGCGTGCTGGCCGGCGCGCTGGCGCCGCTGCAGAAGCGCCTGGAAGGACTGCTGGCCGACCATGCAGGCACCGAGCGCTGGCCGGTCGAGCGGGTGCGGGTGATCCCGCATCGCGGCCGCAAACTGGACCAGGCTTCGTTCCGCTGCGTGGCCAGCACCGTGCTGGAACGACGCCAGCTGAGCTTCGAATACCGCGCCCGCTCCACCGACGAGCGTACCAAGCGCGTCGTCTCGCCCCAGCGCATCACCCACTACCGCGACAACTGGTACCTGGATGCGTGGGATCACGGCCGCGAGGCGCTGCGCAGTTTCGCGGTGGACCGGATCAGCAACGCGCGCGCGCTGGACGAAGCGGCGGTGGAAATGGGCAAGGACGAACTGAGCCAGCATCTGGCGTCCAGCTACGGGATTTTTTCCGGCGAACCCAAAGGGTGGGCGACCATCGTCTTCAGTCCCAAGGCCGCGCGCTGGGTCGCCGACGAGCAGTGGCACGCGCGCCAGGAAGGCCGCTTCCTGGCCGATGGACGCTATGAATTGAAGGTGCCCTACAGCGCCTCGCGCGAGCTGCTGATGGACGTGCTGCACTACGGTTCGGATGCAGAAATCTTGGGCCCGCCGGTGCTGCGCGAGCAGGCCAAGGCGCTGCTGGAACTGGCACTGTCCAACTACGAAGGCGACGCCGGCAAGCGCTGAGGGATCGTGCGCCGACTGCCGGCGATACGCCGGCGTCGGCTACCATGTCGGTGATCCCGTTGTGCCTGCGCCGTCCCCGTGCCCGTCTTTTGAACGTGCTCCCGGTGATGCAGCGCGCTGCAGTGGCCGATCACTCCCCCAACTTTCGCAAGCCCCGCCATGGATTCCGCACCCCTCCGCTCCATCCACGTCGTCGCCGCCGTCATCACCGATGCCCGGGGGCGCGTGCTGCTGGCCCGCCGTGGCGACGGGCGCGATCTGGCCGGGCTGTGGGAATTTCCCGGTGGCAAGCGCGAGCCGGGCGAGGCACCCGAAGACACCCTGATCCGCGAGCTGCAGGAAGAGCTGGGCATTACCGTGCAGGTCGGCGCGCCGATCATGCGCGTGCCGCACATGTATCCGGACAAGCAACTGCTGCTGGACATCCGCCGGGTGACCGCGTGGAAGGGCGTGCCGCGTGGCATGGAAGGCCAGGCCCTGGCCTGGGTCGAACAGGACAAGCTCACCCGCTATCCGATGCCGGACGCCGACAAGCCGGTGGTCGCGGTGCTGCAGCAGCCGGACCGCTACCTGGTCACGCCCGAGCCCGGCGCCGACCACCAGGCTTGGCTGGATGGTCTGGCGGCCGCCTTGGCCAAGGGCGTGGGACGGGTGCAGCTGCGCGCGCGCACGCTGGAAACCGATCCGGCCTGGCCCGCACTGGCGGCCCAGGCCGTGGCGCTGTGCCGCAAGGCCGGCGCGCAGGTGCTGCTCAACGGCGCGGCCAAGCTGGCGCGCGATCTGGGCATCGGCCTGCATCTGCGCGGCGAACAGCTGACCCGCCTGGACACGCGCCCGGTGCCCAACGGCACGCCGCTGGCCGCGTCCTGTCATTCGCTGGACGAACTGCATCTGGCCCAAGACCTGGGCTGCGATTTCGTGGTGCTGGGCAACGTGCGCGATACGCCCGGCCAGCCCGAACATCCGGCCATGGGCTGGCAGACCTTTGCGCGCCTGCGCGAGTCGGTGTCGCTGCCGATCTACGCCACCGGCGGCCTGGGCGTGGCCGATCTTGCGCAAGCGCGCCAACACGGCGCGCAGGGCATCGCCGCGATCCGCGGCCTGTGGCCAGCGGGCTGAGTCCGTCGTGAGCAACGACGGCTCAGGCCGTCGCCAACAGCCGGTAGCGCGCGTCCAGTTCGGCCACGGCCGCGACGATGTCGTCCAGCGTGCCATCGTTGCGCACGATGTCGTCGGCGATCGCCAGGCGCGCGGCATCGGTGGCCTGCGCGTCGATCATGCGCTGCGCTAGCGCCGCATCGATGCCGTCGCGACGCAGCAGCCGCGCCATGCGCGTCTCCATCGGCGCGGTGACCACGGCGATGCGCTGCAGCCATCGATAGCGTTCGCGTCCGCCGCCTTCGGCCAGCAGCGGGATCATCGCCACCGCGTACGGGCTGGAGGCGTCACGGCACTGTTGTTCCAGCGTGGCGCGCACAGCCGGATGGACGATGGCTTCCAGTGCATGGCGTGCCTGCGCGTCGTCGAACACGCGCCGGCGCATCGCCGCGCGGTCCAACTGGCCATCGGCATCGAGCACGTCCGCGCCGAACGTCTCCACGATCGCCGCCAGCGCCGGCTGGCCGGGTTCGACCACGGTACGGGCAATGCGGTCGGCGTCGGCGACGAAAATCCCCAGCGCGCTGAAGGCGCTTTCCAGCGCGCTCTTGCCCGAGGCGATGCCGCCGGTCATGCCAATGAAGGCTTGGCTCATGGGGGCATTATCCGCGCAGGGCGCTCGCCACTACAGCCAGCGTCGCACGCGCACGCAATATGCGTCGTAGGCGCTACCGAACTCGCGGCGCAGGCGGGCTTCTTCATAGGGAATCAGTACCCGCTGCAGGGCCAACACGGGTAGCGGCATCAGCACCAGCGCCCACGGCACCACCAGATAGCCGGCCAGGCCGATGTAGCTCAGCACCAGGCTGACGTACATCGGATTGCGACTGATCCGGTACGGGCCGCGTAGGACCAGAGTCGAAGGCTGGTGGCCGGGCAGGATGGTGGTGCGCCGCAGGGCGAACAGGGCAAAGCAGGTGAGCGCCAGACCCAGCGCGGCGGCGGCCAGCAGCGAGCCGGCCCACTGCATCACCAGCAGCGGCGTGGCCTGCGGCAACGGCAGCACCAGCGCGCGCTGCAGGAGCGCGGCCAGGCAGAAGATGCCAAGGAAATGCAGCGGCGAGGTCGTGCGCACCAGCCAGGGTGCGCGTGCGTGACCGGCAGCCGCGCGGTCGGTCATCCGTTCTTCCAGCACGCCCTGCGGTCATCCCTGAATGCAATGCCGACATCTTAGCGTGGCGTTCCGGCCGCGTGTCCCCTGAAAGCCGCCCTTACACTCCCATGCCCTCTGATCCGAGCCACGCCATGCGTTCCGTCCTGCGCCCCTGTCTGCTGTCGTCCCTGTTCGCCCCGGTGCTGTGCCTGTTCGCGTGCGCCGCGCCCGCGCAGGCGTCCAGGCCCGAAGGCGGTTTCGAAGTGGTGGCGCTGGGCGTGGCGGGCGGCCTGGACGATGGCAATCTCTCGTCGTATCTGGTGCGCACACCGGGCGACACGCACTACGTGGGGCTCGACGCCGGTACTGTGCTGCCGGGTATCGCCCGCGCGTTGGAACGGGGCGCCTTTGCCGATGCACCGCCAAGCCAAACCCAGACGCGGCAAGGACAGGTCTTCCGCGACCTGATCGCCGGCTACTTCATCAGCCACGCGCATCTGGATCACGTCGAAGGGCTGCTGATCGCGGCCACCGACGACACGGGCCACAAGCCGATCTATGGGCTGGCTCCAACCCTGGATTCGCTGAGCCGCGACTACTTCAACTGGACAGCCTGGCCGAATTTCGCGGACCGGGGCGCTGCGCCGGCGCTGGGCCGCTACCGGCTGATCGAAGCGGTGCCCGGTCAGTGGTTCCAGATCCCGGGGACGACGCTGTCGGCCAGCGTGTATCCGCTGTCGCACGACAGGCTGACCTCCTCGATGATCCTGCTGCGCGCCGGCCAGGCCTACTACGCTTACTTCGGCGATACCGGCCCGGATGCGCTCTCCGGTGGGCAGCACCGGCTGGCGGATCTCTGGAGGGTGTTGGCGCCGCTGGTCCGCACGCACCAGCTCAAGGGGCTGCAGATCGAGGCCTCGATGCCCGACGACGTCGCCGATGCCCAACTGTTCGGCCATCTCACCCCCGCCTGGCTGCTGAAGGAGCTGGGCGCACTGGCCAGCGTGGCGGGCGGCCAGCAGCCGTTGAAGGACCTGCCAGTGGTCGTGGGGCACATCAAACCCAGCCTGTCGGCAGGTCGAGATCCGCGCAGCCTGGTCCGCCAGCAGCTCACCGACGGCAACCGGCTGGGCGTCCGTTTCGTGTTTCCAGAGCAGGGACAGACGTTTCAACTGCCGTAATGACGGGCTTTTGGAAGACGTTCGACGCTTTTTGTCATGCCTGACACATGGCGAAAAGAAATCAATCTTGCAAATTAGTAATTTCCATGTGAAAACCGGTTGCTGCTGTGCAGCATTGACGGTCGTTCGAAGGCAAGCGGAAGCGGGGCGCGCAGGCGCCATCGACTGAGCGCGGTCAGATGAACGGGCTGAAGACGGTGCCGGCGCCCTTCGTTGCCGTTGCCTGCCCCGGACCTGCCATGCCCGTCGCATCACCCGCATCCCTCCACGCCTGCCTTCTGCCTCTGCTCTGGCGCTGGCCGCGCCACTTGCCCGGCATGGACATCAACCGATGAAGGGCTGGGCCGGCTTCCGCCTGGCCGAGCATGGCACCTCGGTCCGCACCGAGCTGCTGGCCGGCTTCACCACCTTCCTGACGATGGCCTACATCGTCTTCGTCAATCCGGACATCCTCTCGGCCGCCGGCATGGACAAGGGCGCGGTGTTCGTGGCGACCTGCCTGGCCGCGGCGCTGGGTTCGCTGTTGATGGGCCTGCTGGCCAACTGGCCGATCGGGCTAGCACCGGGCATGGGCCTGAATGCGTTCTTCGCCTTTTCGGTGGTCGGGGCGATGGGCTACCCGTGGCCGCAGGCGCTGGGTCTGGTCTTCATCTCCGGCTGCGTGTTCCTGCTGCTGACCCTCACCGGCGCGCGCCGCTGGCTGGTCGATGGCATCCCGCAGTCGCTGCGCAGCGGGATCGCCGCCGGCATCGGCCTGTTCCTGGCCTTCATCGGCCTGCAGGGCGCCGGGCTGGTGGTCGACAGTCCCGCCACGCTGGTGACGCTGGGCGACCTGCACACGCCGGCGCCGCTGCTGGCGCTGGGTGGATTGGTGCTGATCGGCATCCTGGACGCGTTGCGGGTGCGCGGCGCCATCCTGATCGGCATCCTCGCGGTGACCGGCGCCGGCGTACTGCTGGGCAAGGTGCATTACGCCGGGTTGATGGCCTGGCCTCCGAGCCTGGCGCCGACCTTCTTCAAGCTGGACATCGCCGGTGCGCTGACCCAGCACGGTGGGGCGATGGCGTTGTTGCATGTGCTGCTGGTGTTCCTGCTGGTGGAGATGTTCGACGCCACCGGCACCCTGGCCGGCGTGGCCCAGCGTGCCGGCCTGCTGGCCCGGCCCGAGCAGCGCGTGCAGTTCGACCGGGCGCTGCTGGCCGACAGCACCGCGGTGCTGGCCGGCTCGCTGCTGGGCACCTCCAGCACGACTGCCTTTGTCGAAAGCGCCGCGGGCGTGCAGGCCGGTGGCCGCACTGGACTGACCGCGCTGACGGTGGCGGCGCTGTTCCTGCTGGCGCTGCTGTTCTCGCCGCTGGCCGGCATGGTCCCGGCCTATGCCACCGCGCCGGCGCTGATCTACGTGGCCGGGCTGATGTTGCGCGAGTTGGTCCACCTGGACTGGAGCGATGTCACCGAAGCCATGCCGGCCTGCCTGGCCGCGCTGGGCATGCCGTTCACCTATTCCATCGCCAACGGTCTGGCCCTGGGCTTTGTCAGCCATGCGCTGCTGAAGCTGGGCACGGGCCGCTGGCGCGGGGTGCACGTGGCGACCTGGGTGGTCGCCGCGCTCTTCGTCCTGCGCTACGCGCTGTAGCGCGTGTGCGCGGGGGCGCCGGATACATTCAATGCAAGGGGATTCAAACACGTGGTGTTGAGCAAGTTGGGTTGGATGGGCGTGGTGCTGGGTCTGGTGCTGCCAGGGGCAGCCTGGTCGGCTGACGGCGCAGTGGGCGTGGGATCGCGCCAGGCGCGGGTGGCGACCGTGATGCAGGACCTTCGTGGCAATGGCGCCAGGCTGCGCACGTTCCTGCAGGCCATGCCCAAGGGCGGCGACCTGCACAACCATCTGGGCGGCAGCGTGTACGCCGAGGATTTCCTGCGCTGGGCCGATGCGGAGAACGCCTGCATCACCGTGGCCGACCACAAGCTCGCGCCACCGCCGTGCGGCGAAGGCCAGGTGCCCGCGCGCGGGCTGGCCGGGCGCGATGCAGCGCTGTATTCGGCCACGGTCGATGCGCTGTCGATGCGCAACTTCGTGCCCGGCAATGCGGCCGCCTCCGGGCATGACCAGTTCTTCAGCACGTTCTCGCGCTTCAGCGGGCTGGACAATCGCCGCGCCGAGGCGGTGGCCGTTACCCTGGAACAGGCGGCCGGTGACCGCGTGCCCTATGTCGAGCTGATCGCCAATCCGCCGCAGGCCAAGACCCTGGGCGCCAAGGCTGCCGCGCTGAAGTGGGATGGCCAGAATTTCGCGGCCGACCTGGCGCCGCTGCAGGACGGACTGCCCGCACTGGTCGACGCCGCGCGCGAAGACTTCGCCAAGCTCGACGCGCAGGTGCGCACGCTGCTGCGCTGTGATCAGGCCGATGCCAGCGCCGGCTGCGGCGTGCGCTATCGCTATGTGCCGTACGTGCTGCGCGTGCTGCCGCCGCCGGTGGTGTTCGGCCAGATGGTGATGGGTTATGCGCTGGTCCAGGCCGATCCGGCGCGCTTTGCCGCGCTCAACATCGTGGCGCCGGAAGACAACCCGATCGCGCTGTCCGACTACCGCCTGCACATGGCCATGTTCCGCTTCCTGTCCACGCGCTATCCGACCGTGCCGCTGACTCTGCACGCTGGCGAGCTGACGCTGGGCCTGGTGCCGCCGGCAGACCTGCGCTTCCACATCCGCGATGCCGTCGATGTGGGCGCCAGACGCATCGGTCACGGTGTGGACATCGGTTACGAGGACGATGCCGTCGGCCTGATGGCCAAGATGAAGGCGCAGCACGTGGCGGTGGAGATCAACCTGTCCAGCAACGACGGCATCCTGGGGGTCAAGGGCGCCGATCATCCGCTGGCGATGTACCTGGCCGCCGGCGTGCCGGTGGTGCTGTCCACCGACGACGAAGGCGTCTCGCGCAGCGACATGACCCACGAATACCAGCGTGCGGTGCAGGAACAGGGCGTGGATTACCCCACGCTCAAGCAGATCGCGCGCAACGGCCTGACCTATGCCTTCATCCCCGGCACGAGCCTGTGGAACGACGACGGCATCGCCCCGGGCCAGGCCTGTGCCGCCAGCCTGCGCGCCGATGCTGCCAGACCCGACGCGCGCTGCGATGCCCTGCTCAGGCAGAGCGAGAAGGCGCGCATGCAGTGGCAGCTGGAACGGGACTTCACCGCCTTCGAAACGCAGGTTCTCAAGGAGCCGCACTGATGGCCGGCCTGCGCGCGTTGCGATGGAAGACCGCGGTGCTGATCGCCGCGACGGCCGTTGCGCTGCCTGCGTTGTCTGCCGAAAAAAAGCTGGTGATCCTGGACGATGACCTGGATGGTTTTTCGCCGGCACAGGTGATGGCGCTGCAGGCGCCGGACGTGCAGGTGCTGGGCCTGACCACGGTCAGCGGCAACGCCTGGGCCACCGATGCCACCGCCCACGCGCGGCGCATGCTGGAGATCACTGGCCACCCCGAGGTGCCGGCGGTGCCCGGTGCGATCCATCCGCTGGTCAACACCGAGACCGAGACCGAGCGCTGGGAAGCGCTGTACGGCAAGCTGGTGTGGAAGGGCGCGTGGATGAAGCACTGGGTGGAAGACAACTTCCAGGCTGATCCCCAGTACCACGGTCCCGACGTCGTGCCCGACCTGAAGCTCGGCAACCCGAGCGTGGTCAAGGCGTCGAGCGAACTGGCCGCGACCTTCATGCTGCGCATGGTCCATGCGCATCCGGGCCAGGTGACGATCATCGCCACCGGCCCGCTGACCAACCTGGCGCTGGCGCAGAAGCTGGACCCGCAGTTCGCCACGCTGGCCAAGGAGCTGGTGTACATGGGCGGTAGCCTGGAGCCCCGCCAGGTGCTGGACAGCGACGCTGCCAGACAGTTCGCGCGTGAGTTCGTCAATACGCCGCGCCGTGAGTTCAACATCCGCTTCGATCCCGAGGCCGCCAGCATCGTCATGCGCGCGCCGTGGAAGAAGATCGTGATGGTGCCGGCCGATCCTTCGACCGCCACCGAGGTCACGCCGGCACTGCTCAAGCGCATGCGCGCGGCCGACACGCCGATCGCAAAGGCCCTGGCCACGCGCCAGACCGGTTTCCCGCTGTGGGACGAACTGGCCGTGGCCGTGTGGCTGGACCCATCGCTGATCACCCAGGCCGATGCGCTGATGGTCGATACCAACATCGACCACGGCGCGGGCTACGGCGACATCCTCTCGTGGAGCCCACCGTATGCGCCAGGCGTCGGCGAGCAGCGCGAAACGGTCGTGCGCCAGATCGACGTGCCGCGCTTTGAAGCGCTGATGTCGCAGTTGCTGACGCGTCCACAGCCGCGCGCGGTCGGCGCGCCGGTGCCATGAATCCTTTGCTTCCACCACGCGCACCGCGCGTGGCCGTCGTGCCGTTTCCAGGAGTTGTCATGTCGTTGCTGAAGTTCCAC
>JBIIHJ010000036.1:0-19097 GCA_044235875.1 Pseudoxanthomonas sp.
GCGCCCTGTGGCACGCCCTGCGTCGCTGCGGCTCGGGGACAAAAAGGCCTTGCCGACCTCTCCTCTCTCCTTGCATCACAACCGGACCACACGGCACGCGGTCCAGCTCGCGCTTGTCGTTGTCTTGGTCAACGAGCATCCGTTCGCTCATGCCGGCGGCGGTGGTCGCACGGCCACTTCTGGCGAGGGAATTCAAACCCGATCCAGGCGCGCTGACGATAGCGTGCCTGGGGTAGCGGTCCTCACAGGCAAAAGACGATTGATGGCCCAGCTTGTCTGGACACTCAGGGAGGCAAGCGATGAACTCACAGCCCCAGCATTCGCCAGGCTCAGCGATTGGCGCGTCGCCAGTGCCTGCGCGCCATCCGATCAGACTTCAGGTCAATCACGTTGCGCACACGCTGGAAGTGGAGGCATGGACGAGTCTGCTCGATCTGCTGCGCGATCATCTGGACCTGACCGGGACCAAGAAGGGCTGCGACCATGGCCAGTGCGGTGCCTGCACGGTGCTGGTGAATGGTCGTCGCATCAACAGTTGTCTGACCCTTGCGGTGATGCAGGATGGCGCCGACATCGTGACCGTGGAGGGCCTTGCGCAAGGCGACCAACTGCATCCCCTCCAGGCAGCCTTCATCAAGCATGACGCGCTGCAGTGCGGATACTGTACGCCTGGCCAGTTGTGCTCGGCGGTAGGCCTGATTGAAGAGGGCCACGCGCACAATCGCGACCAGGTCCGCGAGCTGATGAGCGGCAACCTGTGCCGATGTGGTGCATATCCGCAGATCGCCGATGCGGTGCTGTCGGTCATGCAACAAGCCGACGAGACACGCAGCGGATCTGGCGGTCACTGGACGCCGGGCACGGTGCCGGCATGAGGCCGCTCGACTTCATCCGGGCCGAGTCGACGGATCATGCCGTCAGCTGTCTGGCGACGCCAAGCGAAACGGCCGACTCCCCGGCGCCGGCAGATGCGCGAGTCATTGCAGGTGGCACAAACCTGCTCGACCTCATGAAACTTCAGATCATGCGGCCAGGTCGCTTGGTCGACATCAACCGGTTGGCGCTGGACGCCATCCAAAGCACGGGCGATGGCGGATTGCGCCTCGGTGCCACGGCGCGCAACGCCGATACCGCATATCACCCGCTGGTACGGGAAGGGTATCCACTGCTGAGTGCGGCGATCCTGGCTGCTGCCTCGGCTCAGATCAGGAACATGGCCAGCAACGGCGGCAATCTCCTTCAGCGCACCCGCTGCAGCTATTTTTACGATCATGCGATGCCGTGCAACAAGCGCATGCCCGGCAGCGGCTGTTCGGCCATCGGTGGACTCAACAAGTATCACGCGATCCTCGGCGCGAGCAGCCAGTGCATTGCCACTCATCCTTCGGACATGTGCGTGGCGCTGGCGGCGCTGGAAGCCGTGGTCCATGTACAGGGCAGCGGCGCAGGACGGGATATCGCATTCTCCGATTTCCACCGCCTTCCGGGGGACCATCCTGAAATCGACAGTACGCTGGCCGCGGACGAATTGATCGAGTACATCGCGCTCCCCAACGCCGACCGATTCGCCGCTCATAGCGCCTATCTGAAAATCCGGGAGAGGCTTTCCTACGCTTTCGGGCTGGTGTCCGTCGCCGCCGCGCTCGACCTGGATGAAAGCGGCAGGATCCTGCAGGCACGCGTCGCATTGGGCGGGGTGGCGCACAAGCCTTGGCGCAGTGCCCAGGCCGAGCAGCTCCTGACAGGTCAGGTCGCTGGTCGCGAAGCATTCCAGCAGATGGCAGACCGCCTGTTGGAGGACGCCGTGGCCCAGAACGACAACGCGTTCAAGATCGTGCTGGCCAAGCGCACGGTCGTGCGGGCGCTGGAAGCGGCCACGGCCGGTACCGCCCAAACCCACAGTCTCGCTCTGGAGATGCGCCATGAAGGTTGAATACACCACGCCAGTGGCCGATCCAGGCACCGGGCACGTTCCCACGGGCACCGGTGCGCACCGCATCGACGGACGTACCAAGGTGACCGGTCAGGCCCGCTATGCCGCCGAATGGACCGCCCCGGATATGGCCATCGGCGTGGTGGTCAACAGCACGATCGCCAAAGGCCGCATTGTTGGCTTCGACCTCGACGCAGCCCTGATGGTCCCCGGCGTGGTCAATGTGATGACCCACCGGAACCGGCCGCACATGCGCAGCATGGCATTGTTCTACAAGGACATGACCGCGCCAGGTGGAGCGCCATTCCGCCCGCTGTATGACGACATCGTGCGCTACAGCGGGCAGCCGGTGGCCTTGGTGGTGGCCGAGAGCTTCGAGGCGGCCAGACATGCCGCAGCGCTGGTGGTAGTGCATTACGCGCAGGAGGAACATCAGACCAATCTGATGGCCCACCTAGATCGGGCACACAAGCCCAAGCCAATGAAAGCCGGGTTTTCACTGCCGCCCAAGGACAAAGGCGAACCGGAGCAGGCGTTTGTCGATGCACCGTGCCAGGTGGACGGCCATTACTACAGCGGCACCGAGCACCATAACCCCATGGAGCTGTTCGCCTCGACGGTAATACGCAGCGAGGATGGCCATTTCACGATTTACGACAAGACCCAGGGCTCACAGAACAGCCGTTGGTATGTCTCCCACGTCTTAGGCATTCCAAAGTCCAAGGTCACGGTCCGGAATCCGTATGTCGGTGGCGCGTTCGGTTCTGGGCTTCGGCCCCAATATCAGCTGCCGCTGGCGATGATGGCCTCGCTTTTGCTGGAACGCTCGGTGCGAGTCGTCATGACTCGGCAGCAGATGTTCACCTTCGGCCATCGGCCCGAGACCTCGCAGCGCCTGAAGCTTGGTGCCGATCCCCAGGGCAAGCTGCTTGCGATCTGGCACGAAGCCATCGCCGAGACCTCCAGAATCGAAGACTACGTGGAGGTCGTGGTCAACTGGAGCGGGCAGCTCTATGACTGCCAGAACGTGCACTTGGGCTACAACCTCGTTGCGTTGGATCAGTACACGCCCATCGACATGCGCGCCCCCGGCGCGTCCCACGGCATGCATGCGCTCGAGGTGGCCATGGATGAGCTGTCCTATGTGGTGGGCATCGATCCGCTGCAGCTGCGCCTGCGCAACTACGCTGAGACCAACCCGGCCGACGGCAAGCCGTTTTCGACCAAGGCCTTGCGCGAGTGCTATGCGCTGGCCGCAGCGCGCTTTGGCTGGGACAGACGCGATCCGCAGCCGCGTGCACGCAAAGAGGGGCACGAGTGGGTGGGGTGGGGGATGGCGACCGGACAATGGGATGCCATGCAGATGTTCGCCCGTGCCCACGCCGAGTTGCATCGCGACGGACGCCTGGTGGTGAGCAGCGCCGCTACCGACATCGGCACCGGGACCTACACGGTGATGGCCATGATTGCGGCAGAAGCCATGGGGCTGCCGCTGGAACAGGTGACCTTCCAGCTTGGAGATTCAACACTGCCGGTGGCACCGATCGAGGGCGGATCCTCCCATGTCGCCACGGTGGGATCGGCGGTGCAGGGCGCCTGCGACAAGTTGCGCAAACAGCTGTTGTCGCTGGCCCAGGCGATGAACAGTGCGGCGTTTTCGGGATTGAAGCCTGACCAGGTGCATTGCATCGACGGGCGCCTTCGGATCGTCGGCAGCGAGGATCCGGGCTTGTCCTTCAGCGAACTGCTGGACCAGTCGGGAAAGGCAAGCATCCAAGCCAAGTACCTGCTGCTGCCCAATGTCCTCAAGCAGCGTAAATTCACCCGCGCGACGCACAGTGCCGTGTTCGTCGAGGTGCGGGTGGATGAGGAACTTGGAACGGTTCGGGTGATGCGCGTGGTCAGCGCCATCGCGGCAGGGCGAATCCTCAATCCCATCGCTGCGCGCAGCCAGATCATCGGCGGCGTGGTGTGGGGCATCGGCGCGGCGTTGCATGAGCACACCGAAGCAGATCACCGCTTTGGCCGGTTCATGAACCGTGACCTGGCCCAATACCACATCTCGTCCCAGGCAGACATCCATGAGATCGATGTGATATTTGCCGAAGAGGATGATCGGGTGGTCAGTTCGCTTGGTGCAAAAGGCGTGGGTGAGATCGGGCTGGTCGGGGTATCGGCCGCAATCTGCAATGCCATCTTCCATGCCACAGGCAATCGAATTAGAAGTACGCCGATGACCCCCGACAAGATCATGTCCTGACCGGCGCAGTTGGGCATTGAGATCAACGTTGCTTGTCAGGTTTTCGGGGCCGGACAAAAAGGGGCGCTCACAACGCCCTTTTTTGCGCTGGCGCCGCTTCTCATCTGTCGCTCCCGATGCTCGCTGGCATCGGCCTTGTCGCGGTCTCTGCTGGCGCCGCGGATATGCCCATAGCAACGACTTGCATGGCGATGGAATGGTTTGGCGCTGAGACTGGACCGCTGGCTGCTGTGGGGTGCATGGGGCCTACCTCTTCTCTGGCCACGCCGGCCACCCTTCCGCGCAGCGTGTAGCTCACACCAAGCAGCGCAAGCCTCGGGCGACGACGCCTGAAGGGGTCCGTATTTCGGAGCTGGCCAAGTGCCGAGCGCAGAAGAAACTTGGGTATGCCGAGCACGCAGCAGTCCGGCAGCCGCCTTCGAGGGGATGCAAAGTGAAGCAAAGAAAGCATGTTCGGCTTGAAACCACACCGGGCCACGGCAAACGAAAACGCTTTCGTGTATCGCCACCACACAAATGGGGGATGGGCAGGTTTAAGGGTTCTCGCCAATGTCGGGGATGTCGTGGATGGGGCACCGGTTAAAGCCAGCGCGGAACCGCTGGGACGCGGGCATGACAACCCGACGGGCCCGGTTCAGCGCGCCCAAGGGGCGGTGCGCCTCCAACGCGTGCCAAGGCGAGAAGGCCAACCCGTCCTCTTCCTTTGGGGCAGCGCCGTCTTCCCAGGCGTTCTGTGCCAAGACGCGCACGGTGGCCACGGTTTCGTAAGGGCTTTCCTCTTGCGGCCATTCGACGGACGCGTCCTCAATGGGCATGGTTTCAAGGTCACGGCACAGCTGGACGCGCAGTTCCCATATGGCCGGCTCCGTCAGGTTGCCAATGAGCGATCGCACCGCATCGCGCTGGGCATCGTCTTGGTTGCCGATCTTTTGATCCTTCAAGTCTGTGAGGTTTGCAGACACTGGCACCAGGGAAAACTTGGCAATGAAGGGGCCGTAGCGAAAGGGCACCTGCGTAAAGAACGTTTCGCCAAGGGGATGGACCTGGGGCTGGCCGCCCATCTCGCGCAGCTTGCCGCTGACACCGCCGGCCTTCTCGACCAAGGCCTCGGTGCCACGCAAAACCTTGGACAGATACGCTTTGGTTTTGGGCATGCGCTCTGTCGTTTTTGCGAGCATGCGAAAGTTGCGGAGAAAGCCGCTTGGACCAGGCACGGTGAACTTCGGCCCATTCACCATGAGGAAGTCTTGAGAATCCTGGCCCCTGGAGCACTCAACGCGATCCCCCTCGACCCCGAGAACCTTCAGCGCGATCGCTCGTGGGGTGGACACGTCGTCGCTCAGCTGCTCGGCCGGCGGGGACGACAGGCGCATGACGGCCGAATAGCGGCGGGGTTGTGCGAACAGGCCGTGCGCCAGGTGCGCAGCAAGGCCGCCGTGCACGTCAACCTCGGCGCGCAGCAACCCTTGGCCTTTAGCGTGGACCGCACGGTGCGCGTGCCCTTCCTTCTCAGAGACGGTGGTGGCCATGTCAACGAAGAGTTCCTCCAGCGCCTCGATGACCTCTGCCTCGTCCGCTGAGATTGATTCGATTTCGGGCGTGTAGGCGACGGGGGGGCGATTGTTGGCTGGCATGGGCGGGAAGTCCTCGTGGCGAGTGGTGGCTGCAAGCACTACCGGCGCATCATTGGACTGCGACCTTCTACGGCGCGTGAGGGGTTGCCCGCAAGTCAGATGCAGCCGGCTTGTCCGAGGGCGTGATACAGCCCCTTCCAAACACGCTTCCTCCGACCTGCTGTAGGGGTCGACACGCTTGATCCGGTGCGCCCATGGACTGCCGGGAAGCTTGAAGAACCGGGACCTGAAGCGCCTGCACGCCGTCCATACCGCGTCGGAATGATGATCTAAGGCCTTCATCAGACAATCTGCCATGTCCAAGCCAACCATCTTCTTTCTGCATGCGCTCGGGGCGAGTTCGCTTGAATGGAACGAGGTCGTATCAGCGCTGGGAAACAAGGTTGAATGCGTGCCTTTGGATTTGCCAGGCTTCGGGTCCGAGCCCCTTGCGGAACGGGACGATGTGGAGCGCCTCGCTGATTGGGTTTGCGAACAAATACGCGGTCGGGGCTGTGGGTCCTTCTTCTTGGTGGGGCACAGCATGGGAGGCAAAATCGCTGCGGTCATCGCTGCCCGATCACGCGATGGGAAGCGGGGATTGGCAGGCCTGCTTGGCCTGGCGCTCATCGCTGCCTCGCCCCCGGGCCCCGAGCCAATGGATGAAAAGCGGCGTCAGGAAATGCTGAGCTGGCTGGGTCCGGGCGGGATTTCCCCAGAGCACGCGCAAGATTTCCTGGCCAGCAACGTGGCAAGGCCTCTCGCACCGGCGCAGCACGCGCGTGCGCTGAAGGACATCATGCGAAGCGATCCAGCGGCGTGGAAGGCTTGGTTGACCCACGGCAGCAACGAGGACTGGGCCGATGCGGTCGGGACGCTTCCATTTGCGGTGCGGGTGCTTGCCGGTCAGGAGGATGGCGATCTCGGTCAGAAGGCACAGCGGTCTCTCAATGTTCCGCATTACCCAGCGGCGCAAGACGTCATCGTGTTGCGGCGCGCCGCGCACCTGTTGCCCTACGAGCGTGCTGAAGCAGTTGCGTCCGTCATCGAAGATCTCCTCGAAGAGGGCCTCGGGCATCGGCTCCCCGACGCTTTTATCGAGCTTTTGAACAGCGAAAGGGTCAGCGAGCGGATGCGTTCAAAGCTGGTCAAGCGCAATCTGCCGCCTGCACGAACTGAGGCCGGGACGTTAAGCCCCTCGCAGCTGGAAACGCTCTCGTTGCTCTGCTCGCAAGTCTTGCCCGGCATCAAGGATCCATCCGACCTCGCGCGCCGGATCGACTTGGATCTAGCACATGGCGTTGGAGATGGCTGGCGGTTTGCAGATCTACCGGGTGATCAAGCCACCTGGCAGCTGGCACTGGACTTGCTCGCAGGACTCGGCGGCGGATTTTCTGCCCTTGCTGCTACCGAGCGTGATGGCTTGCTCGGACGCCTGGAACGAGGAGATCTCGGGTTCGGCGGTCAGGCAATGCTTTCCCCGGATCAGATCAAGCGCTGGTTCGAAGACGCAAGGGCTTTGATCGCGCGGACCTGGACCAGTTTGCCCTCGACGTGGGCGGCGATGGGTTATGACGGCTTTGCCGTCAACGCTCAGCCCATGGAGACGAAAGGCTACGAGCTGACTGGGGAGAACGAGATGGAAGCGTGGCAGGTGCAAAGGTGACGGTCGAGCAGAGCAACGCCGTTGACGTTGTGATTGTGGGCAGCGGAGCAGGCGGAGGCCCCTTGGCGGCCCGTTTGGCAGCAGCCAACGTAAGGGTCTTGGTTCTAGAAGCCGGCCAGGCATTTTCCACCACCGATCATCTTCCCGACGAGTTGCGGACCGATTTATATTGGATGGAAGAGCGCCTTAGTGGTGGCGCTAACCCAACTGCGTTTGGGGCCAACAACTCGGGCACTGGAGTGGGAGGCTCCACGCTTCATTGGGGCGCTTTCTGCCCAAGGCCCGATGCGCGTGACGTGGCTTTGAGATCCGCGTCCGGCCAAGGCGAGGATTGGCCCATCCATCATCAGGAGCTGATCAGTTACATCCGGCAGGTTGAGGACTTCATCGGTGTCTCAGGTCCCTCCCGATACCCATGGGATGCGGACCGCACCTACCGATACGCCCCCGCCAAACGCAATGCACCTGCCCAGGCGATGGCAAGGGGTTGCCAGGCACTTGGAATAACCGCATGTGATGCGCCGGCGGCGCTGGTCACGCATACACGAAACCAGGCCTATTTTGGCAAGCGGGGAGCCTGTTTGAACTGTGGCGCCTGCCACCAAGGGTGTTTCAACGGCGCAAAGTCGAGTTCGGACACGACATGGCTTGCTGCGGCGCGGGCTAACGGCGCCCGTGTTCAGCCGCAGAGCCGTGTGATCGACGTCGAGAGGGATAGCAAGGGGCGGGTCACCGGCGTGGTTTATGACCATGCCGGTCAGCGCAAGCGACAACGATGCAGCGCGGTTTTCCTCTGCGCCGGCGGGGTTGAAACGCCCCGTTTGCTCTTGAACTTGGAGTTGGCCAACTCCAGTGGCCTGGTAGGGCGCAACTTCATGGCCCACGTCGCAACCCAAGTGTGGGGAAGCTTCAACGCGGACATGCGCATGAACAGGGGCTACCCCTCTGCGCTGATCAGCGAGGACATGCTGAGGCCGGCGCAGGCTGACTTCGCCGGTGGCTACCTGATTCAGAGCCTGGGTGTCCAACCCGTGACGCTGGCCAATACGTTGGCGCGCGGCGCAGGGCTATGGGGTCAGGAACTGACGGACAAGATCGTGGGTTACAACGCGCTGGCCGGTATCGGCATCAACGGTGAGTGCTTGCCGAACGAGCACAACGTGCTCACGCTGGTCGATGAAAAGGACGCGCTCGGAATGCGTAAGGCGCGCATAGATTTCAGCTACGGCGACAACGAAAAAGCGCTTGACCGGCACGCGCGGCAGACACTGACGTCGATCTGGGAGGCGGCTGGGGCAGAGAGCATTTTTGCTGCCGACCGATCCGCCCACACGCTTGGAACATGCCGAATGGGAACAGACCCCGCACGCGCCGTTGTCGATCCCAGCGGACGGTCGTTCGATATTCCAAACCTCTACATCTGTGACAACTCCGTTTTCCCGAGCGCACTGGCAGCCAACCCCGCCTTGACTCAAATGGCGCTCGCTCTCCGCACCGCGGATCACTTCCTGGCGCAGTAGCGCCTCATCCCTTCACTAAGAGGAATATGCGATGGATCTTGGTATCAGTAACAAGGTGGCGCTGATCAGTGGCGCCGACTCTGGAATGGGCAAGGAGACCGCTCGTCAGCTTCTGCTGGCCGGCGTGCGGGTTGCCATCACCGATGTACGCAACGGAACGCTTGAACAGGCGCACGAGGAGCTGTCCAAGCTGGGAGAAGTCGTCGCGGTCTCCGGGGACGTGACCCGTAGCGGGGATGTCAGCGAGATCTGGTCCGCAGTTCGTGAGCAGCTTGGCGACCCTGACATCTACGTCAATGCAGCTGGCGTGACCGGCGCTACGGGTGACTTCCTTGAAGTTGACGATGCGGGCTGGATGGAAACCCTGGACATCAACCTGATGGGCGCAGTGCGCATGTGTCGGCAAGCTATTCCCGCGATGCGTAAGAGAGGGTGGGGCCGCATCGTTCTGTTTGCATCGGAGGATGGCGTCCAGCCCTACACCGACGAGCTGCCCTACTGCGCGTCTAAGGCGGGCATCCTGAGCTTGGCCAAGGGTCTGTCCAAGGCCTATGGCGTTGACAATGTGTTGGTCAATACGGTGTCACCGGCATTCATCCACACACCGATGACTGACGCGATGATGCAAAAGAGAGCGGAGGAGAAGGGCATGAGTTTCGACGAGGCCATACGAACCTTTTTGGACGAGGAGCGTCCTGGCATGGCGCTCAAGCGGCGGGGAAGGCCTGAAGAGGTCGCCTCCGCGGTCGCCTTCTTGTGTTCGGAGCGCGCCAGTTTCATCAACGGCGCAGGTCTGCGTGTCGACTCCGGCTCCGTTTTCACGATCGCCGGATAACGTCGGAAGGTGGCCCGCAGGCGCGGGCCACCCTGAGCATTAGGCGACGCCCGCGCCGCCGGTTGCGCCAAACACTTCGCCGGTGATGTAGCTGCCTTCCTGACTGGCGAGCAATACGTAGATCGGCGCGATCTCGACAGGCTGGCCAGGACGCTTGAATTGGGTCTGCGAACCGAACTTGGTAACCGCGTCGGTCGGCTGACCACCCGAGGACTGAAGCACCGTCCAGAATGGGCCGGGCGCAACCACATTGGCACGAATGCCTTTCTCCATGAGCTGTTTGGACAGCGCCTTGGTGTAAGCCACAATGCCTGCCTTGGTCGTGGCGTAGTCCAGCAAGATGGCCGAGGGATCGTAGGCCTGGATTGATGCAGTCGTGATAACCGATGCCCCTTCCGGAAGATGAGGCACGGCCGCCTGCGCGATCCAGTGCATGGCATACAGGTTGGTCTTCAACGTCTTGTCGAAGTCCTCCGCGCTGAGCTTGGAGATGTCTTCTCTGTACTGCTGCCGCCCCGCGTTGATGACGAGGATATCCAGACCGCCCAGGCCCTCCAAGGCCTTCTCGACAAGTGCAGAGCACCAAGCCTGATCGGTGATGTCCCCTGGAAGGCTGACCGCCTTGCGTCCCTCCGCTTCGATGAGCGCGATGACCTCTTGTGCATCGGACTCCTCCGAGGGCAAGAACGAGATCGCGACATCCGCGCCTTCGCGCGCATAAGCAATCGCGGCAGCGCGACCGATGCCACTGTCGCCGCCGGTTACCAGTGCCTTACGTCCTTTCAGCTTGCCAGTGCCCTGGTATGAGGTTTCCCCGTGATCGGGGACCGGGTCCATCTTTGCTGCCTTGCCTGGAGCGGGCTGAGGCTGGGCGGGGAAGGGCGGCTGTGGATACTGGGTTCGCGGATCTTGCATCGTCAGTCGGTCGGACATGTTGTATCTCCTGCGTTGAGGTAGTCGTTGGTGGTGGCCATCGCCATGATGTGAGCCAAATGGCTCAAACCTTGTGGGGTATTGCCTAAAAATGCCTTGCTGTCGGGGTCAATCATTTCGCTCATCACGCCGCAGCCGCGATCAAGCTGATCGGCCAACCGCGTCAGTCGCGCCTGAGCGCCTCTTACGTCTCCTAACCGGGCCACCGCTTCGGCCATCCAGAAGGAGCAGGCCAGAAAGCAACCCTCTTCTTCCTTCATGCCTGTGTAGCGGTAATGGAAGTCACCTGCACCGAGTTGGCGATCAATGGCCTCCAGCGTCAGCTTCAGGCGCTCATGTCCATCGAAGCCGAAGCGAACGGCGAGCGCGAGCGATGCATCCAGCTTGTCGCTTCCTGGATACATCACAAACGCCTGTAGGTCGTCGGACCAACAGTTGGTCTCAATCCAGTCCTTCACCCGGTCGCGCTCGCGTGCCCATCGATCACGGCAGGTCGTGGGGAGCTGTCCTTGATCGGCCAGTTCGACCGCCCGTGCCAACGCCTGCCAGCAACTGATCTTGGACATGGTGTAGTGCTCAAGCTGCTTGAGCTCCCATATTCCACTGTCGGCGACACGCCACACATCGGCGCATTGGTCGGCTATACGCGATAGAACCTCCGCGCTTGCGCTGTCGAGCACATTTCCCTTGCCGACGAAGCAGTGGGCGGTTTCGAAGATGTCTCCAAAGATGCCGTGCTGGTGTTGCTCGCCGGCTAAGTTGCCTGTCACGACAGGCGAGGAGTTGCGGTATCCGCTAATCTTCTTATGCTCGACCTGCGGCACCGTTTCGCCATCGAGCGTGAAGACAACTTTGCAGCCATGGCGCTTCAACTGCTTGATCAGCCACGTAAACGCCGCCTTTGCCTCTGCTTCCAGCTTGGCGGCGAGGAAGGCCTGGATGGTGTAGCCCGCGTCCCGCACCCAGGCGTAGCGGTAGTCAAAGTTCTTCTCGCCGCCGATCTTCTCAGGCAAAGACGTCGTTGCGGCGGCGGCGATTGCGCCTGAGGGCGAGTAAAGCAAAAGCTTCAATGCCAGTGCGCTGCGCACAAACGCCGAGCGCCCGTGCCCATCGAACTTCACATTCAGTGCCCAGCTCCGCCACTCCCGGTCTGTTTGATCGATGCGCCCGTCAATCTCCTCCACGCTGGGGGCGACCAAGGGCTCGTCCTCGCCAACGACGAGCGCAATCGTCGCGCGCTGACCGGCATCGACCTGCACGTGCCCCGTCACGCCCTGGTCAGACCATTGGCAGTGATACGAATCGTCATGAATGACCAAGCCAAGCAGGCGCTGAACATGAAAGACCTTGTGCGGACCGATGCTGGAGTGATACGGATTGGTGGTGCGCGCGCGCGCGCCGGGGCGCATCTCGAGGATGAATCGCACCGTTCCTTCGATCCCCTCCAGCCGTCGCGCAAGCTCGCACCAGGGAAGCCTTCCCGCGTTGCCGCTGTTCAGCGATTCAGTCAGCTTGGCCGAGCCGCCGGCCGTTCTGAAAATGGTCTCCAGCACATTGCTGTCTGGCCGGTAGGCGCGGGTTGCCTCGTAGGACGCATCTGGCACCAGCTGGAAGAACCCGCCATCGTCGGCGTCAAGCAGGCGATCAAAGAGCGGGGGGCTGTCCATGTTGGGGGCACACCACCAGTCAATACTCCCGTTCAGTCCCGACAAGGCGACCGAGCGGCCTTCGCCCAATGCGCCGTATTGTTCGATTGGAAGCGCGAGGACGACACGTTCATCGCGCATTTTCCGCAAGCCGTCACCAGCCATAAACCGACCGATGAAGCACGACAGTCTTGAACTTTTTGCAGATTGCAGAGGGCATGCAGGGGGGACCGATAGGGGCTACTGAACATAAAGTGGCCCACGCCTAGCGCCGGTGAAGATTGCTGAGGTTGCAAGTCGAAGCCTGGCGCCGTTCCGGGCTTCTGCGGGACACGGGCGAGCTGAAGCGGAATGCCGCGCTGTGTCGTCGGCGTCTGGCTGAGCTGCAGGCGTGGAGGCCGCCACGCAGCGCGTATCGGCATGGAAGGAGAGAGCTAATTCGCGGTGGTTGCGCAGGACCTGGATCAAGTGCCCGGGCAGGAATTGCGGCTGGAGGACGAAGCGGAGCGCGTCCAAGTCACCGTCTGGCCAGACCCGGGAAAGAACAGCAAGAACTGCGCTAGCAACCGCTTGCGTTTTCACTGCTCGCGATAAAAATAAAGTGGGAATCGAAAAGGCGGTGGGAACCACTGCCAACCGGCAGCATGCGTTCCAGCGGCATCCTGGGCGGGCTGGACGCCCTGTCTCAGAAAATTCACCAGCGGTCTCACCCGGTGACACGGCGCGGGACGGTGCCGCACTGCCATCCTTTTGGGGGTCGCCATGGATGACCTTGACGCTCATCGAACGGCTGGACGCGCTGGAGGAATCGCTACCGCGCATGCGCAAGGAGCGTCCAGAGCACTTCTAGCGTAAATTTTTCGTGAGGGCTGGGTGTAGCGTGATTTAACGCATGGCTGACAGACTATCCAGGCGAAGCGGCGCGTAACCCAGGGAACAGAGTGTCCAACGATCAGTTCAAAGGCTTTCCATCCCCCACCGTGCGGAGTTCTCAAACGCAGGGCGTTAAGGACAAGCGCTCCGATATCTTCTTCAGTGCGGTCCAGACCACTCGGATGCCGATGATCATTACGGACCCGCACCAGCCGGACAACCCGATCATTTTCGCGAATCGAGCATTCGCAGAAATGACCGGATACGAGCTGGACGAACTGGTGGGCCGGAACTGTCGATTTCTTCAGGGCCCCGAGACCAATCGGGATTCGATCGCCGATGTGCGCGATGGCATCGCCGAGCGCCGGGAAGTGGCTACCGAGGTGCTGAACTACCGCAAGGACGGATCGACCTTCTGGAACGCGCTTTTCGTTTCGCCTGTCTTCGATGACCGGGGGGAGTTGGTCTACTTTTTCGGTTCCCAGCTCGACGTGTCTCGCCGACGGGACGCCGAGGATTCCCTGCGGCAGTCGCAAAAGATGGAAGCGCTGGGGCAGCTGACCGGCGGTATCGCGCACGACTTCAACAACCTGCTTCAGGTGATGGGCGGTTACCTGGAGATGATCATCGGTGCGGAGCTGGAAGATTCCAAGCAGGCTGCCCTGGTCCATCGTGCAGCCAAGCATGCGCAGGGCGCTACCGAAAAGGCCGCACTACTGACTCAGCAACTGCTGGCCTTCTCACGCCGGCAGAAACTGGAAGGGCGCACGGTCAATGTCAACGGACTGGTCTTGTCTATGGTCGACATGGCTGCCAATACCCTGGGTGGGGAAGTCGAGTTGCGCACCCGACTGGCGAAGGGGCTGTGGAACTGCAAAATCGATCCGACGCAAGCAGAGGTCGCGCTGCTCAACCTGCTCATCAACTCCCGAGATGCGCTGCAAGGCCGAGACGAGCGCGTGGTCACGCTCTCCACGAGCAATGTCGAGGTGAACGACTCAGCTCTGGAGAAATACGACCAGTTGCCGCCTGGGCGCTTCATCCGCGTCTGCGTGTCCGACAACGGGTCAGGCATGCCTCCCGAGCTCATCAGCCGAGTGGTGGATCCGTTCTTTACCACCAAGGAAGAAGGGAAGGGGACAGGACTTGGCCTGTCCATGGTTTACGGGTTCGTCAAGCAGTCTGGCGGGACGGTGCGCATCGATTCGGAAGTGGACAAGGGAACGACCGTTTGCCTTTATTTCCCCGCGACCCAGGACCTGGTCACACGGGATGCGTCGCCTTCGAACATGGCAATGGACAAGGGCGGCTCAGAGCGGGTTCTCATCGTGGAGGACCGGGAAGACGTGGCCATGCTCGCCGAAATGCTCCTTGAAGCAGGCGGCTACCATACAAGGACGGCCTCTAGCGGTAAGGCGGCTTTGGCACTGGTCGATGGCGGCGAAAAGTTCGACCTGCTCTTCACCGATCTCATCATGCCCGGCGGAATGAACGGGGTCGTGCTGGCGCGGGAAATGAAGCGAAAGTTGCCCCGCATTAAAGTGCTGTTGAGCACCGGTTACGCGGAAGCCAGCCTCGAGCGGACGGACGCGGGCGGCACGGAGTTCGATGTCCTCAACAAGCCCTACACCAAGCAGCAGTTGCTTCGCAAAGTGCGGATCGTGCTGGAAGGGCCTACCGGAGTGGGTTGACCGAACAGCTTTCGTGCTGCATGTCTGGCGCCGCAGTGCAGATCGTTCTGAAAAGCAAAGTACGGGGTTCGGTGCGCCTTTCATGCAGCGCGGCGGCGCACGAGTTGCGGCAGGATTAGCCATGTGTCCAGCACGACGGCAGTGGGGTGGTCATCCAAATGCCTCTAAAGAGTCAGGCATCCCACGCTTGCGCTTGCGCGGCAGACCGGACGTGATTGAGGTCCATACGTCCCAAGCGAGTGATTTCAATAACTTCGCATAATGTATATTATGTAATTAAGCGGATTGCCTACCTGTCATCTACAGCCACGTCTGCATCGCTTGACTGGACTCCGCTCCAGACTTTGCATACTTGCCCGCCTCGCACGCTTGGATATGGAGTCGGTGGATGTCGATGGATGGTTCGTGGCCGGCACGGCCTGGTGTATCGCGTCGGCGCTTTGTCACTGGTAGCGGTCTGGTGCTGGCATCGTCGCAGCTGCCTTCTTCGGCATCGGCGTTCGCGCACCCGGGTGTACCTGTGGGAACGGCGGCGCTGCCTGTGCCGGAACTGCGCGGCACGCAATTTAACCTCTCCATCGGAGCGTTGCCAGTCAACATCACTGGGCGTCCGGCCCAGGCCGTGGCCATCAACGGGTCAATGCCTGGGCCCACACTGTATTGGCGCCAGGGCGATGAGGTCACGCTCAAGGTCAGCAACCGACTGGGCGTGGACACCTCGTTGCACTGGCACGGCATCGTGTTGCCAGCGGCGATGGATGGCGTTCCGGGCCTGAGTTTCCACGGGATATCTGCATCGGAATCATATATTTATCGATTCAAATTGAATCAATCCGGGACGTACTGGTATCACGCCCACTCCAGCCTGCAGGAAGCCAAGGGGGCCTTTGGCGCGATCGTGGTAGCCCCGGCCGGGCCGGATCCGGTCGCGGTCGATCGTGATTACGTCCTGTTGCTGTCGGACTGGAGCGACGAGGATCCGCATGCCATCGTCCGCAAGTTGAAGCTGCAGCCTGACTACTACAACGTCCACAAGCGCACCGTCGGCGACTTTGCCCGCGATGTGCGCCGGCAAGGCTTTGGGGCCGCCGCCCAGGACCGCCGCATATGGGGCCAGATGCGGATGAGCCCGACCGACCTGGCCGATGTGACTGGCCTGACCTACACCTATCTGGTCAACGGCGCCTCGCCGGATATGGACTGGAGCGGGGTGTTCAAGCGCGGCGAGCGGGTGCGCCTGCGCTTCATCAATGGCTCGGCGATGACGTTCTTCGACGTGCGGATCCCCGGCTTGAAGATGACCGTGGTGGCCGCTGACGGGCAGCCGGTGCATCCGGTCAGCGTCGACGAATTCCGCATCGCCGTGGCCGAGACGCTGGATGTGGTCGTACAGCCGCAGGAAGACCAGCCATACACCGTCTTCTGCCAGGCGATGGACCGCAGCGGTTACGCACGCGCCACGCTGACGCCCCGCCCCGGCCTGCAGGCCCCGGTGCCATCGCTGGACCTGCGCCCGTTGCTGACCATGGCCGACATGGGCATGGATCATGGCCCAGGCGACATCTCTGCGATGACCTCGATCGCGCCGGCAGCAGGAACACAGGCACCTGTGGATCACACGGCGATGGGTCATATGCGGATGGATCATGCGGCAATGGCCCAGACCGATCCCGCCGGCATGCCTGGCCCTGCCCACGGCATGATCCAGCATCCGGCCAGCGAAACCGGTAACCCGGCCGTGGACATGCAGGCCATGGCACCGAGCCGTGCGCTGGATGATCCGGGCATCGGCCTGCGCGGGAATGGACGTCGTGTCCTGACCGCAGCGGACCTGCACAGCACCTTCGAGGATCCTGATCCACGCGAACCCGGGCGCGAACTCCAGCTGCACCTGACCGGCAACATGGAGCGCTATGTCTGGGGGTTCGACGGCATTCCATTCTCCAAGGCCGCTCCGATCCGGCTCAACTACGGCGAGCGCATGCGCATCGTGCTGGTCAACGACACGATGATGGAACATCCCATCCACCTGCACGGCATGTGGAGCGATCTGGAAAATGCCGACGGGCAGTTCCAGGTGCGTCGCCACACCGTCAGCGTGCCGCCGGGCAGCGTGCGCAGCTACCGGGTCAGCGCCGATGCGCTGGGGCGCTGGGCCTTCCACTGTCACATGCTGCTGCACATGGAGCTGGGCATGTTCCGCGAGGTGCATGTCGCATGAGCGCCCTGCCCTCCAGCCGCCTCGCGTTGGCCGGCGCGCTCATGCTGGCCAGCGGCACGGCAGCAGCACAGCAGCACGATCATGCGTCGATGCAGATGCAGGACATGCCTGGCATGAACATGTCTGCGACGCAGGACGATGGCAAGTCGAAACCGAAGAAAAGGCCGGTGAAGCGCGCTGAGACCAGGCAGGACGCCAAGGCCGACCCACATGCGGGCCACCACGGCATGAAGATGCCGGCGGATCACGTCCAACAGGCACCCTCAGCCGAAAAGCGTGCGCCCACGCCCGCCAGGACGCCGCCGGCGCCTGCCCAGACGCCAGATCCACATGCCGGACACGCGATGCCGGCCGACATGGACATGGAGCCCGACGCTTCATCCATGGCGCACATGCACCATGCCGCACCCGGTCACACTCCCCCACCGCCCCCGGCCCTGCCCCCGCCAACACGCGGAGCATTAGCCGCGGCGTTTCCCGACCTGGGTGGGATGGACATGTCCCTGCACATGGACGACAACCCCACCGTCGCGGTGCTGCGCGGTGATCGCCTGGAGCATGTCGAGGGCGGCGGGACAGCCTGGGAGACGCGGCTCGGCGTCGGTGGCAACTTCGACAAGCTCTGGCTGCGCAGCGAGGGCGAACAGCACCGTGGCGAACAGGCCCAAGGCACCGTCGAGCTGCAGTGGGCCCACGCGACCGGGCCATGGTGGGATCGGGTCGCCTCGCTGCGCAGCGATTTCGGCCCGGGCCCTTCACGCCAATGGGCCGGCCTTGGTGTTGCGGGCCTGGCGCCATACAAATTCGAACTGCAAGCCCATGCCTATGTGGGCCAGCACGGTCGGCTTGCCGCCAGGTTCGAGGGCGAATACACGCTGCTGCTGACCAACCGATTGATCCTGCAGCCGCGGGTCGAGTTCAACGCCTACAGCAAGGATGACCTGCAGCACCGTATCGGCAAAGGACTCAGCGAGGGCCAGGCCGGTCTGCGCCTGCGCTACGAGTTCACCCGCCAGTTCGCGCCCTACGTGGGGTATGCCTGGACGCGCAGTTTCGGCGACACCGCCGATCTGATCCGGGCATCCGGCGAGTCTCCAAAGCAACAAGGCTGGGTGGCAGGGGTGCGGTTCTGGTTCTGAACTGGCGGGTCGGGATGGACGCAACACTTGACTCTTGACCAGACTCCAGGGTGCACACTGGAGTCTGTTTCTCCCAGGAGCGCCCATGAACATCGGTCAGCTGGCACGCCAGACCCAGGTTCCGATCGACACGATCCGCTACTACGAACGCCAGCGGCTGTTGCCGGAGCCGCCGCGCTCGACCGGTGGCTATCGTCGCTATGCGGAAGATGATGTCGCACGCCTTAATTTCATCAGGCGAGCCAAGGGCTTGGGATTCACACTTGAGGAAATAGGTGAGCTGCTTACCATTAGCGCCGGACGGGGCGACATGGCAGCGGTCAAGGAGGCAGCCAGCCGCAAGCTCAGCCAGGTCGAGCAACGGATCGACGAGCTGGCGCGGGTCCGTAACGCACTGAAAGTGATGGTCGATGCCTGCCCCGGTCACGGGACCTTGCGCGATTGCCCGATCGTCTCGGCCCTGCGTGAGGAGTATTGAGCGTGTCGACCGCCAAAGACGCTGCCAAGGCGGGGGCCGCCTGCTGCCGTGGTGGCGGCAAGCCCGACCCTGCAGCTGGGGCCGCGACGCCTCTGCCTGCCTCAGTACCGCAAGCCGCCGCTTCCACTTGCTGCGGCCCTGGCACGCCAGATGTGGCGACCCCCTCGCTGGTGACCGACCCGGTCTGCGGCATGCGGGTCGATCTAGCCATGACCCGGCAACGCGCCACTGTCGAAGGCCAGACTTACGGCTTTTGCAGCGCCGGCTGCATGACCAGATTCGTGGCCGA
>JBIIHJ010000262.1:0-5843 GCA_044235875.1 Pseudoxanthomonas sp.
CTCGGGCGTGGGCGGAGTGATCGACCTGGACAAGGTGCCCAGCGACGACCCGTCGCTCTCGCCGCTGGAGTTGTGGTGCAACGAATCGCAGGAGCGTTACGTGCTGGGCGTGCCGCAGTCGCGCCTGGCCGAGTTTGGCGAACTCTGCGCGCGTGAGCGTTGCCCGTTTGCCGCCGTCGGCGTGGCCACGGCCGAGGAACGCCTGGTGGTGGGGTATGGGGTGACCGTGGAATCGTTGCGCGCCGAGCGCGATGGCACCGCGCCTTCCGGCCGGCAAGCGCAGCCTGCTGACGTTGGCGAAGGTGCGGACCCGTGGTCCGCGAGCGCCGGCGCGCATCCCATCGACCTCCCCATGGACGTGCTGTTCGGCAAGGCGCCCAAGATGCATCGCGACACCGTGCATCCGGCCGCGCCTCGCTGGCCCGAGCTCAAGACCGCCGCGCTGGACCTGCACGAAGCGGGCCTGCGCGTGCTGGCCCATCCGTCGGTGGCGTCCAAGAACTTCCTGGTCACCATCGGCGACCGCAGCGTCGGCGGCTTGACCGCGCGCGAGCAGATGGTCGGCCCGTGGCAGCTGCCGCTGGCTGACTGCGCCATCACCCTGGCCGGCTTCGACACCTTTGCCGGCGAAGCGATGTCGCTGGGCGAACGCACGCCGCTGGCGCTGCTGGATGCCGCGGCCTCGGCGCGCATGGCGGTCGGCGAGGCGATCACCAACCTGTGCGCCGCGCCGGTGCAGGCCCTGGCCAGCATCAAACTGTCGGCCAACTGGATGGCCGCGGCCAACCACAACGGCGAAGACGCGCTCCTGTACGACGCCGTGCGCGCGGTCGGCATGGAGCTGTGTCCGGAGCTGGAGCTGAGCATCCCGGTGGGCAAGGATTCGCTGTCGATGCAGGCGCAGTGGTCGATCGCGGCGCCAGCCGCGGGCGGGGGAAGCATGGAGGCCGACCGGGTGCAGCATCATGGAGGGCTGCTCGACGCGGACAGGAACGTCGTCCACTTCAAGAGCGTCTCGCCGGTGTCGCTGGTGGTCACCGCGTTCGCGCCGGTCGACGATGCGCGCACCCAGCTGACCCCGGTGCTGTCGCGCGAGCCGGACACCGAGCTGTGGCTGATCGGCCTGGGCGGCGGCAAGCAGCGCCTGGGCGGTTCGGTGCTGGCCCAGGTGTATGCCGGCGACGAAGCGCTGCCGGCGTTCGGTGGCGAAACGCCCGACCTGGACGATCCGGAACTGCTGCGCAGCTTCTTCGAACTCATGCGCGATGCGCGTGCGTCCGGCCTGCTGCTGGCCTACCACGACCGCAGCGACGGCGGTGCCTTTGCCGCGCTGTGCGAGATGGCCTTCTCGGCGCACCTGGGCGTGGACATCGCGCTGGATGCCTGGGGCGATGACGCGTTCCGCAGCCTGTTCAACGAAGAACTCGGCGCGGTCGTGCAGATCGCTTCCGAAGACCGCGCCGCGTTTGCCGACCTGGTCGAGCGCCATGCCCTGACCGAATGCGCCCAACGCATCGCCAGGACCACCACGGCCCCGGCCGTACGGGTCACGCTGGAAGGCCGCACCCTGGCCGAGTGGCGCTGGGAGCAGCTGTTCGATGCCTGGTGGTCGGTGACCCACGCCATGCAACGCCTGCGCGACAACCCCGAAAGCGCCGACGACGAGCGCCATACCGCGCGCACCTTCGCCGATCCGGGCCTCAGGCCCAAGCTCAGCTTCGACCCGGCCGACGACATCGCTGCGCCATTTGTTGCCACCGGCGCGCGGCCCAAGGTCGCGATCCTGCGCGAGCAGGGCGTCAACGGCCAGATCGAAATGGCCAATGCGTTCGAGCGCGCCGGCTTCGATGCCTTCGACGTGCACATGAGCGATCTGGTCGAAGGCCGCATCACGCTGGAGGGCTTCACCGGTCTGGCCGCCTGCGGTGGCTTCAGTTACGGCGACGTGCTGGGCGCCGGCCGTGGCTGGGCGACCTCGATCCTGGAGCGCAGTGCGCTGCGTGCGCAGTTTGCTGCGTTCTTCGCCCGTCCGGACACCTTCAGCCTGGGCGTATGCAACGGCTGCCAGATGCTGAGCCAGCTCAAGGACATCATTCCCGGTGCCGAGCACTGGCCGCGCTTCCTGCGCAACCGCAGCGAGCAGTTCGAAGCCCGCACCTGCCTGCTGGAAGTGGTCGAGTCGCCGTCGGTGTTCTTCCGCGGCATGGCTGGGTCGCGCATTCCGGTGGCGGTGGCGCATGGCGAAGGCCGCGCGGAATTCGATTCGCCGGTCGACCAGGCCACCGCGCGCGTCGCGTTGCGTTTCGTCGACGGCGATGGCCACGCGACCATGCGCTATCCGATCAATCCGAATGGATCGCCCGACGGCATCACCGGCCTGACCACGACCGATGGCCGCGTCACCATCCTGATGCCGCATCCGGAGCGTACCCCGCGCAGCGTCAACCTGAGCTGGGCACCTGGCGAGTGGCCTGACGACTCACCGTGGCTGCGCATGTTCCGCAACGCGCGGGTGTGGTGTAACTGATTCAGCCACTCGCATCTTGCAATGCAACGCACACGCCCATCGCTCTAACGATGGGCGTTTTAATTATGAGACTTCTGTCCCGTTAATTAACATTGGTTGATGGCGCAGGCGCCGACGATTCGTATCAAAGTCGTCAAAAATCCCTTGTTTGGTGGGGTTTCGAACATGTCGTGGCATTGCATGAATGGCACTTGACGCAATGAAATCGCTTAGATGACTATCAAATCAGGCACGTGACCCCCGTCTCTGTGCCCGGTCCGCGATAAATCCCCCCGCAAGAAGCGGACCGCCCGAAAAACCCGAGAAAAGACTGCTTCCGCGAACCCCCGCGCGCAAATCCGATTTGCGCGTCGCGGCCGTCTTTTGCCCAAAAAAACCAGAAAGCAACGCCAAGGAAAGGAACGGATGAATCGCATCTTCTGCAAGCTGTGGAACGCCGAGCGCGGCATGGTCGTGGTCGCCTCGGAATTCGCAAAGGCGAAAGGAAAAGGCAGGGGCGCGCGACTGCTGCAAGCGGTCACGCTGGTCTCCGCGCTGGTCGCGCCGCATGTCTTGATGGCGCAGGCGGTCGGTGGGGGACAGGCCACAGAGCCGGCGAATACGGCGATCTCACCACTGGCCGCAGCTTGTGCTGATGTTGCCTCTGAGGTGGCTCAAGCGACCGGTTACATATCGGTCGCGATAGGTTGCGGTAGCAATGCTTCCGGCGATGCCTCGTCCGCAGTGGGCGTAGGGGCACTTGCGAGCGGACCAGGGAATCTTGCAGTCGGTGCGTTAAGCAGTGCCGCGCAAACTCAATCAACCGCGCTGGGTTTTTCAAGTACTGCCGCGGCCGATGGCGCAACGGCCGTTGGTGCAGCGAGCACCGCTGCAGGTAACAATGCCACGGCTAATGGCTTCGGCACCGTGGCGTCTGGCGCGGGTGCAACGGCAGTTGGTGCAGAGTCCAACGCAGGCGGCGATTACGCCACCGCGCTGGGCCTGGCGGCCCAGGCCATCGGCACCAGCAGTACTGCGTTAGGCGAATTCAGCCTGGCCACCGGCGAGGAGAGCACCGCGGTCGGCGGGAGCGCGCTCGGCGGGTTCTACCAGACCGAGGCGCAAGGCACCGGGGGCTCGGCGTTCGGCAATGGCGCCTGGGCCAATGGTGAATACACCACTGCGCTGGGCTATTTGAGCTCGGCCGATGCGCAGGGTGCGATCGCGTTGGGTGCCGGCGCCTGGGCGCAGGAAGAAAACACGGCGGCACTGGGCTTCAACGCCAGCGCCGCGGCCGCCAACAGCGTGGCCCTGGGTGCCTACTCGGTGGCCGATCGCGAGAACAGCGTGTCGGTCGGCGATGTCGGCGGCGAACGCCAGATCACCAACCTCGCCGCCGGCACCGAGGACACCGATGCGGTGAACAAGGCGCAGCTGGATGCCGTGGCCGCGACAGCCGAAACCACCAGCAAGTATTTCCAGGCCAGCGGCAGCAATGACAGCGATGCCGGTGCCTACGCAGAGGGCGCTGATGCCACGGCGGCGGGCGAGGCGACCAACGCGATCGGCGTCGGCGCGTCGGCTTACGGCAGCGGCGCGCAGGCGTTCGCCGAAGGCGCCACGGCGACGGGCTACAACAGCCTCGCCAATGGCCAATCGAGTTCGGCCTATGGCAGCGGCAGCCAGGCCACGGGGCAGAGCGCCACCGCCATCGGTGGCCAGATGACCGTCATCAACGGCACGACCTGGGAAGAGGAACTCTGGTCCACCGAGGCCAGCGGTCAGGAGAGCACGGCAGTGGGCACCGCCGCGCATGCCAGCAACTACGGCAGCACGGCGCTCGGCGCCGTGTCCGAGGCCAGCGGCGAAAGCGCCACGGCCCTGGGCCAGGCCAGTACGGCACGCGGCGACAACAGTGTGGCCGTCGGTGGCCAGGCACGTGCCGAGGAGGTGTTCAGTACCGCCATTGGTGCCTGGTCCAGCGCCACCGGACCGCGCGCCACGGCCGTGGGCGAGAACGCGCTGGCGCAGGGCGACGGCAGTCTGGCGCTGGGCGGCCTGGCCGCGGCCGGTGGTGACCGGAGCGTGGCGATGGGCTGGAACAGCATCGTGTTCCCGGACAGCGGCGGCGGCCTGGCGCTGGGCGCCAATTCCGAGGTTGCGCCGGGTGCCGAAAACGCAGTGGCGCTGGGCGCCGGTTCTTACGCCGATCGCGACAACGCCGTGTCCATCGGCACGCCGGCGCGGTTCCACGATGGGGTGATTTCAGAGCCCGTTGAAGCCCTCGACCGGCAGCTCATCCACGTGGCCGCGGGTACCGAAGGCACCGACGCGGTCAACCTCGACCAGCTCAATGCCGTGGCCGAGGTGGCCGAAACCACCAGCAAATACTTCCAGGCCAGTGGCAGCAGCGACAGCGATGCCGGTGCGTATGTGGAAGGCGACAACGCCATCGCCGCCGGTGAGGCGAGCAACGCGATCGGCAATGGTGCTTCGGCCTACGGCAGTGGCGCGGTCGCAAATGCCGACAACGCCACGGCCGTCGGCAGCAATGCCTACGCCAGCGGCCAGAACAGCGCCGCGTTCGGCAACAACGCGCAGGCCACCGGGCCGGCCAGCGTCGCGCTGGGCGGCGTGGCCGTCGACGAAAACGGTGATCCGCTGATCACGGTGGACGGCGCACCGGTGGACACCGGCGCCACCAGCGCCAGCGTGGGCGGCACGGCCGTGGGCGCCAGTGCCGACGCTTCGGGTTTTGCCGCATCGGCGGTGGGCGTGGGCGCCTACGCGGGCGGCGCGCAATCGACGGCCGTGGGCGCGGTGTCCAACGCGCTTGGTGATTATTCGACCGCCGTCGGTACTTCGAGCGCGGCAGTGGGGACCAGCTCGGTGGCCGTTGGTGGACTGGCTGATCTGGTGCCGGGCCTGGGGCTGTTCATCAACACCCAGGCTTCGGGCGAATACGCCTCGGCGTTCGGCGCCGGCGCCTTGGCCAACGGCGACTACAGCAACGCAACGGGCACGTTGAGTCAGGCCGATGGCCTGGAGAGCACGGCGCTTGGGTATTTCTCTTATGCGCGCACCGATTTCTCCACAGCGCTGGGCGCCGAGTCGTGGGCCGGCGGTGCCAACAGCACCGCCGTGGGCTTCTATTCCACGGCATTGGGTGACAACAGCGTCGCCCTTGGCGCCAACTCCTACACCGACCGCGACGACACCGTCTCGGTGGGCGATGTCGGCAGCGAACGTCAGATCACCAACGTGGCCGCCGGCACCGAGGACACCGATGCGGTGAACAAGGCGCAGCTGGATGCCGTGGCCGCGACGGCCGAGACCA
>JBIIHJ010000263.1:0-5834 GCA_044235875.1 Pseudoxanthomonas sp.
GCCGTGGCTGTCGTTTTCCGGCACCGGATCGCTGCCGCGACGGTCCACGCAGCACGGCACCATGCCGTCCTTGAACTGGAATGGCGCGTACCAATCGATGTACTCGCGCACCACGTCGGGCCGGCCCATGCGCAGCAGGCCTTCGGAGATCATTGCGCCGTCGCGGATCCAGCTACGGTTGTACGAGCGCGTACCCGGCTGCAACCGCGGACCCACGCGCGAGATCAGCATGTGCGCGGTGGCCGTGCGCAACGTATCGACCAGCGGCTGGCCGGCGGCGGGCACGGTGAATTTCACCCGGTCCAGCTTGCCGCGCCAGCTCGCCGCCACCGCCTCCTGCCGCGCCTGCGCGCTGCAGTCGGCGCCGGCCAGGCTGCTGGCGCAGCGCGGCTTGCCGGTCATCGGGATGCGCAGGTCGAACTCGCGCGTCTGGCCCGCCGCCAGGCTGACGTCGTAGACGAACGCGCCCGAAGCCAGCCCGGTTTCATCGACCACGCTGGCCGTCTCCGGCAACACGTTGTCGACCAGGTGCGAGACCGCCATGCCGCCGTCGAAGCTACTGGCAAATACCGCATCGGGCGCCTGCGAGGCGAATACGCGCGGCGCGCCATTGACCTTGGCCGTGCGCCCTGACATTGACAGGGTCTCGATCCGGCTGATGCCGCCCTGCACGCTCAGGAACTGGGTCGGCGGATTGACCTGGAATGGCCGCAGCGCCAGCGCCAGCCGATAGTTGTGCGGCGCATTGCCGGGATTGCGCAGGCGATAGCGCACCACCAACTGCGAATCGGCCGGCGTGCCGTCGGCAAACGCCGTGGTCGTCAGCTGCAGCGACGGGTGGTTCCATTCCACGCTGGGAATCGGCAGATAGCCGTCCTGCAAGGTCTGCTTCTGCTGCACGTCGGCCCAGCTCAGCAAGCGGCCATCGGTGACCACGAACGGCTCGATGCTGAAGCTACCGCGCCCCGCCTCCACCGCGCCATCCTCGCCGATCAGGCCCTGCTCAGTGCCGCCGTCCAGGCCGATGATGGTCCAGTACGGCTGCTGCCCGCTGAAGCCACGCGGGTACCAGCCCTTCTTCGACGCGGCGGCCACGGCCTTGACCACGTCATTGGGCGTGGCCGAAAACGCCAGCGGCAGCACCTGCAGCTCGGCCAGGCCGAACGAGGCACGCGGGCCTTCCGCCGGCAGCACGCGCACATAGCGCGTCTCGCTTTCGGGCAAGGCGATCCAGTCGGTCCCGCCATTGCCGTCGACCACCGAGCGCACGTCGCGCCACTGCACGCCATCGTTGGACAGCTGCAGCAGATAGTCCGAGGCGTATTCGTCCGGCTTCCACACCAGCTTGAGTCCGCCGAACGCGCGCACCGTGCGCAGGTCCAGGGTCAGCTGCGGCGCGCTGGCCGCGTCGAAATCGGCGTACCACGCCGTGTCCGCGCGCCCGTCCACGGCATGCACTGCGCTGCTGCCGACATTGGCGCCGGAGGCACTGGCCGAGCCGGTCAGCGGCGAAGTGTCTTCGGCCGGCAGTGGCGTGAACGTCAGCGCATCCAGGCAGACCGCGCCCTTGCCGCCCGCGTTGTTGTAGATGGTGAATTCGAGTTTGACGCTCTTGCGCAGCGTCTTGTCCGGGTCCGGGCCCCAGGCCTTGTCGATCTGGCGCTTGCGGTAGGTCACCGTCGTCCAGTCTTCGGGAAAATCATAAGCAGGCCGATTGACCCACCACACGTTGTCGCCGGAGGCATCGGCCAGCTTGAACTGCAGATCGTTGGCCGGCGAGTTGCCGCGCATCCGGAAATCGAAGCGGTAATTGTCCGGGTAGTCGATGTCCACCAGGCGCTGGATGCCGGCGTAACCGGACACGCCGTGATAATCGTAGTCCAGGCACAGCGCCTTGCCGCCGCCGGCGCCAGGCACCACGCGCAACGCGGCGGTGACCTGGTTGGAGGTGACCACTTTCCAGGTGGATGGATCATCGAAACCGTCGATGATGCGTGCGCTGCCGGCTTCACCCTGGGCCGAAGCCGACAAGGCCATCAATGCCAGCGACAGTCCCGCGATGGTTCTGATCATCCCCTCACCCTTACATGATCGTCAGATAGACCGGAGGCCGCATCTGCGGCCTCCGGATGGCACCTTTTACCAGTTCAGACCGAAGGAAAGCTTGAAGGTCCGCATCGGCAGCGCCAGCAGTCCGTTGGGCGTGGCATAGGCGGTGTTGAGATCGCTCGCCGTGCCGGTATCGGTGCTGTAGGTCGCGTAGTTGACCCAGTTGAACACGTTGATGACGTCGGCCCGCACGTTCATCTTGATGTCGGTCCCGGTGTCGATGTCCTTGTTCAGGGCCAGGCTGAATTCCTTGTAGCCCAGCGTGTGATCCGGCGTGAACTGCTGGATGAAACACTGGTCGTCGCCTGACAGGCAGTTGTAACCGTAGACCGGCGTCTGGCTGGCCAGCGACAGCTTGCCCGACAGCGAGATGTCCCACCACGGCAGGTCGTAGATGCCCGTGGCCACCAGACGGTTCTTCGGAATGCCCGCGGCCTGATGCCACCCGTAGTCGTCCATCGACGCGTAATCCAGCGCGTAGTGCTCGCCGAACTGGCGGTTCTCCTCCGCATCCGAATACGTGTAAGCCAGGGTCACGCCCCAGCCGGATTCCTTGTCGTAGGGCTTCTCGATTTTCATCGCCAGCTGGTTGTTGCGCGTCTCCACGCCGTTGGTGCCCAGCACGATGGTGCTGTAGCCCTCCGGCGAATCGGTTGGCGAACCGGAGGTGGTGCCATCGGCCAGGTACGAACCATCGGCGCGACGGTTGCCGCGCAGGAACACGAAGCCGTCATGGCTTTCGATGCGGCTCAGGGACACGTCGGTGAACCAGTCGTTGTTCCAGAAATGCAGCGTGTTGCGCATCCCTAAGCTGAACTGGTCCGAGTACGGCACCTTGACGTTGTTGTCGATCAGGTAGATCTCGCGGCCACCGCCCCCGGTGCTGCCGCTGGCCAACGCATCCAGGCCTTCCTGCGTGGCATAGGACGGATCCCACGCGACGCACGGGGAGCCCAGGCACTGGGTATTGCCACCGCCGGTGAAGTAATAGCTGTAGGACTTGGAGTTGTTGTTGAGCTGCTCCAGCGCCAGATAATCAAACAGGTTGCGGTCGTATGCACGGCCCGCGCCGCCGTAGATCACGTGGTTCTGGTCGCCATTGAGGTCATACGAAAAACCCAGACGCGGTTGCCAGGCATTCTTGAATGCCTTGCGGTTGCTGCCGGTGCTGATGTAGTCGTTGATGTTGTAGTTGGCATTGTCCAGGTTGGACCAGTTCTGCAGTGCGCTGGCCACGTCGCTTGGAGTGACGAAGTTGAGGAACGAAGGCGTCTTCTCGTAGTCGTAGCGCACGCCCAGATTCAAGGTCAGGTGTTCGTTGACCTCCCAGTCGTCCTGCAGGTAGATGCCGTACTGCTTGTTCTTGGAGGTGACCGAGCCACTGTCGGTATCGCCCCAGCTGGCCCTGTAGGGAATTTCGGTATCGCGCAGGCCAGCGTAGTGGTTGTAGTAGTACTGCGGATTGGCCGGGTTGATCTGGGTCGAATCCAGTTCGACGTCCTTGTACTTGAAGCCCATCTTGAAGGTGTGGCCCCCGTGCCAGTCGATGCTGTCCAGGGTCAGGTCGTCCTGCAGCGCCCAGCCTTCCTGGCCTTTGTTCTGGTAGCTGCTGCCGGCACCGGCGGTGAGGATGGTGCTTTCCTGGCCGGCCAGCGGCACGTAGGACAGCACGTAGCCCGAGCCGTCGGTCAGCGGATCCTGGGTGAAGTACGCGCTTTCGTAGCTCAGGTTGAAATCGTTGAGGAAGCGCGCACCGCTGTATTGCCAGCGCAGGTTGGCGCGTTTTTCTTCCTGGCCATTGCGGCTGGCGTGTTCGTAGGTGGTGGTGTCGCCCAGGTCGCCCAGGCCGTCTTCCTTGCGGTACTTGCCGGTCAGCTCGAACAGGTTGTTGTCGCCGATGGTCCAGTCGATCTTGCCGAAGTACAGATCTTCCTTGAACGGCGAGCTCTGGGTACGCACGAGCGGCTGCAGGTTTTCGGGCAGCTCATCGACGCGATTGGAATAGATCGAACCGGGGATCACCGTGGCCGGCGTGGTGTACTCCTTGTTCTCGTAGGCGACAAAGAAATGCGCGCGATCCTTGAGGATCGGGCCGCTGAAGGTGGCGCCCCACTCGGTCTCGGCGAAGTCGTCACGGGTGTCAGCTTCCTTCTCCAGCGGGCTTTGGCGACGCCAGCCATCGTTGGTGGTGTCCCAGAACACACTCCCGTGGAAGTCGTTGGTACCCGACTTGGTCGAAGCCACGATCGCCGCGCTGGAGACCTGGTCGTATTCGGCCTTGTAGTTGGACGTGATGACCTTGTACTCGCCGATCGCCGACTGCGGGAACGGATTGCCGCGGCTGGAATCCTGGCCCGACACGCCGCCGGTCAGCACGTAGTTCTTCTGGCTGATGCCGTCGATGTAGACGTTGGTGCCATCAGCAGACGTCGCGCCCGAGCGCATCTTGGTGTTGCCGTCGCTGTCGCGCGTAAACTGCACGCTGGGAACGGTGTCGGCTACCTCCAGGAAGTTGCGCGTGGCTTGCGGCAGGCGCTGGATCTGCACGTTGGAGATGTAGGTGGCATTTTCCGAGGTCCGCGTTTCCACCAGCGCCGATGGCGCGGCGGTGACCTTGACCGCGCCCAGGTCGGTGGCATCGCCGGCAGGTGCCGCTGTGGTCTGGCCCAGGTTGAGCGTGGCGGTCTGGCCCACGGCCAGGGTCACGGTCTTGCTGCTGGCCTGGCCATTGTTGACCACGTCGACCTTGTAGGTGCCCGGCGGCAGGCCGGCCGCGCTGTAGCCGCCGTCGGCACCGGCCCTGACGGTGCGGCTGAAACCGGTGGCGGTGTTGGTCACTGTGACGGTGGTATCGGCCGATGCATTGCTGACCTGGCCGCGCAGCGTGGCCGCAGTGGACTGGGCCAGCACCGGGCCTGCGCCCAGCAGCATGCAACCTGCCAATGCGCAGGCAAGCACCGAACGATTGAAACGACGGGATCCAGCGTGGGGGATGAAATGGACTGACATGAAGAACCCTCTCTTTCTTATTGTTGATCGTCAGAAAAACCCGGACTCCAACGGACTCCAGGCGACGTTGCGGCACGTGAAGTGCCCTCCCAACTCCACGGCGCAAGGCCGTGGTTCGTGCGGGCCGATCTGTCGTCGACGCCGCGCGATACCGATCGCCAAATGGCGACACGTGATGCCCACTGATGCGACCGCGCGTCTGCCAGATGACGCGGGCGACGCACGTTGACGCAGATCGCGGGCAGCGAAAAACCTGGCGCCGACTACGCACCCAGGCGAAAACATTCTCCGTATTGGCCGTCGCGCAACGCGACGACGTGGCATTCAACTCAGATCAAACGCGTCTCCGCGGACGTCATCTGCTGAAGGTGGACGTACGCATACAGCGCGACGAGGGGATGAGCATCTCATCCCTTCACGCTTCCCAATAGCAGACCTTGGATGTAGTACCGCTGCAGCAGCAGAAACAACGCCAGCACCGGCACCACGGTGACCACCGCGCCGGCCATCATCATTTCCACGTCCATCACGTGCTCGCGTGACAAGGACGCCAGCGCAACGGGCAAGGTATAGCGATCCTGGTCGGTCAGCACGATCAGCGGCCACATGAAGTCATTCCATGCCGCCATGAAAGTAAAAATCGACAGCGTGACAAGCACCGGCTTGAGCATCGGCAGCACGATCTGGAAGAAGATCCGCATCTCGCCGGCGCCATC
>JBIIHJ010000037.1:0-18951 GCA_044235875.1 Pseudoxanthomonas sp.
GCCCCAACGATGATCCGCGTGCCGAACTGCACCGGCACCTTGCGGCTGGGCGTGCCCGGCAGCTGGTCGGTGATCAGTTCGCCGATCGCCAGCAGCGATACGAGCCACGGCGTGAAGCGCCAGCCCAGGAACGCCAGCGGTGTGCCCGCCAGGGGCAACACCCCCAGCGACGCGGCCCAGCTCACGATCGCCGGCGCGGTCATCGCGCGCAGGCCGGTGACGATCCCGATCAACAGCGCGGACAACAGCAGGATGCTCATGCGCGCGACTCCAGGCAGGTGGCAGGGAACAACCCCGGGATGCTTTGCGGCCACCTTGCGGGCAGCACACCCCAGCCTGCGCCCGCAGCGAGCCTGGTTCAACTCCTCTTCCGGGTAATGCGCACCGCCCTTCGGAGCACCGCGCGCCTCAGGGGATCAACCGCTCCACACGCAGCCGCGTGAACAGGTCGAAGAACGCGTCGTCGCTGGGCTGGTAATCCAGGAAGCCCATGCGCCGGCTCTTGGACATGTCGGTCATCACTTCCAGCGGCCGGCCCAGGTCGGCGTCGGTATGCCAGGGCGACACCAGGCGCGTGATGTCCGGTTCGACCAGCCCGTGCGCGGCGGCCAGCGCGGCCCACTGCGGGGCGTCGTCGGCCATCTGCTGTTCCAGCGGGCGCACTTCACCAGTGAACGGCGCGGCCTCCAGCTCGAACCACTGCGCCAGGCGTTGCCACATCCAGCTCCAACGGAACACATCGCCATTGACGATGTTGAAAGCCTGGTCGAAGGCTCCCGGCGTCTGCGTGGCCCAGATCAACTGCCTGGCCAGCTGCCGCGCGTCGGTCATGTCGGTCAGGCCGTTCCATTGCGCGGCCGAACCGGGGAAGTAGAACGGCCGGCCGCTGGCCTTGCACAGCGACGCATACACCGCCAGCGTGGTGCCCATGTTCATCGCGTTGCCCACGGCCGCGCCGATCACCGTGTGTGGGCGATGCACGCTCCAGTGAAAGCCATCACGCTTGGCCGCGGCGAACACTTCGTCTTCCTGCGCGTAGTAGAAGTTGTCCACGTCCAGGCGGCCCTGTTCCTCGCGGAACGGCGTCTGCGGCAGCGCGCCCTGTGCGTAGGCCTCGAACGGGCCGAGGTAGTGCTTCAGGCCGGTCACCAGCGCGACATGCTGCACGCTGCGCGCCGGCTGCAGCGCGTCCAGCAGGTTGCGCACCATCGCGCCGTTGACGCGGATGTTCTCGGCCTCGTTGGCCTGGCGCGCCCAGGTGGTGATGAACACATGCGTCGGCGCGACACCGGCCAGCGCCGCGCGCGTGGCCTGCGCATCCTGCAGGTCGGCGGCGATGCCGGTGACGCCGGCGCGCAACGCATCCGGGCGACGGGCCAGGCCGCTGACCTGCCAGCCGCGATCGAGCAGCTGGTCGATGAGGGCGCTGCCCGTGATGCCGGTCGCACCGACCACCAAAGCCTGTTGGGTCACAATGTCCACTCCTTCAAAAACAAGGGCGCCACCCTAGCGGCTTGGGTGCGCGCTTCCTAGCAGGCACGAAATGGTGGCCACCCCATGAAGTCAGGTTCGCCGGAAGACCAATGGCGCGAGGATTGCGCGCCGCGCCGCGTGCTGGAGCTGTTCAGCACCAAATGGACCTCGATGGTGTTGCACACGCTGTGGGCGCGACACGACGGCACCGCGCGCAGCGGCGCGCTGCATCGCAGCCTGCCGGAGATCTCCAAGAAGATGCTGACCCAGACCCTGCGCGAGCTGGAGGACGCCGGCGCGGTCCTGCGCACGGTGCATCCGACCGTGCCACCAGCCGTCGAATACAGCCTCACGCCGCTCGGGGTGCAGCTGGTCGAGCCGATCGAACTGATCTACGACTGGGCGCGACGCAATGCCGCGGCGCTGGATGCGCTCAAGCCGCGCGCCACCTCGCGGCGACGCGGGGCCGGTTAATCGCCTGGATCAAATCGCAGCGCGGTCAGGTCCAGCGCACCACGCTCGGCTTTCACCACCAGGGTGTTGCGGCCCGGCTGCAACGGCAGATCGCGGAACACCGCATCGGCGTGCTGGCCCTGCATCGCCACGCCGTTGAGCAGCAGCGCGGCCTGGCCGTTGCCCGTGGCATCCAGGGTCAGGTCGTAGCGACCGCCCTGGGTCACGTTGACGCTGTATTTGAGCCACGCGCCTTCGCGCAGCTGCCTGACGTAGAGCGTGCCGTTGGGCCGCTTGCCCAGGTCGACGCCATCGTTGCGATAGGTCATGGCGGTATTCCAGACCGCACCGCCTGGCTTGGTCGACTCGTTGGCCGGGGTGGGGCTGCCATACGCCACGCCGTTGGGGCCCATGTCGAAATCCGTCGCCGCGATGCGGCCACCGTCCAGCCCGACCGCGTGGGCCTTGAACGGCCGCGACTGCGCCGAATGCGGCGCCTGCAACAGCGCATCGACCACGTCCGCATGCTGCACGTTGTTGTCGAACTGCACATCGTGCGTGGCCAACTGCATCAGCGCCGCTTCGGCCTCGGCCGCCGAAGGCTTGGGACCCTTGTCGTTCCAGTAAGCCAGCAGCTTTTTGTAGCCGGGGTTGGGCACGACCTGCAGCGGATTGTTGTAGCGGATCTTCTTCAGCGGCCACCAGCTCCAGCCGATGCCCTCGCCTTCGACCAGCGCCACGGTGCGGGTGAACCAGTCGTTGGAGTTCTCACCGGTCTCGCCCAGCCACAACGGCACATGGTGTTCATCGCGCAGTGCCAGCACCTTGGCGATGCTTTCATGCGAAGGCACATCCCAGTACTTGTGGAAGCTCAGCACCAAATTGTCGTCCCACAGGCCGCCATCGAGCAGACCAGCGTAGTTGTTGCCCCAGCAGTTTCCTTCGATCACCACGATGTGGCGCGTGTCCACGGCGCGGATGGCCTTGGTCGTGCGCTCAAGCAGCGCGCGCAGCGGCGCGTTGTCCTGTTCCCTGCAGCCGTGCTTGTCGGCCGCGTCAGCGAAGCCCCAGTTGGGCTCGTTGAGCAGATCGTAGGCCGCCACCGCGGGTTGGTCCCTGTAGCGACGCGCCAGTTCGACCCACAGCGCGACCATCTTGTCCTGCGCGGCCGGGTCATCCCATAGCGAGGGCCTGGACGGGTCGCGATCGGCGATGTTGAGGTCGTTGCCCTGCCCGCCCGGCGCGGCATGCAGGTCCAGGATCACCGTCATGTCGTTGGCCTTGGCCCAGGCGATCAGCTGGTCGGTGCGGCGGAAGCCTTCCTCGATCCAGGTCTGCCGGCCCTTCACCGGTTCCTGGTCCACTGGCAGCGTGTACAGCGCGTAATGCATCGGCAGGCGGATCGTATTGAAGCCCCAGGCGCCCATCGCATCGACATCGGACTTGGTGGTGTGGTGATCCAGCCACGCGGTGTAGAAGGCCTGGGTCTTTTCCTCACCGATCAACGCGGCGATGTGCTGGCGGATCACCCGCTGGGTGCCCAGCCTGGGCAGCTCCAGCATGTAGCCTTCCTGCAACATCCAGCCGCCCAGCCCCATGCCGCGCCAGACCACGGGCTTGCCGTCCGCATCGACGATGCGGGTGCCATCGGTCCTGAGGAAGCCACGCGACTGCGCATGCGCCAGCCACGGCAGGCAGCTCAACAGCGCGATCGACAGCAGCGCGAACGGGCGGATCGGCATTGGGCACTCTCAGGCAGCGAAGCGGGCCTCCAGCCTAATGGCGAGGTCGCAGATCGACGCGTGCGGTGCAGCAAACAGCCGTGGGTCACCGGCGCAGGAAAATCCCAGCTTCAAGAAACCGCTTCCAGATCAAGCATTTGCATCGCATCAGCCTGTTGTCATGCAACACGATGACAAGACAGCGGTCGGTCATTTCATGCGCACTGAACGCCTGCCTGTGACAGAGCTCCCTAATCCGCACACGGCTGAAAACAGTCTTTGACAGCGCTGTCATGCCGGACGGAGGGTCGCTGCCGGCCCGCACTTCGGCGGGCGCACTCCACCACCCAACAGGAGTTTTCCATGAAGTCTCTACGAGCATTGGCGGTGTCCTCTGCGGTGCTGATGGCGGTCGGCTGCGCGTCCTACGCATCGCCCACCCAGGCCCAGACCCTGGTCTGGGAAGACAACTTCGACGGCAGCAGCATCGATGGCAACAAGTGGACCTACGACGTGGGCACCGGCTGCCAGATCGGCAACTGCGGCTGGGGCAACGCCGAGCTGGAGTACTACACCAGCCGTCCGGAAAACGCCCGCGTCGAAAACGGCAACCTGGTGATCGAAGCGCGCCGCGAGGATTTCGGCGGCATGCCCTTTACTTCCGCGCGGCTCAAGACCGAAGGCCGCATGCACTTCAAATACGGCACGCTGGAAGCGCGCATCAAGATCCCGCAAGCGGGCAACGGCCTGTGGCCGGCGTACTGGATGCTGGGCGCGGTCGGCGTGTGGCCGGCACGCGGCGAGATCGACATGCTCGAAGCCGGCTCGGCCCAGGCCATCGCCGACGGCATGGCCAATCGCCGCGTCGGCGCTGCGGTGCACTGGGACTACAACGGCTCGCAGGCCGACTACGGCAGTGACTACAACAGCGCCACCGACCTGCAGAATGACTTCCACACCTACAAGCTGACCTGGGACACCAATTACATCCGCATGGCCATCGACGGCCAGCAGTACTTCGAGTTCGCGATCTCCGACATCCAGGGCGGCTCGCTGGATGAATTCCACGCCCAGCAGTTCCTGCTGCTCAACCTGGCCGTAGGCGGCAACTATCCGGGCATCCACGACGTGGCTGGCATCACGGCGCCGATCCCCGGCAAGATGGAGGTCGACTACATCCGCCTGTACCAGGACACGCCGGGCGCCGAACTGTACGTAGGCTCGGCCAACGCCGCGCCGGCCGGCAAATTCGGGCTGTTTTCCGAGCAGTCCGGGCTCAATGGCCAGCTGACCTACGGCAACGGCACCGACCTGTTTTTGTGGAACAACCTCACCCCCGACAACGGCGCGCCCTACGAGGGCAGCCGGGTCATGTCGTATCACGCCGCGGCCAACAACTGGTATGGACTGGGGATCAGCACCGGCTTCCGGAATTTCAGCAACTATGCCGGCGGCGTGCTGAAGTTGCAGATGAAGACCAACGCCACGACGACCTTCAAGATCGGCATCAATACCTCCTTCGGCGACAGCTGGGTGGACTTCGTCAACGGTGGCAACAACTATGGCCTGGTCCGCGACGGCAACTGGCATGAAGTGACCGTGCCCTTCAGCGCCTTCTACGACCTGGATCTGACAGCGGTGAAGCAGCCTTTCATGGTCGTCTCTGATCCGCCGCCGGCCGATGTGGATTTCGCGATCGACGACGTCTACTACCAGAGTCCGTGAGTCGATCAGGGCGTAGACCGCACCCGCGAGACTCCGCCCGAAAATCCCCTCCCGGGTGCGCTTCGCTTAGCCGGGTTACGGCAGGAGCGAGCTTCAACAATCCCGGATACCACGTAGCCCGGGTAAGGCCGCAGGCCGCACCCGGGAAGCTCCACCGGTAAAGCCCCACCCGGGTGCGCTGTGCTTACCCAGGCTACGGAGACGTTGGACGCTCGCCGGACGCACGCTCGAGGTCAACCGAAGCATCCGGTGCGTCACCCCAATCCAAGGTCAGTTCGCCACGGTGCACCGCGCGATGAAAGGTGGACCATGGCCAATCCCGGACGTGGTGCACCAAGCCATGCTTGAGCGGATTGATGTGCACGTAGTTCACGTGCGTGCGCAGATCATCCTCATCCCGGATCGTGTGTTCCCAGAAGCGCGGCTGCCAGACTGACGATCTCTGCATTACCGATCGGATGCGCCTGGTGAAACCTTTCTTGCACTCCTGCCAGAAACGCCAGTAGTCACCGTCGTCTGCATCGAAGCGTAGGACCGCATGCAGGTGCTCCGGCAACACGACCGCTGCGATGACGTGGTGTGGCACGCGATCCCGCGCGCTGCTCCATGCATCACGCAACGCATCCACATGCCGGACCAGCAGATCGCTGCGCCGGTCGCGGAGGGCCACGGTGAAGAAGTACGTTCCCTGCGGAACCCGCATGCGGCGATATCGGACCATGGCCAAGCATTGCCTGCATTCGGAGCGGCTACCATCAGAAGTCTGCGCAGGTAGGCATCAGACCTTTCCGGTCCCGATAGCCGTTCCCGGCTGAGGCCACAGGCCGCACTCCGGGAAGCTCCACCGGTAAAGCCCCACCAGGGGGCGCTTTGCCTCTCCGGAATACGGTGAAGCGTCCTATGGGCAGGAAGTCATGGTGTCCAAAGCGCGATGGACGCGGCGGGGAGAACGTATAACGTCGTCAACCGCCAGGTTTCGTGCCCGGCCCTGCCACCGTTGCTTCAAGGGATCTCCATGAACTTCCGACGTCTTGCCCCGACCCTGGGCCTGGCCATGAGCCTGCTGTGCGCCGCCTGCGTGCACGCGGCCGAGCCGGCCACCACGCACCGCCTGCTGCGCGTCACCCTGGATGGCGCCAGCCAGCAGGCCACCTCCGGCCGTCTGCTGGTCTTCGCCACCGAGGCCAAGGCCGCCAGGGCGCAGGCCAAGGACGGCAAGGTGGACGAGGTCGACATGAATCCCTTCCAGCCCACTTCGGTGGCGGTGGCCGCGCGCGAAGTGTCCGCACTCCAGCCCGGCGCCAGCGTCGAGATCGACCTGGACGATGTCGCCTTCCCCAGCGGCTTCTCCGCGCTGCCGGCCGGCGACTACCTGGTGCAGGCCGTGCTGGACCCGGATCACAGTTACAACTACATCGGCCGCGATGGTGGCGACCTGATCAGCGAGGTCACGCCGGTCGCGCTGGCCAAGGACAAGGCGCTGCCCACGCTGAAACTGAGCAAGCAGGTGCCGGTCAGCGATGATCCGTGGCAGCTCTCGCCGCGTGCGCCGCAGGCTGCCCGCGATGCGCTGCCCGAGGCCAGGCGGCATACCGCCGATGCCTCGCTGGTCAGCCCGGCGCTGAGTGCGTTCTGGGGCCGGCCCGTGTCGATCCGCGCCCGCGTGCTGACACCGCCGGGCTACGATGCCAAGGCCACCACGCGCTATCCCACCGTGTATTTCACCCACGGCTACACCGGCAACTACAACCGCTTCGCCGGCAGCATCGCCTCGGTCTGGCAGGCCATGGCCACCAAGCAGATGCCGCCGATGATCTGGGTGTTCCTGGACCAGGCCACGCCGACCGGCACCCATGAGTTCGCCGATTCTGTCAACAACGGGCCATGGGGCACGGCGCTGACGCAGGAGCTGATTCCGGCGCTGGAAAAGCAGTACCGCATGGATGGCAAGGCCTCGGGTCGGTTCCTCAACGGGCATTCGTCCGGCGGCTGGGCCACCCTGTGGCTGCAGACGCGCTATCCGAAGCTGTTCGGCGGCACCTGGTCGACCTCGCCCGATCCCAGCGACTTCCACGACTTCACCGGCGTGGACCTGTATGCGACCGACGCCAACATGTACCGCAAGCCCGATGGCAGCCAGGTGCCGCTGATCCGCGACCAGGGCAAGGTCATCGCCGATGTCGAAACCTTCGCCAAGCTGGAGCGCGTGCTGGGTCCGTACGGCGGCCAGATGGCATCCTTCGAATGGGTCTTTTCGCCGCGCGGTGCGGACGGGCGCCCGGTTCCCATGTTCGATCGCGACAGCGGCAGGATCGATCCGGCCGTAGTCGCCTATTGGCACGATCACTATGACATCGCCGCGCGCGTGGCCGCGCAGTGGCCGGCGCTCAAGCCGGACCTGGACGGCAAGATCCACCTGATCGTCGGCACCGCCGATACGTTCTACCTGGATGGCGCGGCGCACAGGTTCCAGGCCGTGCTGGATGGCCTGAAGGCCAAGAGCGACTTCCGCTACCTGGAAGGACGCACCCACTTCGATCTGTACAAGGAGGGCGAGGACAACAACGCCCTGCTCAAGAAGATCGCCTGGGAGATGTATGGCGTGGCGCGGCCGGCCAAGTAGGCAGGCCTGCCCGGCGCGGGCCGGTCAGCGCGTGTCGCGACCGGCCTTGCGCCAGCGGCCATCGGCCTGCGCGCGGACTTCAAAGCGTGCCCACTGGCGGAAGGCATCGCGGGTGCAGGTGCCGCTCTGCCCGGCTTCGGCGCCGGCGACGACGCGATAATGCACCTGCGCTGCCGCTGCATCCGGTGACGGCGCCTGCAGTACTTCGCGCACGCCCCAGGCACGGCCCAGGCGGCCATTGCTGTAGGCCAGCCCTGCAACGATGTACTCCGGATGCACCACGTCGTGTTCGGCATGCTGCTTGGCCAGTTCCAGCAGCTCGGTCATCTGCTCGGTGGTGATGTCCACGTAGGCATTGAGCTGGGCCATCGCCGCGTGGAAGTCTTCCTGGGTCAGGTCGAACCGACGCTGCGCCGGCGGCGTCAAGACAGCGGCGCGGGCGCGATGATTCAGATGCGCCGGATAACGCCGCCAGCCGAACAGCCCGTTGAACAGCACCGCGATCGCCAGGATCGCCACCACGTTGAGCAGTACCGGCACCAGCAGGTAGTGATAGCCAAGTGCGTGCACCGCATCGCCACCGATCACCGCCGACAGCGCGGTGGCCCCGCCCGGCGGATGGATGCAGCGCGCGAACGCCATCGCACACACCGCCAGGCCCACCGCCAGCGCCGGGGTGAACGCAAAGCCAGGTAGCAGCTTCTGGCAGCTCACGCCGATGAAGGCCGACAGCAGGTGTCCACCGATCACCGCCCACGGCTGCGACAGCGCGCCCTGCGGCACGGCGAACAACAACACGGCCGAAGCACCCATCGAAGCGACCATCAACCCCGCCAGGGTGGCGTCCGGCGGAAGCCACCATCGCGCCAGCCCATGCACCGCCAGGATGCCCAACAGTGCGCCAAGGCCAGAGATCCACTTCTCGCCGCTGCGCGTGGTGCCGCGCTCGATGCCCAGCAGCAGGCGCACTTCATTCAACAGGGACAGGGCGGTCATGCGGGCAACCTCGGCACGGTCATCGGCGGCGCAGCGATCTCGCGCCGGGGCGGCATGCTAGCAGCGGGCGAGCGCTCGGGACCGGTGCCTGGCCATCGTGCGTTGTGCGGGGATTGCTAGGGCGATGGCGCCGGCATCTCGGCAGCATCGCGCCAGAAGCCGCCGGTCCAGAGGGGCAGGTCGATGCATCCCCGTTCGAACTCGACCCACAACGCCGCGCCGACCTGCGGCAGCCCCGGTGCCCCGTGCCGCGGTTTCCTCATCGACAGACAAGGCAACGCCCATAGGCCTGGTGACCGGCCCGCGACATCAGGCACCAGGTTCTGAATGCGCGCGATGCCCTGCGGATCCATCGTGTCGACCACCGTGCCACGGGACTTGCCGGAGCAATGCGTTGCCATGGCGACCTCCACAAGGTGTGGCGCATCCTACCGCCCCGCTGCGCGGGCGGGCCGCCTCACACACCCGCGGCCAGCTGGGCGCGCAACCACTGGTGGGCCGGATCGCGATGCACGCGCTCGTGCCACAGCATGGACATCTCGAAGCCCGGCACGGCCAGCGGGGCTTGGACGATCGCCAACGCCGGATCACCGCGGACCAGCCGCTCCGGCAGCATCGCGACCAGGTCGGTGCTGGCCATGACCGATATCGCGAAGCGGAAGTGCGGCACCGACAGCACGACGCGTCGGGCCAGTCCCAGCGCCGCAAGCGCCGTATCGGTGCCGGCGTGGAAGCCACCACCATCGGGCGAGACGATCACGTGCTCCAGCATGCAGAACTGCGCCAGCGTCGGCCTGCGTTTCAGGCGCGGATGGCCGGCGCGCCCGACCAGGACATAGCGCTCGGCATAGAGCGCGCGGCGGCGCAGCGTCGACGGTGCGCCATCGGTGGTGTGCAGGGCCAGGTCGATGTCGCCCTGCTCGGCCAGCCGCGCGATCTGCGCCGGCTGCTTCTGCAGGATCGCCAGCTGCGTGCCCGGCGCCGCCGCGCGCAGGCTGGCCAGCGCCGGCAGCAGCACCGTGGCTTCGGTGTAGTCCGAGGCCACCACGCGCCAGCGATCGCGGGCCTGGGCCGGATCGAACGGCGCCGCCGGCGAGACCGCGCGCTCCAGACCCTCCAGCGCCTGGCGCAGCGGTTCGCGCAGGGCATCGGCGCGTGCGGTCGGTCGCATCCCGCGCGGGCCGGGCAGCAGCAGCGGATCGCCGAACGCCGCGCGCAGCTTGGCCAGGTGCACGCTCACCGAGGGCTGGGACAGATGCAGGCGCTGCGCGGCGCGGGTCACGTTGTGCTCGGCCAGCAGCGCATCCAGGGTCAGCAACAGGTTGAGGTCCAGCGTCCGCAAATTGGCCATGGCTATACCTGGAATATTGGAAATTCATTTCCAATATAGCGGGCACGGGCCTACGGTGCAGCGCATCCTTCCCTCCGGATGCACCGTCATGCATGTCTTGATCGTCTATGCCCACCCCGAGCCGCAATCGCTCAACGGCTCACTCAAGGACTTCTCCGTCCAGCGCCTGCAGGCGGCCGGCCACCAGGTCCAGGTGTCGGATCTGTATGCCATGCAGTGGAAGGCGCCGCTGGATGCGCACGACACGCTCGACCCAGCGCCGGCGCCGCGCTTCAATCCGTCGCTGGCATCCAAGCATGCGCTGGAACACGGCCTGCAGACGCCGGACATCGCGGCCGAGCAGGACAAGCTGCGCTGGGCCGATGCGGTGATCCTGCAGTTCCCGCTGTGGTGGTTCTCGATGCCGGCCATCCTCAAGGGTTGGGTCGAGCGCGTCTATGCCTACGGCTTTGCCTATGGCGTGGGCGAGCATTCGGATCGGCACTGGGGCGACCGCTACGGCGAGGGCCTGATGGCCGGCAAGCGCGCGATGCTGGTGGTCACCACCGGCGGTTGGGAGCCGCACTACACCGCGCGCGGCATCAATGGGCCGATCGATGACCTGCTGTTCCCGATCCAGCATGGCGTGCTGCATTACCCGGGCTTCGACGTGTTGCCGCCCTATGTGGCCTATCGCACCGGTCGCGTCGACCACGCGCGCTTTGCCACCCTCTGCGACGAACTCGGGCAGCGCCTGGACACGCTGTGGACCACGCCCCCCATCGCCTACCGCAAGCAGAACGCCGGCGATTATGTGATTCCCGCGCTGACGCTGCGCGATGACATCGCCCCGGGCCAGCGCGGCTTCGGCGCGCACGTGGTCACGACGCCTGCAGCCTGATCCACCGGCGACAGGCACCGGCGCACAGGTCTTGCTGGCCGCCTGCTCCGGCTCAGCGCTCGGCCTGTCCTGCCATCACCTGGGCACAGCGTCGCTGCGCATCGACGTGTCGGGACAGCCTGCAGAGGGACACCGCCCGGCCCGGGGATGGCGGCGTGCAGCACGGGTCTCGACAGGACGCTGCCACGCGCTGGGCCATCATGGCTGGACCTCCCTCCTGCACAGGCCTTTCCATGCCCGACCGCATCCTCGTGTTCTACGGTTCCTATCGCGCCGATCGCACTGGCATCCGCCTGGCGCAGTACTGCGTCGAGGCGCTCAACGCACGTGGCGCCCAGGCAGAACTGATCGATGCCAAGGCAGTGGGCCTGCCGATGCTCGACCGCATGTACAAGGAATATCCCAAGGGCCAGGCGCCGGAGGCCATGGAGGTGCTGGCGACCCAGATCCGCCAGGCCGATGGCTTTGTCTTCGTCACCGGCGAATACAACTGGGGCGTCCAGCCGGGCCTGAAGAACCTCACCGACCATTACCTGGAAGAGTGGTTCTGGCGTCCGGCCGGGATCGTCAGTTACTCGGCCGGGCGCCTGTCCGGCGCGCGCGCCAACAGCGCCTGGCACGGCACGCTCTCGGAAATGGGCATGGTGGTGATTTCCAGCACGGTGACCGTCGGGCCCATCAACAAGACGCTGGACGCGCAGGGCCAGCCCATCGACGAGGCGGGCAAATCGCTGGAAAAGAGCTTCGCCCGCTTCGCCGACGATCTGGCCTGGTGGAGCGAGGCCACGCGTCTGCAGCGCGCGCGCAAGGCGCCCCCTTACTGAGCGTGCCGGCGAGGGCGCGTCGCAGACTTACTTCGGCGCGCCTGCAGGTGCAGGCACCAGCACGTCGTCGTCCTGGCTCCAGGCCGGGGTGGTGATCGCGTAGAACTTCAACGCCTCGCCCCTGGAGGCGCGGATCGAGCGTACCGACTGCGGCTGCACCAGGATGTAATCGCCGGGCCCGACCGGGTGGGCCTTGCCGTCCACCCAGACCTCGCCGTGGCCTTCAAGGACGAAGAACGATTCCTCGCCGACCTTGTTGTGGCTCCACGCGCTGGCCTTGCCCGCCGCCAGCTGGAACAGCGCCACGCTGCCCTGGCGCGAACGTGCGCCGGCCGGCGCCACGCGCCCGGTGAGCTCCTTCAGCTGCACGCCTTCCGACACGGTCACCGCCGGCAGCGCATCGGGATGGATGACGCGCGCAACCTCGTCCGTATGGGCAGCGCCTGCAATCAGGAGCGACCAGACAAGAACAACGTGGGCAAAGTGACGGGGCATGGCCATGCGGTCCAGGTGAAAGCGCGCTGCCGCACTTTGGCAGGGGGTACATTGTACCGGCCCATCGCGGCCGGCCTGAAGACCCGGACGCGCATCGCACCCTGGGGTGACGATGCCCTGTCCGCTTTCATCCGGCATGGGGGTCGGCAGGCGTAGGCTCACCGTTCCTCCGACCAACTCACCAGGACATCGCGATGAGCATTTTTTCCAGCATCGTCAACAAGATCTTTGGCCACCCCAGCGCCCCGCCGGTCGCCACGCCCACCTCCGCAGCCAAGCCGGAGGTGATCATCGTCGATGGTTCGGAGGCCACCGCCGGCATCGCACCGCCCGCGCGCAATCCCGAACCCATCACCCCGCCCGCCGAGCCGGTGGACGTGGCCGCAGTACTGACCGGCATCGCCACGCAAAAGGGCGGCAAGAGCGACTGGCAGCACTCGATCGTCGACCTGCTCAAGCTGCTCGACCTGGACTCCAGCCTGACCGCGCGCAAGGAGCTGGCCACCGAGCTGGACGTGCACGCCGGTGACCACGGCAGTGCCGAGCAGAACATCGCCCTGCACAAGGCGGTGATGCAGAAGTTGGCCGACAACGGCGGCAAGGTGCCGGACGAACTCAAGCACTGAGCATCGCCGCGCGCAACGTGCGCCCATACAGTCAACACGACGATGCCCGGGTCAAGCCCGGGCATCGTGGTTTCAAGCGCTTCGATCAGCCAGGACGCGTCAGTCCAACGACACCTTGGCGACCTTGTCCTGGTAATCCTGCTTGGGATCGCGTCCCATCAGCAGCTTCAATCCCGCCACCAGACTGGACCCGTTGATCCAGATCTCGGCCTGCTCGGCATCCAGGCGCAGCAGCGCGAGCTTGGGATCATCCTTGCCGCCCTCGTACCAGGCGGCGATGAAGGGATTCCAGAGCCGGTCGATCACGGCGCGATCATCGTCGCGCTGCAGATTGCCGCGCACGCTGGCAAACAGGTCATGGTCCTTGGCGGTGAACGCGGCGGTGGCGCGGTGGCCCTGGGCCAGCTGCTGCACCATCGCGTTATCGGTGGCGGTGAAGAACCAGATCGGACCGCCGGCATCGCCTTCGATCATCGCGGTCATCGGGCGGGTGTGCCCATCTTCGACACCCTCCAGCCCCAGCATCACGGTGCGATCGGACTTGAGTGCTTTCCAGAACTTGGCTTCCAGTTCCTGCGGTGTGTTGGACATAGGACTTACTCCTGAAGGGATTTGCATGCAGTGTCCATGTGCGCTTGCTCATGGACCGTGGTGGCGATGCGACGCGATGTTGACAGCATCGCAACAGAAAGCCGCGCGCGGCTCATGCCTGGCCGCTTTCTTCCACCGTCAGCAGGCTCTCGGGCAAGGCATCGAGACGGGCCGTGGGGATCGGCTGGCCGCTGCGGTCGGACAGGCCATAGGTGCCGTCCTCGATTTTCTGCAGCGCGCGCTCCACCTCGCGGATGCGGGCGGCGTTGTGGGCGATGAGCGCGGTATCGTTGTCGCGCAGGGTGTTTTTCTGCGCGCCGTCGCCCGAGCTCTCGGCCTCGTTCAAGCTGTCTTCCTGCAGCGTGTCTTCTTCTAGCTGCGAGGCCTGGGTGTCGCCACGCAGTTCCGCGCGCAGATCCAGCAGGCGCTGCTTCTGCGCAGCGATGTAGTCAGGTGACAGGGGCGAAGAAGTGCTCATGCGAGCTCCAGGGACAAGTCAGCCCACAACATAGACGCGCCCCGCGGGCGTGGCCGTGAACGCCGCAGTCCAACGACGACACGACAGTCCTGCTGGCTCAACCATTCGATGGGTGCGGCATGCTGGCCGACCGGCTCATCCGGTCGTGCGCATGCTGCCGGTGCTCGAAGCGTTACAAGCACGCGGCATGGTGGTGCAGGCCGCGCCAGCGCGCGCACGACCGCTTGGAGCGCGACCGCCGGAGCCGCCTGGCCCCGCACGCGGCGCTCGGGTTCGGCCAGGGCGCCCACGCGCACGATCTCCCGCGCTAGCCTTGCCACCACCGCACCGCCCCCGGACACATCGCTGACATGATCGCCCTGCTTCGCCGTCTGACCTTGCTGCTGGCCCTGGCGCCGTTGACCGGCGCGTGCGCCGACGCACGCGCGCCCTCGTTGCAGGCCACGCTGGACGCCCTGGCGGCGCAGGCACGGCCGGGCACGTTCGGCATCGAGGTGCTGGACCTGCAGACCAACGTCACGACCCAGGTCAATGCCGATCGCGCCTATCCGATGATGAGCGTGTTCAAGGCGCCGGTCGCCGCGGCGGTCCTGGACGCGGTCCAAGCGGGCAGGCTGCGGCTGGACCAACAGGTCGCGCTGACGCCGGCCGATGTGGTCCCCGGCGCGGCCGTGCCTTCGCTGGGCAGTCGCCTGGCGCGCGGGCCGTTGACCGTTACGGTGGATGCGCTGCTGACCGCCTCGGTCTCCGAGAGCGACAACACCGCAGTGGATGCGCTGCTCAAGCTGGTCGGCGGCCCCAGGCAAGTCACCGCCTACCTGCGGCGCAAGGGCATCGAAGGCATGCGCGTGGAGATCGACGAGCGCAGCCTGTCGCGTCGTTTCGAGGATCTTGCGCCCGGCCAGTCCGTGCCGGTCGGTGAGTCCAGGCAGCAGCACGCCGCACGTCTCCGGCGTGGCTATGCCGCGTTCCTGGCCAGCAGCGACAACACGACTACGCTGGCCTCGGCCATCGCCTTCCTGCACCTGTTGCACGACGGCCAGTTGCTGCCTCCGGCCGCCACGCAGAAGCTGATCGCGCTGATGACGCACCAGGCCCTGCCCAACCGCATCCGCGCCGGTCTGCCGACGGGGTTCGGCTATGCCTACAAGACCGGCACCGCAGGCGGCGTGGACGGACGCACCGGCGCCTGGAACGACATCGGCATCGTTACCGCCCCCGATGGCCGCACGCTGCTGGTGGCGGCCTTCATGACCGACACACGCCTGGACCAAGCAGCACGCAATCGGCTGCATGCCGCGCTGGGTCGCGCGGTGGCCCAGGCACTGCTGCACCCGTGATCAGCCGATCCGCAGCGTCACCCAGATCAGCACCGCGTAACGCGTGACCTTGGCGATGGTGACCAACAGCAGGAAGACCGGCAGTCGCTCGCGCATCACCCCGGCCACCAGGGTCAGCGGATCGCCGATGATCGGCGCCCAGCTCAACAGCAGCGTCCAGCGGCCATAGCGCGCATAGCCTCGCTGCGCGCGCGCCAGGGCCTTGGGACCGACGGGAAACCAGCGCCGGTCGACAAAGCGATCGATGCCTCGCCCCAGCCACCAGTTGATCGTCGCGCCCAATACGTTGCCGGCGCTGGCCACCAGCAGCAGCCACCAGGGCGAATGGCCGGCCAGCAGCAGACCGACCAGCACCGCCTCGGACTGCAGCGGCAGCAACGTGGCCGCGATCAACGCGGCAAGGAACAGGCCGAGAAATGCCACTTCGCTGGACCACCTGGGCGCGGGTCACGGCGTGCCATTGTCTCAGCTGCCACCATCAGCAAAGCAGCGTCCGCTGATCGACGCGGCTCTTGATCGCACGGCTTACGCCAGGCCCGCATCCTTGGCCCATAGCACCGCATCGGCACCTGCGGGCAGACGCATGGGGACCGAGGCATCGGTCGCCGCGCGCCAGACCGCTTCGGCGACATCGCCCGCCTGCGTCACCGGGCGTGACGGATCGCGCATGCCCGCAAACACGTCCTGGATCAGCGCTGCATAGCCCTCGGGCACCTGGCCCTGCATGCGCGGACCGGCGTTCTGGCCGAAGCGCGTGCCGGGCGCACCACCAGGCAGCACCAGCGTGGCACGCACGTTGAACAGCGCCAGTTCCAGCGCCAGCGATTCGGTGAAGGCATTCACCGCGGCCTTGCTTGCGGTGTAGATCGCCAGCAGCGGCAGCGGCCGCAGGGTCACGGTCGAGGTGACGTTGACCACCACCCCGGCCCGGCGCTGGCGGAACTGCGGCAGCACCGCCTGGGTCATCGCGATGGTGCCCAGCGTGTTGGTCTCGAACACCTCGCGCGCGACCTCCATCGAGGTGGCTTCCAGCGGATGCAGCACGCCGATACCGGCGTTGTTGACCAGCACATCGATCGGCCCGGCCGCTTCCACGCAGCGGGCGATGCTATCGGCATCGGTGACATCAAGCGGCAGCAAACGCAGGCGATCGGAGACGGGAAACAGGTCCTCCTCCGGCGTACGCATGGTGGCGATCACCCGCCAGTGGCGGGCGAGAAAGTATTGGGCCGTTTCCAGGCCAAAGCCCGACGAGCAGCCGGTGATCAGGACAGTGTTCATGGTGAGACTCCAAGGCAGTGAGAGGACGCACCCACCATAGGCGCCGCTTTCCGGACTCACTACACTCTCAAGTCCATCATTCTTTTGCGAGCGTCCAGCGGTGACCGATCCCCTGACCGAGGTCGTCCTGCTGCTGCAACCGCAGGCATCGATGTCCAAGCGCGTCAGCGGTGCCGGGGCATGGCGCGTGCGACGCACCGAACTGAGCCGCCCGTTCTACTGCGTGATCCTGGAAGGCCACTGCACGCTGCAACTGATTGGCGCCACCCCGGTGCTGCTCCAGGCCGGCGACTTCGTCCTGATCCCCTCGGCGCAGCACTTCACCCTGTCCAGCACCGAGCCGGCGCCGGTCGAAGACACCGACCCGTCCACGATCGTCGTGCGCGAGGGCCATGTGCGGCTGGGCGACCCAGGCGCGCCGGTGAATGTGCAGGTGCAGCTGGGCCATTGCAGCTTCGGCTCGCCCGATGCCGCGCTGCTGGTCTCGCTGCTGCCGCGGCTGGTGCAGGTGCGCGGCGAAGCGCGCCTGGCCACGCTGGTGCAACTGGTGCGGGACGAATCACGCACGCAGCGCCCGGCGCGCGAGGCCATCCTCTCGCGCCTGCTGGAGGTGATGCTGATCGAAGCGCTGCGGTCCACCGCCGGCACCACCGCCTCGCCCGGCCTGCTCAACGGCCTGGCCGACGAACGCCTGGCGCTGGCCCTGCGCGCGATGCATGCGCAACCCACCCGGGCATGGACCGTGGCCCAGTTGGCCGGCGAGGCGGCGCTGTCGCGCTCGTCGTTCTTCGCGCGCTTCAGGCGCGCGCTCGGCATCGCGCCGATGGAATACCTGCTGGCCTGGCGCATGGCCCTGGCCAAGGACCTGCTGCACCGCCAGCAGGGCAGCGTGGCCGAGGTCGCCGAACGGGTCGGCTACAGCTCGGCCAGCACTTTCAGCGTGGCCTTCGCCCGGCATGTCGGACAACCGCCGATGCGCTATGCGCGCGCGCAGCTGGAAGCATCGCAAGGCTGAGGCGGAGGGCGGTCATGGCCGACGCGCCAAAGTGACCAAACAGAAAGGTGGCGGCGAGGCCGCGCGAGGCCCTGTGCAAGCGCACCCGCAGCGCTCCCCTCGCCGCCATGGTCTTCGCAGGCCGCACCCGCGTCAGATCCATCTTCCCCTCCCTGGGTCCGGACTCAGCCGGGACCGAGGCGGACTATAACGCGACTGGCCGGCTCTGCTCAGGTGGCGTGCAACAGGTCACCTTGCCTGTGCTGTTCACCCCAAGGGTCGATCCCGGCGCTATCCTTTGGCCGCACCAAAGCGGGGCAATGAGGAGTCCAGGCAGCACGTGATACGGATATATCGAGTTGCGATCTATGTCCACCGTGACGCCCAGCGGACCATGCTGTATGTCGGACAGGCCATCATTTCCTATGGCCAGGCCTGGCTCGTGCTGGAGTGGGAGGACCAAGCCCGCGGCATTCCAAGAAAACGCCTGCCGCTGGATGCGGACCTGCTGGTCAAGTCGCCACCGCAGGACGAAGGGGTCGAGGCCGACTGGTCCTACATCGTGGACATGAAGCCGCTGCGCAAGCTGCACTGAGGGTCCCTGCCCCGCGCTCTGCAACGCGTGACCGCGCCGCGGCCGGTTCAGGGACAGCGCGACACGATCCGCGCCCAGGTCCAGCCAAACACCAGACGCGCGACGTCTTCCTCCATGTCCACGTCCCGGAGCTGCAGCAGGAACTGCTCGAATGCGCGCTCCATCGGCAACCGGGCATCGCCGGCGATCGCATAGATCTTCCGCATCTGCAGCCAGCGGAACGCGAACTGCTCGCGCGGGCAGCCATGGCGCTCGGCCATCCCGCTCCAGTAGCGGTACTCGGCATCCAGGTCCCAGGTTTTGATGGCGTCAGGCGTGAAGATCACAGACATGCTGGCCGCTGGCGTTGGAGATGGATCGGAGACCGGCAGCGCCGGGTCGATGGGCCACACCTTACAACGCCTGAATCGTGGGCGTCTCGGCCCCCGGGGATATCGGCAGCGGACGGTGAAGCGGGATGTTCCGCATCAGGGATTGGGCCATGCACGAGCGACGCTGATGACAC
>JBIIHJ010000264.1:0-5796 GCA_044235875.1 Pseudoxanthomonas sp.
GAGTCGTGGGCCGGCGGTGCCAACAGCACCGCCGTGGGCTTCTATTCCACGGCATTGGGTGACAACAGCGTCGCCCTTGGCGCCAACTCCTACACCGACCGCGACGACACCGTCTCGGTGGGCGATTTCGGCAGCGAACGTCAGATCACCAACGTGGCTGCCGGCACCGAGGACACCGATGCGGTGAACAAGGCGCAGCTGGATGCCGTGGCCGCGACGGCCGAGACCACCAACAGGTATTTCCAGGCCAGCGGCAGCAGCGACAGCGACGTGGGCGCGTACGTGGAGGGCGACAACGCCATCGCCGCAGGTGAGGCGAGCAACGCGATCGGCAATGGTGCGTCGGCTTACGGCAGCGGCGCATTGGCGCAAGGTGTCAACGCCACCGCCAGCGGTTTCAACGCCAGCGCCACCGCAGATTCGGCCACGGCGGTCGGCGGCACGTTGACCTACACCGATCCGGACACCGGCGAGGTGCTGCTGGACCAGGCCACCGTCGCCAGTGACGCCGGCGCCAGCGCGTTCGGCGCCGGCGCGCAGGCCACCGGTACGTTCAGCACCGCGACTGGCGCCGCCGCGATCGCAGAAGGACTGCAGGCCACCGCCACCGGTTTCAGCAGCAGCGCCGCAGGACTGGCCTCGACTGCGACAGGCGGTTTCGCAAGCGCTTCAGGGGATTTTGACTCGGCCTTCGGCTACGGTGCCCAGGCCAGCGGTGGCGGCGCCACCGCGGTCGGTGAATCCAGCCAGGCCTCCGGCGCCGAAGCCACGGCCGTCGGCGGCAGCACGTTCTTCGGGCTCGTCAACACGCGCGCCAGCGGCACCGGCAGTGCGGCGTTCGGCAACGGGGCCTGGGCCACCGGTGGATACAGCACCGCGCTGGGCCACAACAGCTATGCGGCCGGCGACGACAGTGCCGCGATCGGTGTCAATGCCTACGCCGCTGCCGACAACGCCGTTGCCCTGGGCGCGAATGCCTACACCGATCGCGCCAACACGGTGTCGGTGGGTGATGTCGGCAGCGAACGCCAGATCATCAACGTGGCCGAGGGCACCGAAGACACCGATGCGGTGAACAAGGCACAGCTGGATGCCGTGGCGGCCGCAGGCAGTGCCACCAGTGCAGGCTTCACCTATTCGGGCAAGGGCCTGGCCTCGGCCACGGGTGACAACAGCACTGCCGCCGGTGCGGCCGCGACAGCCAGTGGCGCCAACACGCTCGCGCTGGGTGCCAACAGCGTGGCCAGCGGCACCGGCGGGATCGCAGTGGGCGTGGAGAGCAAGGCGGCGGGCGTGAACAGCACCTCCGTCGGCCGTCAGACCAATACGCTGGGCAGCAATGCGGTCACCGTGGGCTACAACGCTTTCGTTCGCCAGAGTGGCGAAAACGGCGTGGCACTGGGCGCCAACGCCGGTGCATCGGGCGCGGATTCGGTGGCGTTGGGTTCGGGTTCGCGGACCTACGAAGCCAACGTGGTGTCGCTGGGCAGCGGCAACGGGCGCGGCGGCCCGGCCACGCGCCGGATCGTCAACCTCAGCGAAGGCCTGCTCTCCGACGCCAGTACCGACGCGGTCAACGGTGGCCAGCTTTATCGGTCGTTGCAGGATTACGCACGCTACCTGGGCGGCGGCGCGGCCGTCGGCCCCCTTGGTGGCGTGAGCGCACCGACCTACGTGATCCAGGGCGACAGCTACTACAGTGTCGGCGATGCGCTAACCGCGCTGGATAACAAGGTCAGCGAACTCGGCGGCACCACCCCGACGGCCAGCGCCAGCAAGGTCGCCACCGTGTCGCGCAAGGCCGTGGCGGCGGTGGCGACCACCAGTGTCCAAGCCGAATCGGTGCAGGCAGACGCGCTGGACGATACCGCCATGGCACGCACCGCCGACGCCAGCAGTACGGCCGATGCAACCAGCACCGGAGCCGTGGCGGTCGCTGCCACCGGTTCCACCACGCTGGGCGATGGTGCCCAGGCCAATGCCGACACGGGCACCGCCGTGGGCAGTGCGGCCTACGCCGCCGGTCCCAACGACACCGCCATCGGCAGCAATGCCAAGGTCAATGCCGATGGCAGCACGGCCGTCGGTGCCAACACCACCATCGCCGCGGTCGCCACCAATGCGGTGGCGGTGGGCGAGGGCAGCAACGTGGCCAATGCTTCCGGCACTGCGCTGGGCCAGGGCAGCAGCGTCACGGCCGACAACGCGGTGGCACTGGGCCAGGGTTCGACGGCCGATCGTGCGAATACCGTTTCGGTTGGCAACGCGTCCAACCAGCGTCAGGTGACCAACGTGGCGGCCGGCACGCAGGCCACCGACGCGACCAACGTTGCCCAGGTGCAGGCCGGCGATGCGCAGTCGGTGGCCACGGCCAAGGCCTATACCGATACCACCGCGACCCAGACGCTGAGCAACGCCAATGCGTATGCCGACAGCAAGTTCTCGGCATGGAACCAGGATCTGGATGCCTACAAGCAGAACATCGACCGCCGCTTCCAGGACCAGGATCGTCGCATCGACCGCCAGGGTGCGATGAACGCGGCGATGCTCAACATGGCCACCAGCGCCGCCGGCATCCGCACGGACAACCGCGTCGGCGTCGGCGTGGGTTTCCAGGGCGGCGAGAACGCCTTGTCGGTGGGCTACCAGCGGGCCGTCAGCGAGCGCGCCACGATCACCATCGGCGGTGCGCTCAGTGGCGACGAACGCTCGGTCGGCGTGGGTGCCGGCTTCGGCTGGTAACGGACCGACACGGATGCGGCCATGTGTCGCCTCCGTGCAGAGACATCGCGGCAGCAGGCATCCCGGCCAGGCCGACCGGGACCAGATGGACTGCTTCCGTGGCAGGGAAGGCCATGCAACCTCATCCGCTCACAAGGGACTTCAAGCAATGAAAACCAGATACTTCAGCGCGGCGCTGCCGGGACTGCTCCTTGCCATGGTCATGGCGCCCGGCGCCGGCGCCGCCACGCCGGCCCAGATCCTCAGGGCCCCGCCGGCCTCCGCTGGCCAGGGCGAGGACCAGAAGGTCGGCCGCTTCATCATCACCTACCGCGATGGCGGCACGGCCACGGCCAGCACCACGGTGACCAGGAACGCCACCAGTGCCCTGTCGCGCGCTGGCCTGTCCAGCGCCGGCAAGCTCACCTCGGCCAGCCACCTGCGCAAGCTGGCCACGGGCGCCGAGCTGATCAAGACCTCGCGCAAGCTGGATGCGGTCGAGGCCCAGGCGTTCATCCGCCAGATCCAGAGCGACCCCAACGTGCTCAGCGTCGAGCCCGACCTGCTGCGCCGCCCGGTGCGCGACATCCAGGCCCAGGCCACCGTCGCGCCGGCCGCATTCACGCCCAACGATCCCAACTACGCCACGCGCCAGTGGCACCTCAAGGCACCTGATGGCACGGCGACGTCCTCCGGCGTGGCCAACGCCGGCGGCGCCAACGTCAACAACGCCTGGGAACTGGCCGATGGCGCGGGCATCACCATCGCGGTGCTCGATACCGGCATCACCACCCACACCGACATCGACACCTCGCTGGGCGATGCTGGCTATGACTTCATCACCGACAAGTTGGTGTCCGGTCGCGCCGCGGACGGACGTGCGCCAGGCGGTTGGGATACCGGCGACTGGACCACCGAAGAGCCGTGGCTGAGCGAGTGCACCAGCGCCAGCAATCCGCCGGAAGAAAGCAGCTGGCATGGTACCCACGTCGCTGGCACCGCAGGCGCCGAGATCACCAACAACAGCAAGCTGCTCGCCGGCGTGGCCTACAACGCCAAGATCCTGCCGGTGCGCGTGCTCGGTCACTGCGGTGGCTACGACAGCGACATCGCCGACGCGATTATCTGGGCGGCCGGCGGCACCGTGGCAGGCGTGCCAGCAAACACCCATCCGGCCCAGGTCATCAACCTGAGCCTGGGCGGCACCGGTGTGTGCTCGGCAAGCAGCGTCACGGGCCAGGCCGTGGCCCAGGCCAATGCGCTGGGCGCCTCGGTCGTGGTCTCGGCCGGTAACAGCAATGCCGATGCCGCCGGATATTCGCCGGCCAGCTGCCCGGGCGTGATCACCGTGGCGTCGACCGGCATCACCAGCCGCCGCGCGTACTACTCCAACTACGGCGTCAGCGTGGAAATCGCCGCGCCGGGCGGTGGTGTCTACGCCAACGACGCCAGCTCCGGCACGGCGGTCAACGACGGCTTCGTCTGGCAGGCGCTGAACTCCAGCGCGACCTCCCCGGTACCCAACGACACCGTCTACGGTGGCTATGCCGGCACCTCGCAGGCTGCGCCGCACGTGGCGGGCGTAGTGGCACTGGTGCAGGGCGCACGCCTGGACGCCGGCCTGCCGCTGCTGACGCCGACCGAAGTGGTCGCCCTGCTGCAACGCACAGCGCACGCGCCGGCGGTGACGCCTGCCGCCAACCGTGCCATCGGTGCGGGCATCATCGACGCCGCAGCCGCCGTGCAGGCAGCCATCAACCCGAGCACCGGTCCTGACGCAACGCCGCTGACCAACAAGGTCGGCGTGACAGTGTCCGGCGGCGTCGGCAGCGAGAAGCTCTATAGCTTCCAGGCCGTCGCGGGCAAGACGCTGTCGTTCATCAGCGCCGGTGGCTCGGGCAACCTGTCGCTTTACGCCAGCTTCGACAAGGAGCCGACCGTGGCCAGCGCCGATGCCAAGTCGACCCGCGCGGGCAACAGCGAGACGGTGCGCTTCACCGCGCCCAAGTCCGGCACCTACTACATCAAGGTAGTCGGCACAGCGTCGTATGCGGGCGCTACGCTGACCGCGCGCCAGTAATCCATCGTCTGGAAACACAAACGGCCCCGGTGGTGACACCGGGGCTGTTTGTCGCCGGGCGATGCCCTGAGCGACGCTGTTAAAGTACCCGGACTCCTGCATCGATGGTGTTGCACGTGAATGCGGTTTCTTCGTTGATCGATCATCCGGTGGCAACGCAGAGCGCAGACGAACGCGTGGTGGCGGCGCTATTGGCCAAGAGCCGGCTCAAGGACGTGGATCTGGTCCGTGCGCGGCGCCTGCAGGAGGAAGCCGGCGGCGGGGTGCTGGCCCTGCTGCTGCGGCTGGGCCTGGTGTCCGAACGCGACCATGCCGAGACCAGCGCCGAGGTGCTGGGGCTGACGTTGCTCTCGGCCAAGCAGTTGCCCGAAGTCGCGCCTGAATTACCCGAGGATGTGGCGCTGTCGCTGCGCTTCCTCAAGCAGTTCCATGTCTGTCCGCTGGCCGATGTCGACGGTGTGTTGGACCTATGGGTCGCCGAGCCCTGTGATCCGTACGCCATCGACGCGGTGCAGATGGCAATCGGCCGGCCGGTACGTCCCTTGGTGGGGCTGCGTTCGGAGATCGACGACATTATTGAACGCTGGCATGGGCAGGGCCGCAGCGCGATGGGCGCCATCGTCGAGAACGCCGATGGCGACACCAGCGGTGACCTGGACGATGTCGAACACCTGCGCGACCTGGCGTCCGAAGCCCCGGTCATCCGCCTGGTGAACCTGGTGATCCAGCGCGCAGTCGAACTGCGCGCCTCGGACATCCACATCGAACCTTTCGAAAGCCGCCTCAAGGTGCGGTTCCGCGTCGACGGCGTGCTGGAAGAAGGCGAGAGCCCGCCGGCAAACCTCACTGCCGCGGTGATCAGCCGCGTCAAGATCATGGCCCGCCTGAACATCGCCGAGCGCCGCCTGCCGCAGGACGGCCGCATCCAGCTGCGCGTGCAGGGCAAGGAGCTGGACCTGCGCGTGAGCACGGTGCCCACCGCGCATGGCGAAAGC
>JBIIHJ010000038.1:0-18787 GCA_044235875.1 Pseudoxanthomonas sp.
GTTGATCGAGGCGTTCAACGCCGCCCTGGCGCGGCTGGAAACCGGCTTCCGCGTGCAGCAGGAATTCCTGGCCTCGGCCGCGCATGAGCTCAAGACGCCGCTGGCGCTCTTGCAGGCCGAGATCGAGCTCGACGGCGTCGCCAACAAGACCCTGCTGCTGCGCGATACCGCGCTGATGGCACGCCAGGTCCACCAGCTGCTGCAGCTGGCCGAGGTCAGTGAAGGCCACAACTACCAGTTCGCGCCGATCAGCCTGCCCGCCGCCGTCACCGGCGCGGTCGAATACATGACCCGGCTGGCCGACCAGCACGACGTGCGGCTGGAGGTGCAGCGCGCCTCCGGGATCGAGGCCGGCATCGAGGCCGATGCCGCGGCGGTCTTCGTGCTGGTCAAGAACCTGCTGGAGAACGCGATCCACCATGCACCAGCCAATAGCGTCGTGCTGGTGCAGCTGAGCCGCCATGGATTCAGCGTGGAAGACCAGGGCCCGGGCGTGGCCGTGGCCGATCGGGCGCGACTGTTCGAGCGATTCTGGCGCGGTGCGGCGCGCGAAGGCGATGGCGCCGGCCTGGGCCTGGCGATCTGCAGGGAGATCTGCGTGGCCCATGGCTGGACCATCGCACTGGATACGACGACCCAGGCGCGTGGCGCGCGCTTGGTGGTAATCCTCGACCCTGCCGGTGATGCAACATGATCCTGACCCTGGACATCGCCCGCGCCCGCCACGCCATGCGCCACGTGTTGCGGCTGGCCCGGCTTCTTGAGTCCGATCCGCAGGCGGTCCTGCACTGGTACCACGCCCAGGCCATCGCGCCGCTGGGCCAGCGCACCGCCGCGCAGCTGGTGGCCGATGGCCAGGCCGCGCGGGTGATCCAGTTCCTGCAGGAGACCCTGGCGCGGGACGCCGCGGATCAGCACGCCATCGCGCGGTTCAACGCACGCATCGGCCAGTAACGACACCCGGTTCGCAGTGCGTTTGATTGCCGCAGTCGGCACTGCACTGGCATCCCCCGGCGACTTTTGTACCCTTGTGCGCCCTCTGCCCGCTTTCGACCCGATGCCGCCTGCCGCACCCGCCTTCACCTATCGCCTGGCGTTCCGCCCGGTCGATGACCAGATGACCTCGGGCGAACTGGCGCGCACGGTGCTGCGCGTGCTGCTGTCGCTCAATGCACCGCCGCACGGCGTGTCGATCCACACGATCCAGCGCCCACCCGGGCAGGACGCCGACGGGCTGTACGTCGAGGCCGTAGCCTCGGGCAGGGAACACTGGTACCTGGACGCCGACGACTACCTGCTGGCCGAAGGCCTGCGCGGCGAACTCCAGCCCTGAACGTCGCCGCCGCGCACCAGGCGCGGCACGACCCGACTCAACCAGGCTTCTGTGACGTTTCGGCCGCTTCGGCTTCCGCTTCGATGCGCTGGCGCAGGCGACCGGCGCGGACCAGGATGGCCGGCGGCCTGGTTTCCTCTGGAATGCTCAACAGGCGCAGGCGGCGCAGGAACTGCCCTGGCTTACGCGCCGAGGTGAGCGCCACAATCGGGATCGACAACACCAGACCGGCGACCACCGGTGACATCCAGGCCAGCAGTGCAGGCGATACGAAGTACGCCGCCGCACCCATCATCACGCCGAACAGCGACAGCCCGCCGTAGCGCCGCACCAGTGTCGCCCAGGGCATGCTGCCGTCGTCGCGGCGCTGCGCGTCCCAGCCAGAATCCTTGCCGGCCAGCACTTCGGCCACGCCACGCGACTGCACGTACATGACGATCGGCGCCATCAGCGCGGCCAGCACGCTTTCGATCAGCACGCTGAAGATCATGCGCAGCCAGCCGCCGCAGCCGCGACGCACCTTGCCATCGGCCAGCACCGCCAGGTAGCCCATCACCTTGGGCGCGAACAGGCCGAACATCGTCGCGCCGAACACATAGACGATGCGCTCGGGGTCGAGCGTGTGCCAGTAGGACACCGGCGAAAAATGCTCCAACGCATGCAGGCTCACCAGGGCGCCGGCCTGCTCCAGCGGGATGGCGATGCCGATCAGCATCATCATGGCCCACATCGGCGCGGTCAGGTAATGGCCGATGCCGATCATGAAATGGGTGCGGCTGATCCAGTGCATGCCGCGGGTGGGCAGCACGCCCACATGCTGCAGGTTGCCCTGGCACCAGCGACGATCACGCACCAGCAAGTCGGTCAGCGACGGGGGGCCCTCTTCGAAACTGCCGCCCAATGCCGGGGTCATGTGGCACGCCCACCCGCCACGACGGATCAGGGCCGCCTCGACGAAGTCGTGGCTCAGGACGTGCCCATTGAACGGTCGCACGCCGGTGAGTTTGGGCAGGCCGGCGTGATCGGCGAAGGCCTGCGTGCGAATGACCGCGTTGTGGCCCCAGTAGTTGCTCTCGGTGCCATGCCACCAGGCCACGCCATGGGCGATCACCGGGCCATACACGCGTCCGGCGAACTGCTGCATGCGCGCGAACAGCGTGCTGCCGTTGACGATCAGCGGCAGCGACTGGATCAGGCCCACGTCCGGGTGCTTTTCCAGGCCCCAGGCCAGGCGCACGATGGTATCGCCGGTCATCAGGCTGTCCGCGTCCAGGATCAGCATCTGCGGATAGGCGCCGCCGAAACGGCGTACCCATTCGGCGATGTTGCCGGCCTTGCGCTCGCTGTTGTCGGCGCGATGGCGGTAATAAAGATTGGGCGCGCCACCCAGGCGCTCGCGCAGGCGATGGAACTCGGCTACCTCGTCCACGCGGATCGGGCCACGGGTAGTGTCGGACAGGATGAAGAAGTCGAACTGTTCCAGGTGCCCGGTGTCGCGCACCGATTCGTAGATGGCCTGCAGGCCGGCCATCAATCGCTGCGGTTCTTCGTTGTAGGTGGGCATCAGCAACGCGGTGCGCTGGGTCGGCACGGGCAACGGATCTTCCGGACGTAGGCCCAGACGCCGGCGGCGGCGCGTCACGATCAGCATGAAACCGGCCAGCGCGCTGACGAACGACAGCGCCACCCAGCCAAACAGGATCGCGAACAGCACCAGGAACACCACTTCAAGCACGCCCAGTCCATCGGTCGCCATCACCCGGAACATCTGGTACAGGCCGGCCAGGGTGATCGCCGCGGTGCCACCGAAGATGTAGAACCGGCGCATGGCCATGTTCGGCGGCGCCGACGGCATCGGCGGGCTCTTGAGCTTGCCCACGCGCAGCGACTGCTGCGGCATGGGCATCGGCGCCGGCGTGGGCATCAGCTCGTAGGCGCGCGCCTCGTCGGTGAGCAGCACGTCCGGATGCGGGACCAGGATGGGTTCGACGGTCTTCATGCGATCCAGCACGGGCTGCGGCGCTCCGGGACAAAGGAAAGGACCTCGGATGCGCGCGCGCGGGCGACGCGTGGGGCTGGAGCGGACATCGGCGTCATGGCGTATCGGGATGCGGGGGCATGGGCACCAGAATACAGGCGCGGGCCGGTGGCCTGCTTGCCCGTGTCACGGGCGCGCCGGATGTACGCCTGCAGCGCACAGGCTAAAGGCAGACTGATGGATCGCAACACATCGGCATGCGCCAGCGCGTCATGGAAAGCGTGGCTGCGGGACACGCAGTCTCCTGATGGCGGCGGAAGTGCCGTCACGATGGTAATCCACGATGCGTTAGCACCGGGATATGGCGCGCCATCGCCGCGATGGCCCAATACGCAACAGGCCCGCCAATGGCGGGCCTGTGCGTGGATCTGCAAGCGCCGAGCCGGCGCAGGCAGGATCAATCGATGTCGAGGAAGCTGCGCAGCGTTTCCGAACGCGACGGGTGGCGCAGCTTGCGCAGCGCCTTGGCCTCTATCTGGCGGATGCGCTCGCGGGTGACATCGAACTGCTTGCCGACTTCCTCGAGGGTGTGGTCGGTATTCATGTCGATGCCGAAGCGCATGCGCAGCACCTTGGCTTCCCTCGGGGTCAGGCCCGCGAGCACGTCGCGCACCGTTTCCATCAGGTTGATGTTGGTGGTGTTCTCTACCGGGGACTCCACGTTGGTGTCCTCGATGAAATCGCCCAGGTGCGAATCCTCGTCGTCGCCGATCGGGGTCTCCATGGAGATCGGCTCCTTGGCGATCTTCATGACCTTGCGGATCTTGTCCTCGGGCATGTCCATTTCCTTGGCCAGCTCCTCCGGCGTGGCCTCGCGGCCGTACTGCTGGAGCATCTGCCGGGAGATCCGGTTCAACTTGTTGATCGTCTCAATCATGTGCACCGGGATGCGGATGGTGCGCGCCTGGTCGGCGATCGAGCGGGTGATCGCCTGGCGGATCCACCAGGTCGCATAGGTCGAGAACTTGTAGCCGCGGCGGTACTCGAACTTGTCCACGGCCTTCATCAGGCCGATGTTGCCTTCCTGGATCAGGTCCAGGAACTGCAGGCCGCGGTTGGTGTACTTCTTGGCGATGGAGATCACCAGGCGCAGGTTGGCCTCGACCATTTCCTTCTTGGCCTTGCGCGCCTTGGCTTCGCCATAGGCCATCTGACGGCTGATGTCCTTCATGTCGGCCAGGGTCAGCATCAGGCCCTTCTCGACCTCGATGGTGGCCTGCTGCTCGGCGATGATCTGGTCCTTGACCTCACGCAGGCCCGAGGACCACTTCTGCTTGCGCTTGAGCGCCTCGTCGACCCATTCCAGGTTGGTCTGGTTGCCTTCCCACGAACGGATGAAGTCCTTGCGCGGCATGCGGGCGGTGACCGTGGACAGGTGCAGCACGCGGCGCTCCTGGTCCTTGATCTTCTGCAGTACCTCGCGGACGTTGCGCACCAGCGTATCGGTCAGCGCAAGCGGCAGCTTGAGCGTCACGAACATCTCGGTCATCTCGGTGCGCAGCTTGTTGTTGGCCTTGTTGTCGACCGCGCCGTTCTTGGCGTAGCCCTTCTTGAACTTGGCCAGCGCCGCGGACAGCACTTCCATGCGGCGGGCGACTTCTTCCGGATCCGGACCGGTCGGGCCGGCCTCTTCCTCGGCGGCGTCGTCGTCGCTGTCTTCTTCGTCGCTGTCTGCTGCATCGTCATCGGTGCCGTCGGTCGCATCAGCGGCGGCGGCCGGCGGCTCCGGCTCGTCGATCTGGTCGTTGAAGCCCACGATCACTTCGGCCAGGCGCTTCTTGCCCGCCTTGTGCAGCTCGTAGTCCTCCAGCACCAGTTCGACGATCGAGGGCAGCAGGCCGAGCGAGGCCTGGACCTGGCCCAGGCCTTCTTCGATGCGCTTGGCAATGGCGATTTCGCCTTCGCGGGTCAGCAGCTCGACCGTACCCATCTCGCGCATGTACATGCGGACCGGGTCGGTGGTGCGACCACCTTCGGTATCCAGCGAGGTCAGTGCGGCAGCGGCTTCTTCGGCGGCCGTTTCGTCGACTTCGCGGTTGCCGGAAGCTTCGCCGGCCAGCAGCAGGGTTTCAGCATCCGGCGCGACTTCATGGACAGCGATGCCCATGCCGTTGATCATGCCGATGATGTCTTCAATCTGCTCGGGATCGACCATGTCATCGGGCAGGTGATCGTTGACCTCGGCATAGGTCAGGTAGCCTTGTTCGAGGCCTTTGCTGATCAACAGCTTGATGTCGGATGCCTGGGCAGGACGTTCGTTGGCCATGAGTGCTTGCGCCGCCTAAAATGAAAGGTCAGGAGAACCACGTATTATACCAGCCGGAGGGTGTCCAGTCTGGCGCGTGGCGTTCAGTTTGCTGTTTTTCGCACGGAGTCAGCTCCGTAGCAGGAAGGTCACCGGGCCATCGTTGACCAGGTCCACCACCATGTGGGCGCCAAAGCGGCCGGTTTCCACCCGTGGATGGCGCTGGCGGCAGGTTTCCACGAGCTGGTTGAACCCGCGTTCAGCCTGATCGGGCGGCGCCGCGGTGGTGAAACTGGGCCGCATCCCCGAACCGGTATCGGCCGCCAGCGTGAACTGGCTCACCAACAGCAGTTCACCCCCGGTATCGGTCAGCGAGCGATTCATCCTGCCCGCTTCGTCGCCAAAGACCCGGTAGCCCAGCAGCCGCTCGGCCATGCGCGCGATCTGTGCCGGGCCGTCCCCGGGCTCCAGTCCGACCAGGGCCAGCAGCCCCGGGCCGATCTGGCCCACGGTCTGGCCATCGACCACCACCGACGCGCGGGTCACGCGCTGGATCAACGACAGCATGCTCACGGCTCCGCGCAGGTCAGGACCGCCAAGGTGCGGACGCGACCGGTGCTTTGCAATGCCGCCGCGCGGAGCCAACCGATAAACTGGCGCGATGAAACCGCAGACCTCGGCCGATCTTGCCTTCCGCGCGGCCGCACGCCTCACCTCCCTGCCCTGGTCGCTGCTGTGCCGCCTGGGCGATGCGCTGGCCTGGAGCTGGGCGCGCCTGGATGCCCGCGAGAGCCGGGTCACCCGGCGCAACCTCGAGCTGGCCTATCCTGAGCTCCTGTCCAGCCAACGCGCCGACCTGCATCGGCGGATCCTGCGCGGCACGGCGCGCCAGGCACTGGAAACCCTGTATTTCTGGACCCGGCCGCATGCGCAGAATCTCCAACGCCACCTGCGCCAGCGCCACGGCCAGGAGCTCTACGACGCCGCGCTCAAGTCCGGTCGCGGGGTGATCGTGGCCGCGCCGCATTTCGGCAACTGGGAGCTGCTGAACCAGTGGCTGGCCTCGCGCGGCGATATCGCCATCGTCTACAAGCCGCCGTCGTCGGACATCGGCGATGCCTTCCTGCAGCGGGTCCGCGGCGCGGAGAACATCCGCCAGGTACGCGCCGAAGGGCCGGCCGTGCGCCAGCTGTTCAAGGTGCTCAAGGATGGCGGCGCGGTCGGGATCCTGCCCGACCAGCAACCCAAGGCCGGCGATGGCGTGTTTGCGCCGTTCTTCGGGGTGGACGCGTTGACCATGACCCTGGTCAACCGCCTGGCCGAACGCACCGGTGCGATTGTGCTGCTGGGCTGGTGCGAGCGGGTCGGCTCCGGGCTGGACTTCGCCCTGCATGTCGAACCCACCCCGCCAGGCATCGACGACAAGGACGCGCAGGCCGGCACGGCGCTGCTCAACGCCCAGATCGAGCGCGTCGCCCGGCGCGATCCTGCCCAGTACCAGTGGACCTACAAGCGCTACACGCTGCGCCCGCCTGGCAGCGGACAAACCGACCCGTACTGGACCGCCAGGCACCCGCATTGACGGCGGCCCGGGGACATTCGCGCCACGTCAGGCCATCGCAAGCCGCTCCGTTCCGCCAGCGGCCTCGCCCCGGGCCGGGCGGATCGGCGAAACTGACGCCCTGCCCGGCGCCGCCACGACGCCGCCGGACAACCGGCTGGAGATCGCCGCCCATCGCCTCCATCTGGTCCACGCGTGCCTGGCGCGCCGGACCTTCCCGTCGCTGACGCCGTAGCCGTACGCCCATGACCTCACCCGATCCCACCACCCTGTTTGGACACCCGGCCGCCGTCGCCTGCGAACGCGCCGTGGCCGAGCTGCGCAGCGGCAGGCCGGTGGTGGTCGATGACGCCAGCGGCAGCCGCACCGCGATCCTGGCCGTGGACGGTGCCACCCCCGACACCTACGCGGCCTTCGGCGCGGCCAGCGCAGGCGACCTCGCCCTGACCCTCACCCCGACACGCGCGCGCCTGCTTGGCCTGGCAGCACCGCGCGGCGCCCGGCTCGACCTGACCGGTCACGCCTTCGATGCGCTGGCCGCGCTGAGCTACCTGCCGGTGGCGGCCCCTTACGCGGCCGCCTGGTCGCGCGGGACCGAACGCGATGCTGGCGGCCTGCGGATCGCTCGCCTCGGCCTGCTGTTGCCCGCGCTGCTGGTCCATGACATCGCCGGCGGAGCCTCGCCTTTCGACGGCTGCACGCGGCTGTCCATGGACCAGATCGCCCAGGGCGTGGCCCAGGCCGGCCAGAGTTGGGAACTGGTCGCCCGCACCCACGTGCCGCTGCGGGCCTTCGGTGATGCGCAGTTCGTGGTGTTCCGCGGCGGCGTGGCCCAGCGCGACCAGGTCGCCATCGTCATCGGCACGCCCGATTTCAGCCAGCCGGTACCGGTGCGCGTGCATTCGTCATGCCTGACCGGCGACCTGTTCGGCTCGCTCAAGTGCGACTGCGGCGACCAGCTGCGCAACGGCCTGCACAAACTGGCCGAACTGGGCGGCGGCGTGCTGCTGTACATGGACCAGGAAGGTCGCGGCACCGGTATCGCCGCCAAGATGCGCGCCTACGGCTACCAGCACGGAGGCCTGGACACCATCGACGCCGATGCGCTGATGGGCTTCGGCCCGGACGAGCGCCGCTACGACGGCGCCGCGGCGATGCTGCGCGGCCTGGGCGTGGGCCAGGTACGGCTGCTGAGCAACAATCCGGAAAAGCTCGACCGCCTGCGCACGGCCGGGGTGGAGGTGACAGAACGCGTGCCGGTGACTGGCCGCATCACCACCGACAACGAAGCCTACCTGCGCACCAAGGCCGCCCGCGCCGGTCACGCGCTGGACGTCGATGCGTTGATCGCTTCGCTGACCTAGGACCTGGCAACCCTCGCGGACGGTCCGCGCCGCCTTGCACGGGCGCACGCTGGGAAGGCGCGCGCGTTGACTTTCATCCACGCGCAGACGATGGCGCGATGCCCGGGGCGCGCAAGGGCGGCCCTCCGGATTGGGCCTGCGACATCGCCATCTCCGCGCAGCGCGGCCTCTTCAAAGATCGACGAGATGACTCTGGCCTGCGCGAGGCGGTGACCGTTGCGTCATCGGCCTGCCCACCCTCGACGCAGTGATAGGCTCCCCCGCGATGACCGGACCGGCAGGACCGGCTGCACTGCATCGGCGCACGCCTGTCGATGCGCTCGTTCCCGCACCGTTTCCAGCAGGCCTTCGCGTTGCACGACTCCCCTACGCCCGACGAATCTTTTCCCGCTGACCCGACGCAGGCTGCACCGCCGGTCCCCGTGACCTTCCCCGCCGGCTGGCAGCAGCTGCCGCAGCGCGGGGCCAGGATTGCGGCGGTCGGCGCGTTCCTGGGCACCCTGTGCGCGCTGCTGGTGGCTTGCGTGGTCGCACGGCTGATCTGGCACCTCGCCCTGCCCTGGCGCTGGATCGGGGTGGCCAGCCTGGTGGTGGCATCGGTCATGGCAGTGATCGCCTATCGCCGCCACCGCTACACGCGCTGGCGTCTGGACCAACAAGGCTTTGCCCTGATGCAGGGCCGGCTGTGGCAGAGCGAAACCCACATCCCGATCTCGCGCGTGCAGCACCTGGACGTGCGTCGCGGCCCGCTGGAGCGCGCTGCGCGCCTGTCCACGCTGGTGGTGCATACGGCCGGCACGCGGCTCAATGCGGTGACCGTCTCCGGACTGGACCACGGTGATGCCGAACGCCTGCGCGATCGCCTGGCCCACCAGCTCGACCGCGACGACGACGCACTGTGAGCCACATGGTGGATTCGACGCCTCCGCCTGCGCGCGACCAGCGCCTGCATCCGTGGTCTTGGCTGTTCGTCCTGCTGCAGCAGCTCAAGCAGTTCCTGCTGCCACTGATCGTGCTGATCGTGTTCGGCGGGCGCGACGGCGAGCGCGACTACTACGACAACGTGGCGACCGCGGTGGTGATGGCGATCCTGGTGGGCATCTCGGTGATGCGCTACCTGACCTATCGCTACAGCATCGGCAGCGATGGCCTGAGCATCCGCAGCGGCCTGTTCAACCGCAGCCGGCGCGAGATCCCGTTCGCTCGGATCCACAACGTGGTCGTGCATCAGTCGCTGCTGCACCGGATGTTTGGCGTGGCCGAGCTGCGTCTGGAATCGGCCGGTGGCGCAAGGCCCGAAGCGCAGATGCGGGTCCTTCGCCTGGACCAGGCGCTGGCGCTGGAACAGCTGGTGCGCCATCGCGGCCAGGCCGTGCCGGACCACGCCCCCGAGGGCACCGACAGCACCACGCTGTTGCTGTTGCCGCCGGGCGAAATCGCACGACTGGGCCTGATCTCGAACCGCGGCATGCTGGCCATGGCGGCCACCGCCGGTGCGGCCTACCAGATCTTCCCGCAACGGGTGGTCGCCAACGCGATCGAGGAATACGGCCGCCAGATGTTCGGCTATGCCAGTCACCTGCACATGGGCTGGCTGGCCGGCACGATCACGGCCGCCAGCTTGCTGGTGTGGGCCATCGCGCTGCTGCGGGTACTTTCGATCGGCCTGGCCACGTTGCAGTACCACGGGTTCCGCCTGAGCGAGACCGATCGACGACTGACCGTCGAGCGCGGCCTGCTCGCACGGGTGCGCACGAGCGCGGCACGACGACGGATCCAGTCCTGGACGTTGCGCGAAGGCGTGCTGCACCGCTGGTTCAAGCGTCGCAGCCTGGGGATCGACACCGCCGTGGTCGAATCGCATGGCGAGCACGACAAGTCGATCCGCGAGCTGGTACCGCTGGCGACGTTGGACACATGCGATGCGCTGGTCCGCCACGTGCTGCCCGACGTGCAGTGGCCGCCGTCGCACTGGCATCCCATCTCCACACGGCAGTGGTGGCGGCTGTGCCTGTGGCCGGCGTTCTGGCTGGGCTGCCTGGTCGCGGCGCTGTGGCCGGTGGCCGGGGTGTATGGCGCGCTGCTGCTGTTGTGGCTGCCATGGTCGGCGTTCAAGGCCCACCGCCAGGTGCGACGCATGGCCTGGAGCGTGGACGAGCACCTGGTCACCGTGCGCGGTGGCTGGTGGACGCGCTGGTGGCGCTTTGCCGAAATCGAAAAGTTGCAGGCCCTGCGCCTGAGCCGCTCGCCACTGGATCGACGCTGCGGCACCGCCACCCTGCTGCTGGATACCGCCGGCGCCTCCGGCGATGGGCCACGCCTGAAGCTGCGCTTTGTCCCGTTCGAGCAGGCCCGTGCGCTGCACGACCAGCTCAGCCAGACCCTGACCCGGCGCCGGCTGCGCTGGTGACGCGTCGAATGGACCTCAGTGCGCGCCGCGCCCCCAGTACCCCAGGTCCTTGCGGATCTGCAGCGCGCGCAGCCGGGCGCCGAACGGCTTGGGCTTGAGCACGCCCAGTTCGCCGGACACAAAGTCCTCGGTCGCGGCCACCACGCGCTCGGATGAATACCCGTCACGGTCGGGATGGATCCAACCGGCATAGCGCACGATCTGGTCCATCAACACGGGCTCAGGATCCAGGGCCCGCGCCAGCATCTGCGGCAGCGCGTCGGCTTCATCGAAGTCGAGCATGTGCGGTTTTGGCGCACGGTTGCGGAAGGTCACCACCGGTTTGTGCTGGACGATGAATTCCGAGACGATCGATGAGGTATCGGACACCAGCACGTCGGCCGCGCGCTGCGCCGCCATCACCTGCTCGGGCTCGATGAAGGCCGCGTTCGGCCCGGCCAGTGCGCGATAGCGCGCGAACAGTTCGGGCGGGCACTTGGGATGCAGGGTCAGCAGCCAATAGCGCTGCCCGCGGGCGATCTCGGCGGCAATCTGCTCGATCAACACCGGCGCGGCGCTCAGCCGTTCGGTGAAGGTCGAACCAAACAGGATCACCGGCCGCCCCAGCGCAGGCACGCGCAGCGCATCACTAGCGCCGCCATCGTCGCGGAACAGCGGATCGAGCTTGGGCCAGCCGGTCTGGGCAACGGCGAAATGACCCTCGCGCTGTGCCAGTTCGCGGAACGGCAGGGTGGTCGCCGGGCCCTGTGTGCAGTACAGGTCGAACAGGCCGCGCACGCGAAAATGTCCCCGCGCATCGGCGCGCTTTTCCACGTTGAAGCCATGGAACAGCTGCACCTTGGCCCCGGACACGAACGGCGGCACCCAGTTGGCGGCGCTGAACACCGCACGCGGTTTCAGCGCCACGGCCTGCTTCAGGCTCACCTGTCGCACGCACGGCGCGACCTGGGTCTCCAGTCCACGCGCGTTGCCTTCGAACCAGGCACCCACCGATTGACCCGACGCGTGCAGCGCCTGGGCCAGAGGCGCCAGAATAGGCAGGGCATACCGCTCGGTCGCGAATAAAAGGTACTCAGCCACGCCATGTCCTCCACGTCCGCACACGGCCCACGGCCGCGCATTTCGGCCTGCATTATCGCGTTCAACGAAGCCGACCGCATCGGCGACTGCCTGGACTCGCTGGCGTTCTGCGATGAATGCGTGGTGGTGGACTCGGGGTCGACCGATGCCACGCGCGAGATCGCGGCGGCGCGCGGGGCCCGGGTGCTGCAGCGCGATTTCGACGGCTATCGCAGCCAGAAGGATTTCGCGGTGCAAAGCGCCGGCCACGACTGGGTGCTGTGCCTGGATGCGGACGAGCGCGTGAATGAGGCGCTGCGCACATCCATCGTCGCCGCGCGCGATGCCGGGTTTGCGGGTGCGGCGGGCTACCGCTTCAATCGGCTTTCTGACTACTTCGGCAAATTCCTGCGCCATGGCAACGCATATCCGGATCGCGTGCTGCGCCTGTTCGACCGGCGCGGCGGCGGCTGGCGCGGCACCCGCGAGATCCATGAGGCGGCCAGCGTCGATGGCAAGGTCACCACGCTGGCAGGCGACCTGATCCACTTCCCGTATCGCTCGCTGGAACAGCAGCTGGTCAAGACCCAGCGCTATGCGCGGATGATGGCCGAGCACGAGTTCGCACGAGGCAAGCGCGCTTCCTTCGGCAAGCTGGTGGTGTCGCCAGCCTGGCGCTTCTGGCGCGGCTATGTGTTCCGCCTGGGCTTTATGGATGGCTGGCGCGGGCTGGTCTATGCCTATGTGCGCGCCAATTACGTGCGCCAGAAAGCCATCATGCTGTGGATGCTGCAGCACGGCCAGCCGGTGGTGGACCCACCGCGCGACTGATCGCGTCAGGGCTTGTGCGGGTCTTCGCGCAGGCTGAAACCCAGCAGGATGCCGACCAGGAGCAGGAAGCTGCCGCCGGTCAGCTGGTGCGCCCACATCGACTGGCTCAACCCGCACAGGACGAACACCGTCACGATCGCCAGGCCGCACAGCGCCGCGCTGCGCGAACGCCGCGGGAATGGCCGCACCAGGACCTGCCTGGCGAACAGCCAACCTGGGACGCCGTAGAGCACCAGCAACGCCAGCAGGCCGGGGATGCCCATCGTCGCGCCCCATTCGGGGAAATCGCTATGCGCGTGTCCGAGACTGCACCAGGTGTCCGGCGCGGGCACCTTGCACTTGGGCGAACCCTCGATGACGCGCTCGAACCGGCCGACACCGGCGCCGGTCCAGGGCCGTGCTTCCAATTCTTCGGCGGCCAGCCCGAACAGCTCGATGCGCGCGCCCGAGGACGAATCCGGATCGCCAGCGGCATAGCGCAGCATGTCCACCTGCAGCGCTTCCACGCGCTGCTGCACCTGCGGCAGCACCACGCCGATGCTGACCAAGGCAAGCACGGCCAGCGTCCAGGCCTCCAGGCGATGGCCGCGCCCGCTGGTGGCCCGCACGAACAGCGCGATGATCACGACCATGCCCGCCGCCGGCCAGGCGCCGCGGGTACCGCTCAGGCCGATGGCGACCAGGCCGGCGCACGTGGCCAGCGCAGTGATCAGGAACCGACCCGAGGGCCGCAAAAAAACCACCAGCGCCAACAGCAGCACGGCCGCATCGGCAAAGGTGATCGCGTTGTTCCAGCCATCGGCGCGCGCAAAGTGCTGGTGCGTCTGGACGATGGCCACTGCGGCGGCACCCGACAACCCCAGCACCGCACCGGCCCACAACGCCGCGCGCGGCGGCGCCAGGCCCAGCACCATCAGCGAAGCCAGTGGGATCACCAGCACCCGGCCGCGACTGCCCGCCTCGCTCCAGTCATCGTGGTGGATCAGCACCGAGAAACAGATCACGCCGACCACGAACACCACCGCCAGCAGCATCGCCAGCACAGGCGCGCCAGCCACCTTGCGCGCCGCCCAGATCCGGTCAGGCGCCAGCAATGCGGCCAACAATGTGCAGCAGGCCGCCGGGGTCAGGCCCCAAGGCGTGGCGATCAGGCAGGCCGGCATCAGGACCAGCGCAAGCGTGTACAAGGCACGGGCGGCGCGCAGCCGCAGCGAGGCCGGGAAAGGCTGGTCCAGGAACATCCTGTCGTCGTGCACGAACATCGGGCCTATTTACACCGCAGAACCCGAACGCAGGCTCACTCGTCTTCCACCTGCGCGGCGCGGGCCGCGTCGTCGAAGGAAATTTCCGGTGATGCCGGGCACTGCGCGCGCGCTGCCGCGGGCACCAGCCACCAGCCGCGGCGGTTGGAATTGGCGACATGCTCGGCAATGGTGCGGTCCACGCAGGTGGGCAGGGCCACATCCTGCACCAGCAGCCAACGCCCGGCCGGCGCCTGTGCCTGCCAGGCCAGGCCATGGCGCAGCTGCTCCTTCCACGTCATCCTGAAACCGAAGGTGGTGGTGCGCGACTGGGTCATCAGCAGGTTCTGTTCCTTCCAGGCCACCAGGCCAAGGTCGGCGTCCGGGCCGATCCGCCGGGCGACCTCATGCATCACCCCGCGCGCGGAGCTTGAATCGTTGACCAGCGGCGCGACGCTGATGCCGTACAGCACCCAGATCGCGCCGAGAATCGAGCACACCGCCAACACCGGCCGGCGCCGGAACCACAGCACGCTGCCCAGGCCCCAGGTGCCAATCGCCACCAGTACCCAGGCCAGCGCGTCGGTGAGGATGCTGTCCATGCCGCGCTCGACATGCAACTTGCGCTCGAAGGACGGCTCGCCGGTCAGCATCGCCAGGCCCAAGCCCAGGGTCAGCACGATCAGCAGTCCGGCGAAGGCATGCAGGACCACGCGCGGCAGCTTCAGCTGGACCAGGCCCGGCAGCAGCGGTGCCAGCGCCAGGCACAGCATCGGCAGCGCCGGCATGATGTAGACATCGCGCTTGCCGTGCGGAATCGAAAAGAACACCAGCACGATCAGGCACCAGGCGATCGGCAGCAGATAGCGCGGATCGTGGCGCAGGCGCAATCGCCGCGCCCAGGGCGCGATCGCCCAAGGCAGCGCCAGGACCGTCGGCGCCCACATCGGCAGGATGGTCAGGAAATACCAGACCGGTTGCTGGTGGTCCCAGGATCTGGCGTAACGCTTGGCGGTCTGGCGGATGAGGATGTCGCGCAGGTACGCACGATGCTCGGGATCACCGGACAGCCAGACCGTCAGCAGCACCGGTACCAGCCAGACCGACACGGCCAGCAGGAAGGCTGCCGGACCCAGCCAGAACCGCCGGTCTCGCGCCCATACCTTGACGCCCGGCCAACCGCGGACCGAGGCAATGGCCGCCGGCAGCAGGATCAGCAGCGGCAGGAAGCCCACACCCTTGGTGATGGTCCCCAAGCCGGCGAAGAACCAGCCCATCGTCCACATCTTCCAGTCCGGTCCCTTGAGCAGGTGCCGGATCAGGCCGTAGTTGGAGACGGTGATCATGCCCAGCACCAGGGGATCGATCTGCGCGCGCTTGGCCTGGAAGGTGAACTGGAACGCGAACAGCAGCGCCCAGCCCGCGTACAGCCCGACCTTGCGCGTCCACAGTCGCTGCCCCAGATCCTTGACGCACCAGATCGCCACCAGGGTGGCCAACAGCGAGGGCATCAGGAAGGCCACCCGCCAGTTGCCCGTGAGCAGATAGAACAGCCCCTGCAGCCACATCAACATCGGTGGCTTGTCCGAGTACAGCTCGACGCCGCGATGCGGGAACAGCCAGTCGCCGCTGGTCACCATCTGATAGGCCACCAGCGCGAAGCGAGGCTCGTCCGACGGCCAGGGATCGCGCAGACCGATGCCGGCACCGATCACCAGCAACGCGGTGACAAACAACAGCCAGGTATCGAGGGAACGTGAGCGGGCGTAAGGCATCGGAGGCATGGCGCAAAATGATAGTGCCGGCATGTCGGAGGGGTGTCGTGATCTCGATCGGACCGTGCCGCCAGGATTCAGGCGATGGGTTTGCGCAGGCGCGCATAGAAGAATCCATCCATGCCGCCCTCGCCGGTCAAGCGCTGGCGGCCCACGCCGCTGGCATGACCGAAGGCCGCGCCCGGATCTTCTGGCTGCGCATCGTGATGACGCGCCAGGAAGGCATCGACCTGATGCGCGTTTTCTTCAGCCAGCAGCGAACAGGTCGCGTAGACCAGCACACCGCCAGGCCTGAGCACGGTCCAGGCCGCATCGAGCAGGCGCGACTGCAACGCGGTCAGGGCGAGGATGTCGTCCTCGCGCCGATGCAGCAGTACGTCGGGCTGGCGGCGCACGATGCCGGTGGCCGAACACGGCGCGTCCAGCAGCACCGCGTCGAACGGCGTGCCGTCCCACCAGGACGCCAGGTCCGAGGCATCGGCTGCTTTCAGGGTGGCCTGGACGCCGACGCGTTCCAGCGTCTGGGTCACCTGGCGCAGGCGCCGCGCGTCGACATCCATCGCGGTCAGGGCCAGGGTCGGAAAGCGTTCGAGCAGGTGCGCGGACTTGCCACCCGGCGCCGCGCAGGCGTCCAGCACGCGTGCGCCCTGGGCCAGATCGAACAGGTCGGCGACCTGCTGGGCCGAACCGTCCTGCACCGAGACCGCGCCTTCGGCAAAGCCCGGCAGCGCTGCGGTCGGCACCGATTCGGCCAGGCGCAGCGCGTCGGGCAGGACGTCGCTCGGCTGCGTGTCGATGCCCGCTTCAGCCAGTTCGGCCAGATAGATCTCGCGCGTGCCCAGCTGCCGATTGACCCGCAGCCACAGCGGCGCGGCCTGCGCGCTGGCCGAAAAGATCGCCTCGGCCTGCGCCGGCCAGTCGCTGCGCAGACGCGTGCGTAGCCAGGCCGGCCAGGCCTGGGACGGATCGCCTTCGGCCACGCCTTCGCGCTGGGCGCGACGCAGCAGCGCGTTGACCATGCCAGCCTGGTGCGGACGACCGAGCGTACGCGCGGCTTCGACCGTGGCCGACAGCGCCGCATGCGGCGGCAGTTCAAGTGCATCCAGCTGGGCCAGGCCGGCCAGCAGCAGCGCGCGCAGGTCGCCGTCGCGTGGACCCAGCGGCCGGGCCATCCAGCTTTCGAGTGCAGCGTTGTAGGCACCGCGCCGGCGCAGCGCGGTAAAGCAGATCGCTTCCAGCAATGCGCGGTCGCGCACGTCGGCCAACTGCGGCAACGCCACGGCCAGCTCGCCCTTGAGCGAGCGGCCGCGATGCAGCACCGCATCGAGCACGCGCGCGGCCATCACCCGCACCACCACGCCAGCCTGGGTGGTGGTCATGCGCTGGCCAGGTCGCGGCGCGCGTTGAGGTAATCGGCCGCGGTGATCGCCTTGCCGCCTTCGCGCTGGACCACGCGCAGGCGCAGCGCGCCTTCGCCACAGGCGATGTCCAGGCCCTGGCGCGTGGCGGTCAGCAGGGTGCCCGGCGCCGCCTGGTGGCGCAGGTCCAGGGCGATCGCGCCATGGATGCGCAGGCGCTCGCCCGCCACCACGCCTTCGGCGATCGGCCAGGGCACGAACGCCCGCACCTTGCGCGCCAGGACGTCGGCTGGCTGGTTCCAGTCCAGGCGCGCCTCGGCCTTGTCCAGCTTGCGGGCGTAGGTGACGCCCTCGTCCGGCTGCGGCGTGGGGATCGGACGGATCCCGGCACGAAGCAGGCCCAGGCCATCGGCGAGCACCTGCGCGCCCAACTCGGCCAGTCGGTCGTGCAACAGGCCAGCGGTATCGGTGTCGTTGATCGGCGTGGTCTGCCTGAGGATCACCGGGCCGGTGTCCAGGCCGGCTTCCATCTGCATCAGGCAGACGCCGCTTTGGGTATCGCCGGACTCGATCGCCCGCTGGATCGGGGCGGCGCCACGCCAGCGCGGCAGCAACGAGGCGTGCACGTTCCAGCAGCCGTAGCGCGGGATCTCCAGTACCGCCTTGGGCAGGATCAGGCCGTAGGCGACCACGATCATCACGTCCGGCGCCATGGCGCGCAGAGCGGCCTGGGTCTCGGGATTGCGCAAGGTTTCCGGCTGCAGCACCGGGATGCCGCGCTTGAGCGCTTCCAGCTTCACCGGCGAAGCGGACAGGCCGCGTCCGCGACCCGCCGGGCGGTCCGGCTGGGTGTAGACGGCGACCACTTCGTTGTGGCGCACGGCCGCACGCAGCGACGGCACGGCGAAGTCCGGCGTGCCGGCGAAGACGATTTTCATGGGAACAGGACCGGAAACGGCGGGGAGGAAATGGCCGGTGACAAGATCCACCGGCCGGAACGGCGGCGCAGCGTGGCGCCGCCCATGGCCATCAGGCCGCGTTGCGCTTGGCCTTGGCCAGCTTCTTCTTGACCATCTCGCGCTTGAGCGGCGAGAGGTAATCGACGAACAGCTTGCCGTCCAGATGGTCCATCTCGTGCTGGATGCAGACCGCCAGCAGGCCATCGACCTGCAGCTCCTGCGCCGTGCCGGTGCGGTCCAGGAACTTGACCGTGATGCCATCGGCCCGGGTCACGTCGGCAAAGATGCCGGGCACCGACAGGCAGCCTTCCTGGTAGACCTGTTCGCCGGTCTTGTCGACGATCTCGGGATTGATGAACACCTGCGGGGCGTTCTTCTCCTCGCTGACGTCGATCACCATGAAGCGCTGGTGGACATCCACCTGGCTGGCGGCCAGGCCGATGCCCGGCGCGTCGTACATGGTCTCGAACATGTTGTCGAGCAGCGTCTGGAAAGCCGGCTCGGCGATGCCGGCGGCGGTGACCGGCACGGCGCGGGTGCGCAGGCGCGGGTCGGGGAATTCGAGGATGGGAAGCAGTGCCATGGTGACGACCTTGATGGGGTGCCAGCGCGG
>JBIIHJ010000265.1:0-5777 GCA_044235875.1 Pseudoxanthomonas sp.
CAGCGGGCTTTCAGGTCCTGCGCCAACTGCGCCAGGCGAGCACGATAGCCGTCGATGTCGGCGATCGGGCGCGTGGCCACGCCACTGGCGGCGGCCGCCTGGGCCACGGCTGCCGGCAGTTCCACCAGCAGGCGTGGATCCAGCGGATGCGGGATCAGGCGCTCGCGGCCGAAGATGGCTTTGCCATCCGCGTCTGTCTGGCTCAGTGCCAACCGCGCCAGCGCCTGCACGCAGGCGACCTTCATGCCCGTATCGATCTGCGACGCGCCGCAGTCCAGCGCGCCGCGGAACAGGTAGGGGAAGCACAGGACGTTGTTGATCTGGTTCGGGAAGTCCGAGCGGCCGGTGCCGACGATCACGTCGCTGCGCACCGCGCGCGCTTCGGCGGGCAGGATTTCCGGATACGGATTGGCCAGTGCCAGCACGATCGGATCGGCCGCCATCGTCGCCAGCATCTGCGTGGTCAGCGTGCCTGGGCCGGACAGGCCCAGGAACAGATCCGCGCCGACCATCGCATCGGCCAGCGTGCGCGCGTCGGTGTCGCGAGCGTAGGCGGCTTTGCTCGCATCCAGATTGCTGCGGCCGCTGTGGATCACCCCGCTGCGGTCCACCGCCAGGATGTTGGCGCGCCGCAGGCCCAGCGAGACCAGCATGTCCACGCAGGCCACGCCTGCCGCGCCCATGCCGCACACCACCAGGCGGATGTCCTCGATGCGCTTGCCGACCAGCGACAACGCGTTGGTCACCGCCGCGCCGACCACGATCGCGGTGCCGTGCTGATCGTCGTGGAAGACCGGGATATTCATGCGCCCGGCCAGCGTGCGCTCGATGGCAAAGCACTCCGGCGCCTTGATGTCTTCCAGGTTGATGCCGCCGAAGGTCGGCTCCATCGCCGCGACGATCTCGATCAGCTTGTCCGGATCGTTGGCATCCAGCTCGATGTCGAACGCATCCACGCCGGCGAAGCGCTTGAACAGGATGCTCTTGCCTTCCATCACCGGCTTGCCGGCCAGCGGCCCGATGTTGCCCAGGCCCAGCACCGCCGTGCCGTTGGTGACCACGCCCACCAGGTTGCCGCGGCCGGTCATGAAGTGCGCCTGCGCCGGGTCGGCCACGATCGCTTCGCAGGCGTAGCCCACGCCAGGCGAATAGGCCAGCGCGAGGTCGGCCTGGGTACTGACCGACTTGGTCGGCGCCACTTCCAGCTTGCCCGGCTGCGGCAAGCGGTGATAGTCCAGCGCGGCCTGGCGATGGTCGGCGGCGGGCGGGGCAGCGTTGTTGGAATCTGCGGTCATGGATTCAAAAAGAGCATGGGAGAGGAAAGAGGCCCGTGGCACGCTCTGCGTCGCAACGCGACGCGCACAAGTCAGGCGTATGGCCTGCCGGGGGACGCGATCAGACCAGAGGTGACGCGCTGCGGACAATCGCTGTTGTGCGCGCATTCCCACTCAACGGAACGCTGCCATTGGCGGTTTCCGTTGAAAACATTGGAGTGCTGCGATGGAAGCGGTTTCTGGTGAGATCGCGTCGGATTTCTAAGCCGCTTCGATGTTGCGTGCGCGAAGTTTTGTGCGCCTACGCTTCAAGAATCTCGTGATATCGCCGGCTGTCGATGCCATCGCATTGTTCGAGCGCCAACGGATGCTGGCTATCCGCCAATAGATGCACGGTTGGGCGGCTCGTGCTGCTCTGAAATTGGACGGTCACGGGCAACTCAAGCGTGGATGGGTACGCCGGAATCGCGTTGGCGATTGCGCCAGACACCTGGGGCTCACGGCTTCCATCCTTGTCGTAGAGCTCGATGTATCGCCAGAAATCTACTTCTGCGAGTTCAACCCAGACACCCCAGCCGTAGTACCCCGCCTGCTCGGTGAAAGGTATTTCCAAGATGCAGCGGATGAAGAATCGCTCGCCGAGCTGGCATCGGTCGCTGTCGAATTTGGCTCGGGTTTGACGATCTTCCTGCGGGATCGCCCAGACCACGTCTGGCAATGTCCAGCCCTTGTCAGTGGGCAGGCCTGCGTGAGTCTGACCACAGCAATCGCACAAGAAATCACGCATCAATTCCACTCCAGCGCTCAACGCGCCTTGGTCAGCTTGATCTCGAACAGCTTCGGCCAGCGCTTGCCGGTGACGAAGATGCGGTCGTGTTCGGCGTCGTAGGCGATGCCGTTGGGGACATCGTCGGTGGGATTGGGCAGCGTGCTGTAGTCGAACACGCCCTTGAGGTCGATCCAGCCGGTCACCTTGCCGCTGGCAGGGTCGATGCGCGCGATGCGATCGGTCATCCATACGTTGGCCCACAGCTCGCCCTTGATCCACTCCAGCTCGTTGAGCCGCTGCAGCGGCTTGCCTTCGGCGGTGACGGCGATGCTGCCGGTCTGGGTCATCGTGTCCGGATCGAGGATGCGGATGGTCGGCGTGCCATCGCTCATGTAGATGCGCTGCGCGTCGCGGGTCAGCGCCCAGCCTTCGCCCGGGTAGCGGAAGCTGGCCAGGATCTCGAAGCTCTGCAGGTCGCGCACCGCGCCGACGCCGTTGCGCCAGGTCAGCTGCATCAGCTTGCCCTTGTGGGTCACGATGCCTTCGCCGAAATACTGAACCGGCAGATCGGCCTGCTGCAGCACCTTGCCCGTGGTCAACTCGACCTTGCGCACCCACGACGCGCCCGGCTCGCCGGTGCTCTCGTACAAATACCCGTCCAGATAAAGCAAGCCTTCGGTAAACGCCGCGGTGTCATGCGGATAGGTGTTGACGACCTTGGCGCGATAGATCGGGAGTTGCGCGAACGCAGGCAGCGCGGACAGCGAAAAGGCCAGGCTGAGGAACAGGCGCAGGAGAGGTTGCATCATCTGGAGCGGCGGCCGGAAACGTACGCGCAGCTTAGCCCAGCGCACCGGCGCCAGGACAACACGCTGCCCGCCGTGCCATCGGTCATCTTCACCCGCGCGCACATCTGGCCGACACTTGGGGTTTCCCCTGGCGAGAACTTCCATGCGTATCCAACGGCGAGCCGCGACCCTGGCCACCGCACTGATGTCGTGCGGCCTGACCCTGCTGGCCGCTGCGCCCGCGCTGGGCCAGCAGAAACCCGATCCGAACGCCGAGCTGATCGCCAAGCGCAACGCGCTGGAAGCGGAGCTGGAAAAGATCGCGGTGATCGACCGCAAGGTGATGGTCAAGATGCGCGACGGCAAGCTGATGGCCGCCGACATCTACCGTCCCAAGGGCGCAGGCAAGCATCCGGTGATCTTTTCGCGCACGCCGTACAACTTCAACTACTGGGACGTGAAGCTGGGCGCGCCGCGCGACATGAGCAACCCGCTTGAAGCGGTCAAGCGCGGCTATGCGCTGGTGCAGATGCAGGAGCGCGGCCATTACTTCTCGCAGGGCAACTACGACATCCTCGGCATGCCGCTCAGCGATGCCACCGATGCGCTGAAGTGGATGTCCTCCCAGCCGTGGTCCAACGGCAAGGTCGGCACGACCGGCTGCTCGTCCACCGCCGAATGGCAGATGGCCGTGGTGGCGCAGGACGAGCCGGCGCTGGCCACCTTCAACGTGCAGGGCTTCGGTGCCGGCGTGGGCAAGGTCGGCCCGTATTACGAGCAGGGCAACTGGTATCGCGGCGGCGCGATGCAGATGCTGTTCGTCTCGTGGATCTACGACTACGGCATCCAGAACCAGGTGCGCCCGCAGTTCCCGGCCGGCACCACGCAGGAAGAACTGATCAACGCCTCGCGCTTCTTCGACCTGGATCCGCAGATGCCCAAGGTGGATTGGGACAAGGCGTTCTGGCACCTGCCGAGCAAGGACATCATCAAGGCCGTCGGCGGCCCGCCGGGCATCTACGATACGGTGATGCCGGTGGCGACCGGCGGCAACATGGTCGCGCGCACGCCCGACAGCCCGGCCTGGTACAAGGGCGGGCTGTGGCACGAGGACATGAAGATCAACAAGCCCGGCTTGTGGTTCATGAGCTGGTTCGACGTATCGGTTTCGCCCAACCTGGCCGCCTACAACCAGGTGCGCAAGACCGCCGACAAGTCCATCGCCGACCAGCAGTACGCGGTGATCGCGCCGGTACTGCACTGTGCGTACAAGCGTTCCAGCGAACACACCATGGTTGGCGACATGGACATGGGTGACGCGCGCTTCAACTACGACGACCTGGTCTACGGCTGGTTCGATCAGTACCTCAAGGGCGAGGACAGCCCGGTGGTCGCCAAGCAACCCAAGGTCATGTACTACGTGATGGGCGCCAACCGATGGAAGAATGCGCGGACCTGGCCGCCGGCCGGCGTTACCACCCAAGAGCTGTACTTCGGCAGCGACGGCCAGGCCAATACGCTGTACGGCAATGGGGCGCTGACCAGCACGCTGCCCACCACCGAGCAGGCAGACAGATTCACCTATGACCCCAGCAATCCGGTGCCGACGCTGGGTGGCGGCGGTTGCTGCCAGGGCGCGACCAAGTTCGGCGCGTTCGACCAGCGCCAGCAGGAAACCCGCAACGACATCCTGGTCTACGACACCAAGCCGTTCGAGCAGGGCATGGAAGTCAGCGGCCCGGTGACGGTGACGCTGTATGTCTCCTCCGATGCCAAGGACACCGACTTCACCTTCAAGCTGATCGACGTGTATCCGGACGGCCGGGCGATGAACATCACCGAGAACATCCAGCGCATGCGCTACCGCAACGGCTACGACAAGCCGCTGGCGTGGATGGAAAAGGGCAGGGTGGTGCCGGTGACCTTCCAGCCACTCGACACCGCGTACTACTTCAAGCCCGGCCACAAGCTGCGCGTGGACGTGTCCAGCAGCAACTTCCCGCGCTTCGACCGCAACCTCAACACCGGCGGCAACAACGTCGACGAGGAGCACGGCGTGATCGCCCGCAATGCCGTCCACCACGGCGCGCAGTACCCGTCCAAGATCAGCCTGACGGTGATGCCGGCGGCCGTGCCGGCGGCGGTGGACAAGGACAACCAAGCCAGGTAGGCAGGCTCGCTGTCCTCCACCTGGCCCAGCGGCATCGAGGGGACGGTCCGCTTCGCGAAAGCGACGTCGGATCGTCACCAGGCACACCAGGATCAGCCTCGGATTGGGCCGAAGGCTTTGCAGGCGGCTTCAATGAAGGTGCGCAGCCTTGCCGTCTTTTGTCGATTGGCGTTGAACAGCAGATGAAGTGGACGCGACGGCCCTTGGTAATCAGGCAGCACCCGGACGAGGCGACCGTCCTGCAAGGCCTCCTCCACCAGCACCTCCGGCGCCAGCACGATGCCCTGGCCGGACAGCGCGGCGGACAGCAGGGCCGCGCCATCGTTGACCCGCAATCGCCCGCTGGTCTTGATGCGGTAGACACGCTCGTCGCGGGTGAGCTGCCATTCCCGCTCGAAGGGCGGACGGCCGTACATGAAGTTGATACAGGCGTGTCCGGTCAACGCCTCCGGCGTATCGGGCGCGGTTTTTTTTTCGAGGTAAGCCGGTGAGGCGCAGGCGATGAGGCGGTAGGGTTCCAGGCTTCTGGCGGCGAAGCCAGAATCGGGCAGGTCACCAAGCCGGAAGACGGCCTCGAAACCTTCTTCGATCAAGTCGACAAGGCGGTCGGTCAGGACCAGGTCGACTTCGATATCAGGGTGGTCGGCCATGAACTGACCGAGAAACCGCACCACGCTGCGCGAGCCGAAGGTGGTCGGTGCGCTGATCCGCAGGACGCCGCGCGGCACGTCGGTCAGCGTCTGCGCCAGCGCGTCGGCTTCCAGCACCTCATCCAG
>JBIIHJ010000266.1:0-5759 GCA_044235875.1 Pseudoxanthomonas sp.
TACCGCACCGGCCGCGGCCGCGTGCGCATGCGCGCCAAGGCCGACGTGGAAGTGGATGACCGCACCGGTCGCGAAGCGATCATCGTCACCGAGATCCCGTACCAGGTGAACAAGGCGCGGTTGATCTAGAAGATCGCCGAGTTGGTCAAGGAAAAGAAGCTCGAAGGCATCAGCGAGCTGCGCGATGAGTCCGACAAGGACGGCATGCGCATCTACATCGAGGTCAAGCGCGGCGAATCGGCCGAGGTCGTCCTCAACAACCTGTATTCGCAGACGCCGATGGAATCGGTGTTCGGCATCAACATGGTCGCCCTGGTCGATGGCCGTCCGCAGCTGCTCAACATCAAGCAGATGCTGGAAGCCTTCGTGCGCCACCGCCGCGAAGTGGTGACCCGTCGGACCATCTTCGAGCTGCGCAAGGCGCGTGCGCGTGCGCACATCCTCGAAGGCCTGACCGTCGCGCTGGCCAACATCGACGAGATGATCGAGCTGATCAAGACCTCGGCCAACCCGGGTGAGGCGCGCGAGCGCATGCTGGCCAAGACCTGGGAGCCGGGCCTGGTCGGCTCGCTGCTGGCCGCTGCCGGCAGCGAGGCCTCGCGTCCGGAAGACCTGCCCAAAGCGGTCGGTTTCCTGGAGGGGCGCTACCAGCTGACCGAAGTCCAGGCCAGCCAGATCCTGGAAATGCGCCTGCATCGCCTGACCGGGCTGGAGCAGGAAAAGCTCACCGAGGAATACCGCCTGCTGCTGGACACCATTTCCGGCCTGATCCGGATCCTGCAGAACCCGGACGTGCTCAAGGAAGTGATCCGCGAGGAGCTGCTGAACGTCAAGGAAGAGTTCGGCGATGCGCGTCGCAGCGAGATCCGCCAGAGCGAAGAAGATTTCGACATCCTGGACCTGATCGCGCCCGAAGACATGGTCGTGACCCTGTCCCACGCCGGTTATGCCAAGCGCCAGCCGGCCAGCAGCTACCGCGCGCAGAAGCGCGGCGGCCGCGGTCGCAATGCCGCGGCGACCAAGGACGAGGATTTCATCGACCAGCTGTGGCTGGTCAACACCCATGACACGCTGCTCACCTTCACCAGCAAGGGGCGGGTGTTCTGGCTGGCCGTGCACCAGCTGCCCGAAGCCGGGCCCAATGCGCGTGGCCGTCCGATCATCAACTGGATCCCGCTGGAAGCCGGCGAAAAGGTCCAGGCCGTGCTGCCTGTACGCGAGTACGCCGAAGGGCGCTTCGTGTTTTTTGCCACCCGCAATGGCACCGTCAAGAAGACCCCGCTGACCGAGTTCGCCTATCGCCTGGCGCGCGGCAAGATCGCGATCAACCTGGATGAGGGCGACGCGCTGGTCGGCGTGGCCCTGACCGACGGCGAGCGCGACGTCCTGCTGTTCGCCTCCAACGGCAAGACCGTGCGCTTCGGCGAGCAGACCGTGCGCTCGATGGGGCGCACCGCCACGGGCGTGCGCGGCATCAAGCTGGGCAAGGGCGAGGACGTGGTCAGCCTGATCGTGGCCGAACGCGCGGCTGGCGCGGGCGCCGACGAGTCCGAGGACGAAGTGGTCGACGAGGCGGTCGAGACCTCCGCCGACGACGCGGTGCTGGACACCATCCAGGACGAGTCCGGCTGCTACATCCTGACCGCCACCGAGAACGGCTACGGCAAGCGCACCCCGCTGGCCGAGTATCCGCGCAAGGGCCGCGGCACCCAGGGCGTCATCGGCATCCAGACCAACGCCCGCAACGGCAAGCTGGTCGGCGCGCTGCTGCTGGGCAACACCGACGAGGTCATGCTGATCTCCGACGGTGGCACCCTGGTGCGAACCCGTTCGACCGAGATCTCGCGCGTGGGCCGCAACACCCAGGGCGTTACCCTGATCCGCCTGTCCAAGGGCGAGAAGCTGCAGGCTATCGAACGCCTGGATGCCTCGCTGGAGGAAGAGGATGAGCTGGCAGAAGATGCCGGCGATGCGGCCGCTGCGGTCGGCGAGGTCCAGCCCGAGGCCTGATCCACGCTGCACACGGAGTTGTCTGATCCACTTCGCTGCCGCTCCTTGAAAAAAGGGCGGCAGCGTCGTTTTTGTGGTCCGGTGGCGCCTTATACTCCCGCCCAAACTTGGGCAGGAGAATGCGTTTCATGGAGAGCACGCAGGGTCGTGGCGCGCACGCGCCGACACAGGCCAACGCGCAGGATGCGCAGCAGCGGTTGCCCGATTCCCGACTGTCATCGCCACGCCCATGGCGCGGCGTGCTGCTGGCCGCGGCGCTGTCGCTGCTGGCGCTGGCTGGTTGCGACCGCAACAAGACCGGCGACCTGCCCAAGGTCTCCGGCGAAGCGGTCAAGGTGGAGAAGGCCAGGACCATTTCCGGCTTCGGGGTGGTCAACGCCTATCCGGACGAGGACGACGGCGAGGTGTCCATCGCCCTGGAATTCAGCCAGGCGCTGGTGGAGTCGCAGGACTTCGACAAGCTGCTGCATGTCACCGACGACAAGGGCGTGCCGGTCAGCGGCAGCTGGGTGCTGGGCGATGAAGGCAAGATCCTGCGCTTCCCGTCGGTGGAGGCCGCGCGCGACTACACGGTGAAGATCGACGCGGACCTGCTGGCCGCGGCCGGATCGCGCCTGGGCAAGGCCGTCGAACAGGTGGTGCATACCGGCTCGCTCAAGCCGTCGGTGGGTTTTGCCTCGCAGGGCAGCGTGCTGCCGGCCAAGGACACCCGCGGTCTGCCGGTGGTGTCGATCAACGTGCCGGAAGTGGACGTGGAATTCCTGCGCGTGCGCGAGGCGGACCTGCCGCGTTTCTTCGACCAGTACCAACGTGGTGGCAGCCGCGGGTCCTGGGACCTGGACCGCGGCTACGGCAACAACAAGCCGCTGGGCGATATGGCCGAGTCGGTCTACCTCAACCGCTTCGTGCTGGATGGCAAGCCCAACGAGCGCGTGCTCAGCTACCTGCCGATCCAGGACATCAAGCAGCTGCAGGAACCCGGCCTGTACTTCGCGGTGATGAAGCGTGTCGGCCGTTATTCCGAGGAGCTGCAGACCGCATTCTTCAGTGTCAGCGACCTGGGCCTGCATGCGCGCGCCTACAAGGACACGCTGTTCGTCCACACCGCCTCGCTGGCAACGGGAGAGGCGACCAAGGGCGCCGAATTGCGCGTGCTCGATGCCAAGGGCAACACCGTGCTCAAGGGCGAGACCGACGGCAACGGCAACGCGCTGCTCAAGTACACGCTGGATGCCGGCCAGGTGCTGGTGGCCAGCCGCGGCAAGGACGTGACCTTGCTGCCTTTCAACCAGCCTGCGCTGGACCTGTCCGAGTTCGCAGTCGCCGGACGCGAGCAGGCCTGGTTCGACGTATTCGCCTGGTCCGGCCGTGACCTGTATCGCCCCGGCGAAACCGTGCGTGTCTCGGCGCTGCTGCGTGATTTCGATGGCAAGCCGGTCAAGGCCGACCAGCCGCTGTACCTGCGGCTCAAGCAGCCTGACGGCAAGGTGTTCCGCGAGACCCGGCTCAAGACCGGCGAGCAGGGCTATTTCGCGTTTGAACAGGCCATCCCAGCCGAGGCGCCGACCGGGCGCTGGCAGGTGGAGTTCCGCACCGATCCGGCCAGCGCCGAGGCGGTGCAGGGCATGACCCTGCGGATCGAGGAGTTCCTGCCCGAGCGCATGAAGCTGGACCTGTCGACCGCCGACACGCTCAAGCCCGGCACGCCGCTGACGCTGAAGGCCGATGCGGCCTATCTGTACGGTGCGCCCGCAGACGGCAACCGCTTCACCGCGCGCCTGGCCGTGGCGGTCGAGCAGCATCCCTTGGAAAAGCTGCCGGGCTGGTTCTTCGGCGACCCAACGGTGGAGCTGCCCAAGGAAGCCAAGGACGTGGTCGATGCCACCTTCGATGCCAAGGGGCATTACCAGGAAGACCTGGCGCTGCCCGACGAGGTCAAGCCGGTCACGCCCGTGGCCGCGATCGTCTCGGGCAGCGTCTACGAAACCGGTGGGCGCACGGTCAACCGCACGCTCAGGCGGGTGATGTGGCCGGCCGATGCGCTGGTGGGCGTGCGGCCGCTGTTCGACGACAAGGAAGGCTCCAGCGCCAACGGCTCGGCGGGCTTCGAGATCGCACGGATGGATGCGGCCGGCAAGCGCCTGTCCGGCAGTGGCCTGAAGGTCACGCTGGTGCGCGAGCGCCGCGACTATCACTGGACCCATGACGACGACACCGGCTGGTCGTTCGACTACACCCAGCGGTTCGAGAACGTGGAGACGCGCAAGGTCGATGTCGGCACCGAGGCGGCGCGGGTGGAGTTCCCGGTGGAGTGGGGCGGCTACCGGCTGGAGGTGTTCGACCCGGCCACCGGGCTGACCACGCGCTATCCATTCACCGCCGGCTGGAGCTGGAGCGACGAGAACCGTGGCCTGGACGCGCGTCCCGACAAGGTCAAGCTCTCGCTGGACAAGACCGGCTATCGCGCCGGCGACACGCTCAAGGTCACCGTGACGCCGCCGCATGCAGGCAAGGGCGTGCTGATGGTCGAGTCCGACCACATGCTCTACGTCAAGAACATCGAGGTGAAGCCGGGCAGCACCTTCGAGATCCCGGTCACCGCCGACTGGGAGCGCCATGACGTTTACGTGAGCGCGCTGGTGTTCCGTGGCGGCAGTGCGCCTTCCAAGATCACGCCGGCTCGGGCCGTTGGCGTGGCCCATGTGCCGATGGACCGCGGCGCGCGCCGCGTCGCCGTTGGCCTGAAAGCACCGGAGAAGATGCAGCCGGACCAGGACCTGGCCGTCACCGTGAGCGTGCCGCAGCTGGCCGGCAAGTCCGCGCACGTCACGGTTTCGGCCGTGGACGTGGGCATCCTCAACATCACCCGGTATCCGGTGCCCGATGCGACCGCGCAGTTCTTTGCCCAGCGTCGCTTCGGGGTGGACAGCTTCGATGTGTACGGCCGGGTGATCGAGAGTTACGAAGGCGATACCGCGCGCATGCGCTTCGGTGGCGACATGGCGCTGGGCCCGCTGCCGCAGGCCAAGCGGCCCACGGCCAGGGTGCAGACCGTGGACCTGTTCGCAGGCCCGGTGAAGCTGGATGCCAAGGGCAATGCGCGCGTGCTGCTGCACGTGCCGGACTTCAACGGCACCTTGCGGGTCTCGGCGCTGGTGTACTCGGACGCGCAATACGGCAACCGCGCCGTGGAGACCCTGGTGCGCGCGCCGGTGGTGGCCGAGGCCAGCCTGCCGCGCGTGCTGGCGCCGGGCGACCGCAGCATGGTCACCCTGGACGTGCAGAACTTCACCGGCAAGCCCGGCGCCTTCAAGGTGCAGGTCGATGGCATCGGTCCGCTGGCGATCGGGGAGGGCAGCCGCAGCGCGCAGCTGGCCGATGGCGCCAAGACCACGCTGAGCTTCCCGCTGACCGCCAAGGAGGGTTACACCACCGCGCAGGTACGCATCCGCGTGGACGGCGGCAGCGGTGGCTTCAGGGTGGACCGCAAGTACGACGTGCCGGTGCGCGCCGGTTGGCCCAGTGTCGTGCGCACCGAGAGCCGGGTGATCGATCCGCTGGCGCCGGTGACGATGGGCGCCGGCTTTGGCGATGGGCTGATGGCCGGTTCGATCAACGCGCGCATGGTGGTCAGTGCGCTGCCGCCGATCCCCTTCGCCGCGGCGCTGGAAGACCTGCTCAAGTATCCCTACGGCTGCATCGAGCAGACCACCAGCAAGGGCTACGGCACGCTGCTGCTGGACCAGGCC
>JBIIHJ010000039.1:0-18605 GCA_044235875.1 Pseudoxanthomonas sp.
AGTTCCACCGCCGCACCAAATGATTTTATGATCGGCGAGGTCGGCCTGCTGACAATCCAGTCGAATCGATATCGCATTCCATCCGGAGAAATCGCAAGAAAAGCATCACCAATGACACCGTTGGCCGTGTTTGGCACGCAGGAGAAATACCAATGGGAGTTCGTGACCCATAGGTAAGGACCGCCTGCGCTTGGCATGTTTGGATTTCCACCGACTACCGCAATAATTTCCTGTGAACCTGCACCAGGTATGTGTAACTGGTTGCCGTGCCAGTACTCGGCTGGATCCCAAAACCCGCCGGGACTGCCGTTTGCAATCGGAGCTGCGCCGAGGCCGTGTTGGCATCGCTGATTGCTTCTCTCCTCGCCTACTTGCCAACCTTGTCCATATGCATAAACCCCTTCCAAGTGGGGAAGCTCAAGATCCCAGTCTGCAAACCCACCTTGCCTGGCTAGGAGCTGTGATTGCTCTGAGAGGGTCCGGCTCTGGACGACGTACTTACGCCGAATCTCGACGGCAAGGCCATTGTTACCCGGCAAGCTGACATCCACCGTCTCAAAGGTAGTGGCGCCGTTGTAAAGGCCGACTTGTTCTCCAAACAGCTTGGGGCCAAGTGTTGCGATATCGCCAGCTACGCTGACCGTCTTATCGTATTCCTGTGGGATGGTTACTTGGGCCACAGAAGCGGTAGATACGAGCGCGAGCGCGAGGCACGCTGCTGCCCTGAGGTCATCACGCCCCATATATTTCCTTATTGAGTGATTTTTTCTGGCGCCGGCTAGATCACCAAGCCAATTGCGCCTGCGGCCTGAGCGGCCACAGTGAATCAGTCGCGAATGCTTCGGGCAGCGAGATCTCCGCGCCAGTTCGCCACATTGCCATCGTAAAGGCGTAGCGGGCTTCAGGAATATCGATAAAACCTCCCTACACGCCAGCCATAGACTGACATTCCCTGTGTCACGCATCGGTTCCCCTCGCGCCAGAGGCAGCAGCCCCATACCGCCTATTCCCTAGCAGCACATCGATTAGCGCGCAAAGATGCAAGTTTTGTCAAGAGGAGCCAGATATCCACCTGCGCCCGAGGCCGTCTGAAAACTTCGCACCGCTGACAGAATTTCAGCATCAGTTGGTTGGTGCTGAATCCGAAGCGATTTTTCGTTGATCACATTGATCGGTCACAGGGCTTTTGTCCGTTGATCGACTCGCAAGCTACGCCACTAGAACAGCGCGGCACGGGTGCTCGCTCATGCACGCCTGATCGTTCAGACCGCACCGCACAGGTATCAAGGCGCGAATGAATTGAAGGCCCTGCGCGTTGAATGGCGCCGAGCCATTCAATCCGGCAAACAGTCCCTTCCCCCATTCCCACGGTCACCTGGACGCATGGGTTAGACCCGGCTAGACGCGGATACAACAGACCGCTGCGGCTCTGGCTTGCCGGGCTACTTGACCTGCTCGCGCGCTTCAGCGCGCTTGGCCCCTGCTTCCAGCTGCGCTTTGACCTGTTCGAAGTCGCCGTTGAGGCGCTCGATGCGGGCCTGCTTGGCCTTGGCGTCGACCCAGCGCGCGGACTGGGCGCGCTGCAGGTCCAGGGCGTAGCTGATCTCGGCGAAGGGCAGCAGCGATGCGTCGTCGGCGGGAACGAAGCCGGCGAGCTTGTGCACGCGCAGCAGGTGGTCGCGCTGGCGCTGGCCTTCGGCATCGGTGCCGCGCGCGTAGGCCAGCAGGAACTTGCGCACCGCCGCCTTGGTCGGCTCGGGCAAGGTGCGCGCGTTGACCAGCACCGCGTGCGGGATCAGCTGCGAGGTCCACAGCACGCGCAGCTGCGCGTTCTGCTGCGGGAAGCGCGTGGCGAAGCGTTCCATGTCGGCAGTGTTGTTGCTGGCCAGGTCCACCTCGCCGTTGGCCACGGCCAGGGCGTTGTTCTGGTGGTTGTCCACGTGCACGGACTTGAAATACAGGTCCGAGCTGATCCCGCGCCGGGCGAACAACTGCGCCTCGGGCACCATGTAGCCGGAGACCGAAATCGTTTCGCCGCGCGCATAGCTCCACTTGCCCTGCGCCGAGAACACCTGGTCCAGCGAGCGGATCGGGCCATTGCGCCGCGACAGCAGCACGGCCTTGTAGCCGGGCACGCCATCGAGCCGGGCCAGCTGCGCGGCCACGTCGACATCGCCGGCCATCACGCTGTCCAGCGCGAGCTTGCCCGACAGGAACGCCACGTCGATGCGGTGGTCGTTGACGGCGCGGTACATGCCCTCATAGGTACTGACCGAGACGCCTTCGACCGGACGGCCGAGTGCCTTGGACAGGTCATCGAGGAACGGCTGCCAGTCTTCGCGCGATTCGGAGGGGCCGCCGGTGGGCAGGATGCCGAACCGCAGCGGCGCGACCTTGGCCGCTGGCGCGGCCGCCGCCAGCGCGATCACGGTGGACAACATCAGCAACGACACCAGGCGCGGCATCCAGGCACGCGCGGGGACGAACGAAAACCGAGGCATGGGCAAGGTGGGCAGCGGTCGGGGGACCTGTGGCCTAGTGTGCCATGGCCGGCATAGGCCAGATGAAACCCGCGATCGGCGCGACCGCAGGCAGGCAGCTCGCCGGATGCCTCAGGCGTCCATCAGCCTGCGCGAAGCCACCACGGCCTCGACCCGGTTGCGCACGTTGAGCGCGCGGAAGATCGCGGCTAGGTGGATCTTGACCGTGCCCTCGCTGATGCCCAGGTCGCGGGCGATCAGCTTGTTCGGCTTGCCCTGGGAGAGGGCCATCATCACGTCGATCTGGCGGCTGGTCAGGATCTGGCGCAGGCCGTCGAGCGAGCGCGCCTGGCCCGCGGGAGTGGCATCGCGCGGTGCGGACGCTGCCGCGGCATCGTCCGGCAGCATCCCGCGTGCCTGCAGCCCGGCCAGCAGCATGGCCGGCACATAGACGCCGCCGGCCAGCACCAGGCGCACGGCCGAGAGCATCACGTCGGGCGAGTAGGCCTTGGGGATGAAGCCCTGCACGCCCAGGTCCAGCAGCGCGCGGATCTGCTCCAGGTCTTCCGAACCGGACAGCACGATCACCGGCACGTCCGGCGCCAGGGTGCGCATCTGCGCGATGTGGTCGTGGCCCGAGGTGCCGGGCATGTTGATGTCGATGATGGCCAGGTCCAGGCCCGCGTCCGGATGCACGGCCTGGCCGAATTCGGTCATGTCCATGGCCACCACGAAGCTGACCTCGCCGCCCAGCTCGGCCAGCTTGGTCTTGACGCCCTCGACGATGAGCCGATGGTCGTCGGCAATCAGGACTTTCATGTGCAGACCTCGTGTCGTGGGGCGATGTCCATATCGTCTCGGCTCTCGGGCCGCGGCGCGCAGGCCTTGGGCGATGCGCAGGGTGCGGCGAACATAGTCCCAGCATGAGGCAAGCGGCAAGCGACCGCGCCGACCGGACGGTCTAGCTCGGAGGTGATATGGCGGCCGCCAGTGGCGGACGGGAAAGATGGCACGCCTTTCCCGACCCCTCGGCCACGCCTGCCGCCATGCCCTTGTCCTCTGCCATCGCTGCCCGCTGTTCCCGCTGCGCGCCGCGCTTGGCCGCATTGGCGCTGTGGCCACTGTTGGCCGGCATGGTCCAGGTGGCCCCGCCTGTTGCCGCGCCCTTGCCCGAGCAGTCTGTACCGCCGGTGCCACAGGAGGCGACGCCCACCGCATCCGCGTCGCCCGAGGCTGCACTGGTGGCGGCGCCAGCGTCACCGGCCACGCCACCCGGCGTGCTGCCATGGCGGGGCGTGGTATTCCGCGTGACCGCGCCGGCATCGCCGGTCGCCCAGATCGAACCGGTGCCCGCAGGCCCGGCGCAGGTCGCGCCACCGGCAACGGCACCGGCACCGGCACCGGCGGTGAGCTACGTGGTGGGCACCATCCACTTCGGCACCGATGCCGAGCACGGCCTGGATCCCCAGCAGCTCGATCCGCTGCTGGCGCGCAGCACCACTCTGGTCAACGAAGTCGACGTCGATGCCACTGCAGATCCGGCGCTGGATCCCTATCGCTGGCTGCCGGCCGACCAGGACCTGGGCCAGTGGATCGCGCCGTCGGAGCTGGAGATGGCACAGTCGCTGCTGCCGCAGATCAGCGCCGACACCCTGTACCGCATGAAGCCCTGGCTGATGCTGGCACTGCTGGAAGCGCGCGGCGAGCAGGGCGGCGAACAGACCCTGGACGTGCGCGTGCAGCGCATGGCCGATGCCCGCGGCCTGCGCACCGTGCACCTGGAGCAGGTCGCCGACCAGATGAAGGCGCTGGACTGCGTGCCATCGGATCAACAGGCGCGGGTGCTGTCCGAACGGCTCAAGGCGCCGTGGCTGCTGGGTGAGGAATCGGCGCGTGCGCTGACCTTCTACCGCGACGGCAACCTGTGGGGCTGGCTGGGCGATGTGGACCGCATGTTCGGCCTGAGCGCCGATGCCAAGGCCATCGAGACCCAGGCCCGCGGCTGCCTGCTGGAACAACGCAACGCGCAGTGGATGCCGCAGCTGTTGGCTCTGCTCTCGCAAGGCGGCTGCGTGGTGGCCGTGGGCGCGATCCACCTGCCCGGCGACAACGGATTGCTCGCGGCGCTGGCACGCGCCGGTTACCGCGTGGAGGCACAACCGCTATGAACACCTCGATCCACGCGCCGCTGGGCCAGCGCCAGGTCTTCTGGGGCCAGGGCGCGTTTCTCAGCCCGCAGCACCTGCAGGCGCAGGACGCCTGGCACCTGGCCATGCGCCACAGCACCCAGCGCCGGATCTGGCCGTATCCGTGGGGGTTCGAAACGCTGCAGCTGCGCGAAGCCGCGCTGGGCAACGGCGTGGTCGACCTGGAGCACGTGGTGCTGCATACCCGCGATGGCGAACGCATGGCCGGCGGCTCGGCACTGGCGGCGGGCAATGCGCGCATTCCCGAACGCAGCCTGCTGGACCTGACCCCGCGCGATGCCACGCCAATCGGGCTGTGGCTGGTGCTCAACACCGAGCGCACCGTCGCCGGGCTGGCCGCGGCCGGGCGCATCGCCCAGCGCCACGCCCTGGGCAGCGACAGCGTCGCCGATCCCTACGATCCGCAGGCACCGGCGGCCGACGTGGACTTCCTGCTGTACCAGCCTTCGATCGTGACCTCGCTGGACGAGAACGCGCAGGTGCTGGTTCGCTCGGGCGAGGCCTACAAATTCGCCGAAGTGCTGCCCGTGGCGCCAGGCAAGTTCCGCCTGAGCCCGGACTACATTCCACCGGTGCAGGCGCTGGGCGCCTCGCACAACCTGACGCGCTGGACGCGCGCCCTGCGCGACCTGCTGGTGTCGCGCGGCCAGGATTTTGCCGCCACCAAACGCCAGCGCGGCATCCGCGCCGCCTCCACCAGCGCGCAGGAAGTGATGCGCGTGCTGATGATGCAGACCTTCGCCCGCTGGATGCCGGCGCTGGAGGAACACGTGCGCCTGGGCCAGGTGCCCGCCTATGCGCTGTACCAGCAGCTGCGCACGCTGGTGGCCGAGTTTTCCACCTTCTCCGAGGACATCGGGTACTTCGGCGGGCTGGCGGCCAATCCCACCGAGACCGCCCTGCCCGATTACGACCACGAAGACCTGCGCCGCTGCTTCCGCATCGCCTTCGAGCGGGCCGACACGCTGATCAAGGCGCTCACCATCGGTGCCGAGGTCGGCGTCACCCTGGCCTGGGACGGGCGCTTCTTCAAGGCCGATCTGCCGGCCAACCTGTTCGACTCGGACAAGACCCGCTTCTACCTGGCGTTCGACTCGGACACGCGCGGCGCGGACCTGTTCACCCGGCTCTCGCGCACGGCCAAGATCGCCTCGATGGACGAGATGCCGCGGCTGCTGTCGGCGGCGTTGTTCGGCCTGAAGATCGACCTGCTGCCGGTCCCGCCGGAAGAGCTACCGCAGAAGACGCCCAACACCACTTACTTCCAGGTCGATACCGCGCACCCGTTCTGGCAGATGGTCAAGAACGCCCGCACCCTGGCGGTGTTCTGCGACCTGCCGCCGGATGACACGGTGATCAAGCTCTACCCGGTCGGCGCTGAGGAATGAACGCGGCCATGGACGCACCCCCGGCATCGAACGACCGCGATCGGACCGCGCGCCATGCAACGGCGAGGGCCGGCTGATGGCACGCCTGCTGCATCACTTCCTGCCGATCTTTTCCTTCGGCCTGGCCCTGGACGAAAAGGTCGCGGCCAACGCCGCCAGCGATCCACCGCTGGCCGTGCAGCAGCATGTGCGCGACCTGCTCGACCGTGCGCGCGCGGCGGCCTCCGCCGACGGCAAGCGCAGCGAATCCATCGAGGACGCCGGCTTTGCGGTGGTCGCCTGGATCGACGAGATCATGGCGCGCAATCCAGCCTACCTGACCAGCCAGACCGTGCCCTTGCAGGTCACGCTGTACACCACCAACAACGCCGGCAACGAGTTCTTCCAGCACCTGGGCGCGCTCAAGTCCGACCAGGACGAGGTGCGCGAGGTCTATTACCACGCGCTGCTGCTGGGCTTCGTCGGCCAGTATTACTACGAGAACGGCGACACCGGCGAGCTGGGCCGGCTCAAGGAGCTGCATGCCCGCCAGCTGCCGATCGCGCCGGCGCCCGTGCACACCCTGCGCGAGGAACGCATCACCCCGCAGCCCTACAGCGGCGATGCGCCGGCCGGGCCGCGCTATCCGCGCCAGTGGGACAACGTGCTGCTCAAGGCCGGCATCGTGCTGGCGCTGCTGATCCCATTGGGGTACCTGGCCTACCTGCTGATCGCCGCGCCCAAGGTGGTGGGCCCGACCCTGGCCGAACAGGTCAACGCGCAGCTGGTCGGTTTTCCGTGTGCCGACCTCAGCGCCAGCGTCGGTGAGAAGGGCGATACGCAGGTGGCCGGCTTCGTCTCGCGCGCCGAGGACATCGCCGCGGTCTCCCAGCGGGTGGGCAGCATCGAGGGCGTGCGCGCGCCGCGCTTCGACGTGAAGCTGCGGATCTGGCCGCACTGCGAGGTGGTGCGCATCCTCAAGCCGCTCAAGGCGCGCAACCAGGACCTGGCCTATGGCCTGAGCATCACGCCCAGCACCGGCCACAGCGACCGCTTCATCCAGAACGAGAACGTCATCACCCGCCTGGTGCAGGGCAAGGTCGATGGCTACCTGTACGTGGACTACTACACCGTCAGCGGCCAGGTCGCGCACATGTATCCCAATCCGCTGGAACCCAACAGCGGCCGGGTGATCCGCAGCGGCGAGCAGTTCGACGTCGGCGCCGCCGGCCAGAGCTGGACCGTCGATGCGCCCTACGGCCAGGAACTGATCGTGGTGATCTCCTCGCCCACGCCGCTCTACCAGGACGCGCCGCCGCAGATCGAGCTGGCCAAGGACTACCTGCCTCGGCTGGAGCATCTGCTCAAGGCCCACAAGGACACCACCACGATGGCCGCCGACTTCATGTTCATGCAGACCGAGCCGGCGCCATGAACCTGCCCAATCCCTTCGCCCCGCTGCTGGCACTGGCCGGCAAGGCGGCCAGCGTGTTCAAGCCGGTCGCTGCCGGGGCCAGGAAGCCCTGGCTGGTGCGCCTGGTCTTGGCGCTGCTGGCCCTGGTGTTGCTGATCGCGGTGATCGCCGCGTTGGTGGCCATCGTGCCGACCCTGCCGGCGCGCTTCTGGCAACTGCTGGGCCTGTGCCTGGTCGCGCTGGCGCTGCTGTGGTGGTTCACCGCCGGGCAGCGGCGCTTCAGCCTGCAGGGCCGCACCCGCAAGCGCATGGGCGACCTGGGCCCTGGCAACCCGGAAGACGAACGCGAGCCGCTGGCGCGCATGGCCCAGGCCATCGCCGAAGCCAAGCGCACCATCACCCGCTCGCCCCAGGTCGAGCAAGGCCGCGATCCGCTCTACCGCGTGCCATGGATGCTGTTTCTGGGCGAAGGCGCGGCCGATGTCGACGGACTGCTGCGTGCGGCCAGCGATGTGTCGCCCTTCCCGGCACCGGCATCGGAGCCGGGCGCGGTCTGGCGCTGGTGGTTCTTCAAGTCGCTGGTGGCGGTGGAACTGAGCCCGCGCGTGGTCTGCGCGCCGGGCGCGCGCCTGGAGCGTGGCCTGTGGTACCAGGCGCTGATGCAGCTGGCGGCCGAGCGCAACAAGCTGCCGGTCAATGGCATCGTGCTGGCGGTCTCGATCCAGACCCTGCTTGGCCCGGCCGATGCGGTGAAGGACACCGCCACGCGCCTGCGCCGGCTGGTGGACGAGGCGATGGAGCACCTGCAGGTGCGGATGCCGGTGTACATCGTGGTCACCGGGCTGGAGCGCCTGCGTGGCTACGCGACGATGCGCGCCACGCTGCCGGCCGAAGCCTTCACCCAGGCGCTGGGCCATCGCCTGACCGCGGCGGAGATGGCCGCCCCGGCCAACGGCGCCCTGCAGCCGGTGCTCGGCCCGCTGCTGGATCGCCTGCATGCGCTGCGCATGACCGCGCTGCGCAGCCAGGTCACCGCGGTGGACCGGCGCGGCATGTTCGAGTTCGGCGAGGCGCTGCGCAATGCGTCCTCCGGCCTGTCGCTGCTGGTGACCCTGCTGCTGGAAGACAACACCTTCCAGCGCACGCCGGCCTGGCGCGGGCTGTACTTCGTCGGCGGTGCCGACGCGGCGCATCCGGGCGGCGCCTTCGTGGCCGACCTGTTCACCCGGTTCCTGCCGGGCGACCAGCCGCTGGCCACGCCCGGCATGCGCGGCAGCGCGGCGCGCATGGCGGTGGCCGGCTTCGGCGTGGCGGCGTTGCTGGCCTTCAGCGCCTATCTGGCCTACGGGCTGCAAATGGCGCGGCGCGACGATACGCGGCTGCTGGCCAGCACCCGCAGCGCCTGCAGCGAGGTCGACGGGCGCCTCGGCAATGCGCGCATCGAATGGGTAGCCAGCTGCGGACGCACTATCGAGCAACTGGAATCGGCCGCCGACCGCACCCTGCTGGGCTTCGGCATCCGCCGCGCCGACCGCGACATCGGCGCCCTGCGCGAACGGGTCACCAACGATTTCGCCAACCTGATCCTGGCCCCGTACGACCAGATGCTGGCCGAGGACATCGACCACGGTCGCGCCAACATCGAGCATGCCCTGGCCATCGCCCAGCGCCTGCGCATGCTCGACCACTGCCGCGGCGCCAGCCGCTGGTGCCTGGAGCACGAGGCCGATGACAATGTGGCCTTCGATGCACGCGCGCGGCTGTTCGCACCGTTCGTCACGCCCGACAACAACACCGTGCGCGATCGCGACAACGCCCACGCATTGTTCGGCGCGTACCTGGGTTATCTGCGCTGGCAAAAAAAAAAGACCCTCGATGACGAGCACGATCGCCTGCAGGCCCAGCTGCAACGCCTGATGGCCTCGCCGGCGGTGGACATGGCCCAGCTGCGTGGCTGGTCGCAGGCGCGCACGCCGGGCATCGCGCTCACCGACTTCTGGCTGCCCCGCGACCGCCAGGTCGGCGTGGAAGCCGGCAGCCTGCCGACCGTGCCCTCGGCCTACACCGCGCCGGTGTGGGCCGGCGTGGTCCGGCCGTTCCTGGACACCGTGGCGGACAACGACGTGCCAACCGCACGCGTGGCCGCGCTGCACGATGCCTATTTCGGCGACTACTTCCGCAGCTGGGCGCAGTTGCAGGCGCGCTTTGGCGAAGGCGTGGGCCTGTGGAAGGGCCACGAGGAGGAGTTGCTCAAGCGCGCGGCCGGCAACGACAATCCCTACGCGCTGTACTTCGCCGCCAGCGCGACGCAGCTGGATGCGCTGCCGCTCAAGCGTCCGCTCAAGCTGCGCTGGTCCACCTGCTGGGCCGCGATGAAGACCAGCTGGCTATCTTCGTGGCGCCCGCTGTGGCGCTTCACGCGCGACAGCATCCGCTTCGATGACACGGTGATCCCGCCGCCGTGGCTGACCGCGTTGCGCGCCACTCAGGTCAAGGTGCTGCAACCGCAGGCGCCGGTCTTCGCCCGCGCCTGGCTGCGACTGCTCGGCGGCAATGCCGCACAGGATGCCTACCGGGTGGCCGCCGATCTGTTCGCCGGGCACGGCAGCAGCGACAAGCCGCCGGCCGATGAGTACAGCGCGTTGCTGGCCGCGGTCGACAAACCGCCGGAAGGCTATGCCGAGGGCTTCAGCGCCGACGACGCGGCGGCCTGGTCGATCGCGCAGGGGCCGGTGAAACTGCTGCTGCGCCTGACCGTGGCGCGTGCCGCGCAGGCGCTGCAGCAACGCTGGAACGACGGCGTGCTCAAGCCCCTGTCCGCACTGCCGCCCGAGCAGCAACAGCAGGCGCTGATGGCGCCGCAGGGCAAGCTGGACGGCTTCGTCGGCGATGCGCTGGCGCCGTTCCTGAGCGAGCACGAACGCACGCCGATCGCGGTGGCCGGGGTCAGCCTGCCGCTGTCGCCGGACTTTCGTGCGTTGATCTCCGGCGGCCGCGCTGCGCCGACCGAGAGCGGCCCGTTTCCGGCGGGCACCTTCACCCTGGATGGACCATCGGACCTGGTGGCGCTGGCCGAAGGTCCGCAGGGCACGACCTTCGAGGTGCTGTGCAACGGCCAGACCAGCATGATCACCAGCAAGGGCGAGTCGCTCAGCGATGCGCAGATGCAGCTGCAGTGGTCGCCGACCAGCTGCAGCGAAGCGCGGATCAGGATCAGCCTGCCGCCTTCGGCTGCGGCCGCTGCCGCGCAAATCGCCGCCGGCGAACCGGCGCCTGCCGACACGGCCGCGTCCACCGATCCTTCAGCACCCGCCGCGCTGCCCACGCCGTCATCCGCTCCGGTGGCCGACAACAGTTTTCGCCTGACGCTGCTGTATCGCGGCGCCGAAGGCTTCACCCGGTTGTTCCAGGATTTCGCGCCCGGTGCGCACGTCTTCAGCGTCAGCGATTTCCGCGACTCCTACAGCCCGGCGCAGTGGGACCAGCTGCAGCCGCGACTGCAGGCGGCCGGCTTCCGCCAGGCGCGCGTGCGCCTGCGCATCGAACCCAGCGAACAGCTGCGACGCTTCATGAGCGCCAGCGGCGCGGCGCCCGCGCAGGTGCCGCAGACCATCGTCAACTGACCCAACGCACGGAGCTCCGCCATGGCCATCGACATTCCCACGCTGCTGGCGCCGATCAGCGCCGATGCGCCCTGCGGCGAGGACGCGGGGTTTTCCGATCTGTTCGACCGCATCCGCGAGGCGCGTCGCGCCGACGATCCCACGTTGTCGCAAGGCGACTGGCGCACCGACCTGAAGGTCGCCGACTGGCGCAGCGCGCTGGACCTGTCCACCCAGGTGCTGACCCGCGTCAGCAAGGACCTGCAGGCCGCCGGCTGGCTGGCCGAGGCGGCGACCGCGCGCTTCGGCCTGGAAGGCACACGCGATGGCCTGACCGTCGTGGCCGGCCTGCTGGAGCAGTACTGGGACGGACTCTATCCCGAACTGGATGGCGAGGATGCCGACGAGCGCGCCGGCAAGCTGGTCTGGCTCAACACCAACCTGGCCACCGCGTTGCAGACGCTGCCGCTCAACGACGACAGCGCCGCGCCGGTGACCCTGCATGACTGGCAGTCCTCGCGCGAGGTGGACAACCTGTCGCGCCAGAACGCCGATGCCTATCGCGCCGCCTTGGATGAAGGCCGCCTCAACGGTGAGGCCTTCGACGCGGCCGTGGCCGCGTCTTCCGCCGACCGCCTGCGCGAGCGCGTGGTCGCCGTGGCCGGTGCCACCGCCGCCTTCACCCGGCTGCAGGCACAGGCCGACGTGCGCATGGGCCGCAACGCCCCGGTGCTGACCGGCATCGAGACTGCGCTCAAGCGCATCACCCAGGTCCTGCAACGCGCCGCGCAGCAGAAAGGCCTGCTGGACCTGGCACCGGCCGACACGCCCGCGGCGGTCGATGACCTGCCCACCCCGAGCGCCCCGGCCCGCATCGCCGCCGTCGGCACCAGCACCAGCTCCGCGGGCACGATCGCCGTGCCCTCCTTCAGCGTCAGCGGCGACGGCGCGGCGGCCAAGCAGGCCGCGCTCAAGGCGCTGGACGAGATCGCCGGCTTCTTCCGCCGGACCGAACCGCACAGCCCGGTGTCCTCGTTGCTGGACCAGGCCGTGCGCTGGGCGGACATCTCGCTGGCCGATTTCCTCCAGGAAGTGGTCCGCGATGACAGCGTCCTGAACGCGATCCGCGCGCGGGTGGGCCTGAAGCAGGAGTAGCTTGCCCGGCAAGCATCATCGCCTCGGTCGCAACGCGTCATCCCCCTGCATCTACCGGCCAACCCCATGCTCATGCACCGACGCACGATGCTGCTGCTCACCGCTGGATCGCTGTTGGCCCTGTCGCGACGTGGCCGTGCCCTGGCGCCTGCCTTGTCGGTGCCGGTCGTGGACCAGCTTGAACTGACGGTGGTGATCGACAGCACCACCAGTGTGTTTGGCGCCAGCATCGAGCGGCCGGACCTGCAGGCCTCGCCGCCGCCGATCACCGCCGATTACCACACCGCCTTCGCCGGCCAGTGGGGCTATTCACTGTTGGCGCGTGCCCGCGCGGGCGGCGATGTGCGTTCGATCCTGATCGACTTTGGCTACACGCCCGAAGCACTGCTCAACAACATGGCGCTGTTGGACATCGATCCTTCCAGCCTCACTGCGCTGGTGCTCAGCCACGGGCACTACGATCATTTCGGCGGCCTGGATGGACTGCTGGCAACCGGGCGCGTCCGGCCCGGCACGCCGCTGTTCATTGGCGGCGAAGAAGCGTTCTGCGCACGCCTGCGCGGCATCTCGCCACAGGGCACCTCGTTCGGACAGATCGATCGTCCAGCGCTCAAGGCGGCCGGACTGGACGTGCGGGTGTCGAGCGCCCCGGCCCTTGTCGCCGGCCGCGGTTTCACCACCGGGCGCATCCCGCTGGTCTCGCCCGAGCATCCGCGCGTGCCGACCGGCATGCTGCCCGGCCAGAACTGCGACCGCGACCAGCTCGACCCGGACAAGCAGCACGCCGATTTCCTGGTGGATGACGCCGCCCACGAGCTTGGAACCGCCTTCCACGTTGCCGGGCATGGGCTGGTGGTGATCGGCTCGTGCAGCCATCGCGGCATCATCAACACCGTGCGCCAGGCGCAGGCCGTGTCGGGCATCGACAAGGTCCACGCCATCGTCGGCGGCTTCCACCTGGTCCCCCCGCAGACGCAGGCACAGGTCGTCGAAACCGTCGCCCTGATGCAGGCCCTCAACCCGGACTACATCATCCCCGGCCACTGCAGCGGAGAAGCCTTCCTCGCGGCCGCACAGGCTGCCATGCCCGGCAAGATCGTGCGCTCGATTGTCGGTACCCGCTACCGCTTCGGCGCAGCCTGAAGGCCACCGCGACCGCTTGACCGCGGCGCCCGTGACGCTGCTTGGCCCAAGACCGCCTCGCCTGGCAGCGCCCAGCAGAAAGGCATATGCCCACGACTGGCCGTGTGGCGGATTTCCGCAACGCAAGACCACTTCCAGACTCTGCGCATTCCTTCGCGGCACCGGTCGCGCGGGCTTTCGCCGGGCGACCGGCTCACACCTTGCGGGAGACCCGTCATGGCCAAGGAAAGTACCCAGCACAAACTCGACCGCGTGCGTGCGCCGCGCGTGCAGCTCACCTACGACGTGGAGATCGGCGATGCGATCGAGAAGAAGGAGCTGCCGTTCGTCGCTGGCGTCATGGGCGACTTCACCGGCAAGAGCGACGAGCCGCTGCCCAAGTTGAAGGACCGCAAGTTCGTCAACGTCGACAAGGACAACTTCGACGATGTGCTCAAGAGCATGAAGCCGCGCGTGGCCGGACAGGTGGAAAACACTCTGGCCGGCGATGGCTCCAAGCTGGGCGTGGACATCACCTTCGCCAGCCTGGCCGACTTCGAGCCGGCGCGCGTGGTCCAGCAGGTCGAGCCGCTGCGCAAGCTGCTCGAGGCGCGGCAGAAGCTGGCCGACCTGCGCAACAAGGCCGCGGGTAACGACAAGTTCGAGGACCTGCTCAACGAGGTCCTGCAGAACACCGACAAGATCACCCAGCTGGGCCGCGAAGTCGGTGCCGGCAAGAGCAGCGACGCCGAGTGATTCCCCTGCCGGCGCGCGCCTGGCGCAGCGCCGGTCGATCCGCCACCGAAGAGCACACGCACATGGCCAATCTTGAAACCCAGGCGGTCGCCGCCCCGGACGCCACCGCCGTCGAAGGCGGTCTGTTCGAACAGATCCTCTCGCAAAGCCGCATCGCCAAGACCGATTCGGAGAAAGACCGCACCCGCGACCTGATGGCCGAGCTGGTCAACCAGGTCACCGACGGTGCGCTGGTGGTGTCCAAGGACGCGATCAGCACGCTGGACGCGCGCATCGCCGACATCGACAAACTGCTGTCCGACCAGCTCTCGGCGATCATGCACCTGGCCGACTTCCAGCGCATGGAAGGCAGCTGGCGCGGCCTGAAGTATCTGGTCGACAACTCCGAGACCAGCACCACGCTGAAGATCAAGGTCTTCAACTGCACCAAGAAGGAACTGGTCAAGGACTTCAAGAGCGCCTCGGACTTCGACCAGAGCGCGGTATTCAAGAAGATCTACGAAGAGGAATACGGCACCTTCGGCGGCGCGCCGTTCGCCACGCTGATCGGCGATTTCGAATTCGGCCGCCATCCGGAAGACATGTACCTGGTGGGCGAGCTGTCGCATGTGGCCGCCGCGGCGCATGCGCCGTTCCTGTCGGCCGCCTCGCCCGAGCTGCTCGGCTTTGACAGCTATACCGAGCTGTCCGGGCCGCGCGACCTGGCCAAGATCTTCGACACGGTCGAATACGCCAAGTGGAAGAGCTTCCGCGCCTCCGAAGATGCGCGCTACGTCGGCCTGGCGATGCCGCGCGTGCTCGGCCGCCTGCCCTATGGCCCGGACACCGCGCCGGTGGAAGCGTTCAATTACATCGAGCAGGTCAGCGGCAAGGAACACGACCGCTACCTGTGGATGAACGCGGCCTACGCGCTGGGCACCAAGATCACCGATGCCTTCGCCAAGTACGGCTGGACCGCGGCGATCCGCGGTGTGGAAGGCGGCGGCCTGGTCGATGGCCTGCCCACGCACACCTTCGCCACCGACGATGGCGAAGTGGCGCTCAAGTGCCCCACCGAGATCGCCATCACCGACCGTCGCGAAAAGGAACTGGCCGACCTGGGCCTGATCCCGCTGGTCCACTGCAAGAACACCGACTACGCGGCGTTCTTCTCGACCCAGTCCACGCAGAAGGCCAAGGAGTACAACACCGACGCGGCCAATGCCAACGCGCGGCTCTCGGCGCAGCTGCAGTACATCTTCGCCGTCAGCCGCATCGCGCATTACCTGAAGTCGATGATGCGCGACAAGGTCGGCAGCTTCGCCTCCAAGTCCTCGGTGGAGCTGTTCCTCAACAACTGGATCTCCCAGTACGTACTGCTGGACGACAACGCCAGCCAGTCGGCCAAGGCCAAGTACCCGCTGCGCGAGGCACGCCTGGAAGTCACCGAGATCCCCGGCAAACCCGGCTGCTACAAGTCGGTCGCCTTCCTGCGCCCCCACTACCAGCTGGACGAACTGAGCGTGTCGCTGCGGCTGGTCGCCGAGCTGCCGCAGTCGGCCCGCTGATTCGACCCGGCAACACCTACATCCCTATCTTCAAGGAGCAAGACACGTGGCAATCGCGGACTACCATCTGAAAATCGACGGCATCGATGGCGAATCTCAGGACAAGGGCCATGAGAAGCAGATCGATCTGCTCAGCTTCGACTGGGGCATCCTCAATCGCGGCAGCACCGGCCAGGGCGGCGGTGGCGGCGTCGGCAAATCGGTCGCCAAGGACTTCGGCTTCACCAAGCGCATCGATGGGGCCAGCCCCAAGCTGATGCAGGCGGCCGCACGTGGCGACGTGCTCAAGAAGGTCGTGCTGAGCGCGGCCAAGGCCACCGGCCAGGGCGGCCAGGCCGATTACCTGACGATCACCTTCGAGAACTGCTTCATCAGCGGCTATACCGCCCAGAGCAGCGAGAACGGCGTGGTCAACGACAGCTTCACCCTCAACGTCGGCAAGGTCACCTACGAGTACAAGCCGCAGAAGGCCGACGGCACGCTGAGCGGCGTGATCCCGGCCAACTACGACTGGACGAGCAACACGGCCTGACCCACCGTCGCGCCATGGGCGGCGCGATGGCCCGCCCATGCGTGCACATTTTCGGAATGTCCATGGCGACCCTGTTCGACCGATTGCAGGAAGATTCCCCCGATGCGCGCAGCGCCAATGGCCTGCGCGCAAGCGTTTCGCGCGATCTGGAGCATCTGCTCAACACGCGCTCGGAAGGCGCACGGCTGATCCCCGATGCCTTCCCCGAATGCCGCAAGTCCCTGCTGACCTTCGGCATCCCCGATTTTTCCGCCTACAGCCTGCTCAGCCCACAGGACCGCGACCGGATCCGCCGGCAGCTCGAGCAGTCCATCGCCCTGCACGAGCCACGCCTGTCGCGCGTGCGCATCAGCCTGGAAGCGCCGGCGCCACTGGAACGCGCGTTGCGCTTCCGCGTCGATGCGCTGCTGGCGCTGGAGCAGGACCGCGAGAAGGTCCAGTTCGACGCGGTGCTGCAGCTCAGTACGCAGGTGTACCAGGTCCGTTGAGGGCGGCGCGCGCGGCCGGTGCGGGGTGCGCGATGCCTGCCTGCGCGCCGCCCTCGGCGCGACACCACGCCAGGCGCATGGCTCAGTGCTGCGCGGCCAGGATCGCAGCCATGATCGCCTCGCGCAGCCGTTCCGGCGGTACCGGCTTGTGCATCACCGGGATCCGCGCGGCGACCGCGTCCTGCAGGTGTTCGGGCTTGGTCTCGCCGGTGATGATCAGGCGGGCGTAGGGCCGCGCTCGCGTCGGGCCGACGCCGTAATACGCATCCAGCGCGGCCATCGCCTCCAGGCCGCTCCGGCCGCCGCCGAGCTTCAGGTCGGACAGCACGATCTCCGGCGGTCCCCAATGGGCAAGGTGTTCCAGCGCCTGGGCGGTGTCCTCGGCCGCGCGCATCTCGCACCCCCAGCTGTGCAGCAGCATGCGCATGCCTTCCAGGATGGAGGGCTCGTCGTCGATCACCAGCACCCGCAGGCCGCTGAGGTCCAGCGGTGTCTCCACCACCGGCGCCGAGCCCATCGCGGCACCGGCGACGGTGCTGGGCACGCTGACACTGAAGACGCTCCCGCGCCCGGGCGTGGAGCGCAGCCGCACCACGCCGCCCAGCAAACGCGCCAGGCGCTCGACCGTGGCCAGGCCAAGGCCCAGGCCGTACTCGCGCCGCTCGCCGCCGCGCCGGCCGGTATCGACCTGGAAGAACTCTTCGAACACCCGCGCCTGCAGCTCGGGCGCGATGCCCGGCCCGGTATCCCACACCTCCACGCGCACCTGCCCCGGCCCGGCATGGCGCACGCCGACCAGCACGCCGCCTTCGGCCGTGTAGCGCAGCGCGTTGCTGACCAGGTTGTTGAGGATCCGCGCCAGCATCGTGCGATCGGTGTGCACCCACACGTCGGTCTTGCGCAGCACCAGCCGCAGCTCGCGCTTCTCGGCCACCATGCGGAAGGTGTGGTTGACTTCCTCCAGCAGCGCATCCAGCGCAAACGCGCTGGGCGCCGGCTGCATCGCGCCACTGTCCAGGCGCGAGAGATCCAGCAGTTCGGAGAACAGATCGTCCAGCGTGGCCACGCATTCCTGGATGTGGCTGGCGCGGGTCAGCTGGGCCTGATCGGTCACGCCCACCTTGAGGGCGGAAGAGAACAGTGTCAGCGCGTATAGCGGCTGGCGCAGGTCGTGGCTGGCGGCGGCCAGGAAGCGCGCGCGCGCCAGGCCGGCCGCTTCCAGGCGCGCGTTCTTGTGCGCCAGTTCGGAGGTGGCATCGGCGATGCGGCTTTCCATTTCCTCCCATGCCGCGGTCAACGCCAGCGAGGTGGCGTTGAAGCCATGCTGCAGGTGGCCGATCTCGCCGCCGCGCGTGACAGGGACGCGCACGCCGCGCGCGCCGTGACCCAGCTGGTCGACCGCGCGGGTCAGTTCGACCACCGGCGCGCCCATGCGCCGCGCCATGCGCCAGCCGACCAGACCGGCCAGCGCCAGGCAGGCCATCAGCAGCAACGCGATGCGCTGCACCTGCTGGCGGCGCACATCGTCCATGCGCTGCAGGCCGAACTGCACCCGCACCTGGCCCGGCACGTCGTCCACGCCGGTGGACGGGCGCACGTCGCGGCGGACGTCGACCTGGTGGATGCGCGCCCCGGCCTCGGGGCCTTGGGCTTCGGCCAGGATCTCGCCATCGTCGGACAGGAACTGCACCCGCACCACGTCGGGATTGGCCGCCAGCGGCGCGGCGATGCGGGCCAGCTCGGCGCGGTCGCCGCGGCTCATGGCGCTGGCCGCCGCGCCGGCCAGGTTGTCGGCCACGGCCTGGGCGGTGGTGGTGGTTACTCGCTCCACGTCGCTGCGGTAATTCTGGGTGAGGAACCCGGCCACCAGCATCGCCACCAGCGCCGCGGGCAGCACCGCGAGCAAGGTCAACCGCGTGTTCAGCGACACCTCGC
>JBIIHJ010000267.1:0-5712 GCA_044235875.1 Pseudoxanthomonas sp.
CGATGACGATGTGCAGCGCGCAGGCGATGTACAGCGCAAGCACGAAATTACCCAGCGGCAGCAGTTTCTCGAAGCCATACGCGCCGACCAGCGCGGCGATCAGGCCAAAGGTGCCGATCGGGGTGACTTCCAGCACGAAGCGGGTCACCTGGATCATGATCTCGCTCAGCTGCGCGGTGAGCTTGCGTGCCTCGGCGACGCGGTCGCCCAGCTTGACCATGGCAAAGCCCAGCAGCGCGGCGAAGAAGATCACCGGCAGGATCGAGCCGCGCCCGGCGGCCAACACGGTTTCACCGGCGGCGTTGGTGCGCGTGCCGATGCCGGTCAACGCAAAGAACGGGTTGGACGGCACCACGTCCAGCAGCACCTTGATCGGGCTGGGCACATCGCGTGGCTTCCACGCCGAGTCGATGCCGATGCTCAGCGTGCCGGTGCCCGGCTGCATGACCGTGCCGACCAGCAGGCCGATGCCGACCGCCAGGCAGGCGGTGATCACGAACCAGCCGAAGGTGCGCGCGCCCAGCGCGGCGATCGACTGCTGTCCGCTCAGCGCAGAGATCGCGTTGATCACCGCGAAGAACACCAGCGGGATGGCGATCATCTTGATCAGGGTGACGTACAGATCGCCCAGCGGCCCGAACCAGGTTTCCGCATTCGGCCCGAACGCCCAGCCGGCCAGCGCACCCAGCACGAAGCCGGCCACGACACGCTGCCAGAACGGGATCTTCAGCCATGCCTGCACAAGCTTCATCGCCACACCTTTGCCATCATTTTGGTCAGGAAGGCACCTTAGCCCAGGCGCCGGGCCGTGGCGACGCCCGCGGTGGAACCCGGCGGACCAGTGACGGGACATCGCCGGTGGCCTCGGTCGCCGATGACATCGTGGACAGCCGTCATGGGACTGCCGCAGGGGCTGCGCATAATCGGGGGTCAACTCCAACGGAAGCCGCTCTCCGCATGCGTCAAGCCACCCGCATCGCCACCGCCCTGACCATCACCCTGCTCGCCGGTTGCGCGACCTCGCCCTCGCCCACCACCGCGGCCGTGCCGCGGGTCGAGGTCCCCACCGTTGCCCATCCGCAGGGCGAAACCCCGCAGTGGTGGTACCGCAGCGGAGCCGCGCGCGCGGCCAGCAATGGCGCGATGGCCGGCAAGGCCCGCAACGTGATCCTGTTCCTGGGCGATGGCATGAGCCTGACCACCGTGGCCGCCGCGCGCATCCTGGAAGGCCAGCGCAAGGGCGGTTCGGGCGAGGAGAACGCGCTGAGCTGGGAAGGCTTCCCGGCCACTGCGCTCAGCAAGACCTACAACACCGATTCGCAGACGCCCGATTCGGCCGGCACCATGACCGCGATCATGACCGGCGTGAAGTCGCACATGGGCGCCATCGGCGTCAGTGCAGGCACCCGCGAGGACTGCGCCGACAGTTTGAACAAGGGCCTGCTGACCTGGTTGCAGCTGGCCGACAGCGCCGGCATGGCCACCGGCATCGTCACCACCGCGCGCCTGACCCACGCCACGCCCGCGGCGACCTATGCCCACACGCCAGAGCGCAACTGGGAAAGCGATGCCGACCTCACCCCCGAGGCCAAGGCCGCCGGCTGCACCGACATCGCCCAGCAATTGTTGACCGACGCGCGCTTTGGACGCGGCCCGCTGGTGGCGCTGGGCGGCGGCCGCAGCGAGTTCCAGCCAGCCAGCGAGCGCGACCCGGAATACGACGACAAGGTGGGCCTGCGCCTGGACGGCCGCGACCTGATCGCCGAATGGAAGCAGGCCCATCCCGGCGGCGTGTACGCCTGGAACACGCAAGAACTGGAGGCAGCCAAGGACGCACCGGCCCTGCTGGGCCTGTTCGAACCGGACCACATGCAATACGACCACGATCGCAACCGCACGCCCACCGGCGAGCCCAGCCTGGCCGAGCTGACCCGGACCGCAATCACCGCGCTGGCGCGCAAGCCCGAAGGCTTCGCCCTGATGATCGAAGGCGGCCGCATCGACCACGCCAACCACAACGGCAATGCCTTCCGTGCGCTGGACGAAACCATCGCCCTGTCCGACGCGGTGCGCACCGCCGTACAGACCGCGCCGCCGGACACGCTGATCATCGTCACCGCCGACCATTCGCATTCACTGAACTTCGTCGGCTACCCGGTGCGCGGCAATCCGATCCTGGGCAAGGTCCGCGGCATGGGCGGCGAAGACGGCGACCGCACCCAGTACGCACGCGACCAGACTGGCCTGACCTATACCACGCTCAGCTATGCCAATGGCCCCGGCTACCCAGGCGCCAGCAACACCCAGCCGCAGGGACCGAAGCACGCACCGCACGAGCCATCGGACGCGCAGCCATCGACCGGCCGCCCCGACCTGACCGACGTCGATACCGAAGCACCGGATTACCTGCAGGAAAGCATGGTCCCGCTCAAGTCGGAAACCCACGGCGGCGACGATGTCGGCATCTGGGCCACCGGCCCGGGCAGCGCCGCCTTCCACGGCACGGTCGAGCAGAACACGATCTATCACCTGATCGTGCAGGCCACGCCGAAGCTGCGACAGCGGTTGTGCAAAGCCGGCACATGCGATGCCGATGGCGTGCCGGTGGCGCTGCCGGTGTCGACGTCGTTTGAAGTGAAGTAAGGGTTCGCGTTAAGCGGTGAGGGCTCGTTGTGCGCCCCGTTGCTCGACGCATCCGCGACTTGCAATCGCAATCGCAATAGCGCAACGCAAAACGAGCCAAGCAGGCGAGCAAGCTCAGCGCTGCAGGGCGATTGATTGTTTGCTGCTTGTAGGGCGGCCCCTCTTTCAGTTCTCTCTGGGGAACCGCGCTGGCCTGCCTTCGCTTTTCGCCTCTGCTCTCAGATCCGCTTGACGCACGCCTAAGCGACGAGGCAAGACCCGCAGGGCATCACACAGGGATGTGCGGCCTTTTTGGAAGGGACCAGGATGTCCCTTCCACACTTCCCGGCCCGTAGCGGACCGGCGCAACGCGCGGGCGTGCCGCCAGGGCGTGTTTCTTTGCCTAGCTTTCGTTGCACAAGCAAAGAAAGAAGGTCGTGCCGCGAAGCGACACCAAAGCCCTATTGTCCCGGCAACAAAACTACCGCACGGATTAAGTCGTAGCGCGAAGCAGAGTCAGTTTGAGTGAATTGTTAGCGCACGCTTACAGGCAGCAAAGATCCTGCTTTTTTCTTGGAGAAGCTTTCGCGCGGCACGCCGCTTTGCCTGTCCGATCTCGGTTTCCGCGTGTACAGGAAGCGCCGAAAGGATCAGGTCCAGCCTGGCCGATTGTGACTTATCGCGCCACCGCGGATCGGACGCAAGCGGCCCCATCATCGGCACGATAAATGGTCCGCACACGACACGACCTCGTGCTCAAGTGGTGCTCTGATTCGCGGATCGATAAGCCTGCTACTTCTCTCGCACGAGGACGAGACCGTGCTTGATGTCCTTGTCAGCTTTAGACGCGGCGAAGGTAGCGACGATCTTCTCAATCATGCGATCAACCTCGGCGCGCTCTGATACGTGATTCGCCCGTTACCCGGCCACCATCAAAACGGCTTGGCCAACACCAGATACACAATCACCACCAGCAACGCCACCGGCACTTCATTGAACCAGCGCAGCGCCTTGGACGACGGCAGCGGCCTGCCCTTGGCCGCGCCTTTGAGCCAGCGCCCGGCCACGATGTAATGCGCCAGGATCAATGCCACCAGGCCCAGCTTGGCGTGCAGCCAGCCCGGACGCGCGCCCACCATCGTCGGGAAATCCGGAAGGAAGCGATAGCCCAGCCACAGCACCAGCCCGAGGATCAGCGCCAGGCCGAACATGCTGTGGCCGAAGCCATACAACCGCCGTCCCATCAGCTGCAGGCGCGCCTGCACTTCTGGCTGGCCTGCGCTTTCGGCCAGGTTCACCAGGATCCGCGGCAGGTAGAACACCGCCGCCATCCAGGCGATGACGAACAGCAGGTGGAAGGTCTTGACCCAGAAATACGTCTGCATGGAACGGCTCCGTGGCGCGCGCAGCTTCGGTGAGGCGATCATTGTCCTCCATTCACTCCGGCGGCATCGATCTTGGACAAGCAGTACGACCAACAATATTTCCAGCGCTGGTACCGGCAGGGCGAAATCGGCGGACCTGCGCGCCTGGCCCGCAAGGTCGCCTTGGCCGTGGCCTGTGCCGAGTACTGGCTGGAGCGGCCGGTGCGCACGGTGCTGGACATCGGCTGCGGCGAAGGCGCCTGGCGCGCGCCATTGCTCAAGCTACGGCCCAAGCTGCAATACCTCGGCTTCGACAGCAGCACCTATGCGGTGCAGCGCTTCGGAGTGCGGCGCAACGTGCATCACGCGACCTTTGGCGATTTTCAGTGGCTGCGCCCCTGCGCACCGGTGGACCTGCTGGTGTGTTCGGACGTGCTGCATTACGTGGCCGATGCCGAACTCAAGCGCGGCCTGCCCGGCCTGGCCGAACTGTGCGGCGGCGTCGCGTTCCTGGAGAGCTTCACTGCGCAGGACGCGTTCGAGGGCGACCACGATGGCTTCAGGCCGCGCCCGGCCGCGTGGTATCGCCGGCAGCTGGCCAAAGTGGGATTCAAGTCCGCCGGATCTCACTGCTGGCTCGGCCCGGCGCTGGCCGACGAGGCGGCTGCACTGGAAACGTCAGCCTGACGCACCGAAAAAGGGAAAAGAAATGGCGGATTCACGTCAAAACGGGTTTGGTCGGCTATGCTGCGCCGCGGCAACCGCCTGATCTGTAACGGCTTGTACATATGATGCTTTATCAGTGGCATGAGTTGGGGCGTCAGTGGATGGCCCCGTGGGTGCATCTGGCCGACGCCAGTTCGCGCGCGTTCTCGGATCCCAACAGCTGGTTGTCCAACCTCCCCGGCGCCCAGCGCATCTCGGCCTACAACGAGTTGATGCACCGGCTGGGCAAGGACTACGAAAAGCCCGACTGGGACATTCCCGAAGTCGAGGCCGAGGGTCGCGTCGTCCCGGTGATCGAGCAGGAAGTGCTGGCCAAGCCGTTCTGCCGCCTGCTGCGCTTCAAGCGCTTCACCGACGACCAGGCCTACATCGAAAAGCTCAAGGCCCAGCCGACCGTGCTGGTGGTGGCGCCGCTGTCTGGCCACCACGCCACCCTGCTGCGCGACACCGTTCGCACCCTGCTGCGCGACCACAAGGTCTACGTGACCGAGTGGATCGACGCGCGCCTGGTGCACACCGATGAAGGCGGCTTCGGGCTGGAGGATTACGTCGCCTACATCCAGGACTTCATCCGCCATATCGGCGCCGACCAGCTGCACGTGATGAGCGTGTGCCAGCCGACCGTGCCGGTGCTGGCCGCCGTGTCGCTGATGGCCGCCGCCGGCGAAACCACGCCGCGCTCGCTGGTGATGATGGGCGGGCCGATCGACGCACGCGTCAGCCCGACCCAGGTCAATGACCTGGCCACGCAGAACCCGCTGTCGTGGTTCGAGGACAACGTCATCCACACCGTCCCGTCCAACTACGCCGGCCATGGGCGCGCGGTGTATCCGGGCTTCCTGCAGCATGCCGGTTTCATCGCGATGAATCCCAACCGCCATTTCATGTCGCACTGGGATTTCTACGCCGACTTGGTCAAGGGCGATCTCGAAGACGCCGACGCGCATCGCCGTTTCTACGACGAATACAACGCCGTGCTGGACATGCCTGCCGAGTTCTA
>JBIIHJ010000322.1:0-4586 GCA_044235875.1 Pseudoxanthomonas sp.
CGTCATCGTCGAAGGAACCGCCGGAGGACGAGCCGCTGGATTCGGACCACGGGCTTTCCTCGGGCTGCCAGTCGTCGCTGTCGCCCTGGCGTTCGGGTTCTTCGGCCTGGGCCCGCTCGGGAGGCGGCTCGTCGCCGCCGTTGGCGACCGGTACGTCTGGGACCGGATTGTTCTCGGCCCAGTCGAGCAGGGGATTGGTTTCGACCGCTTCGGCGATCTCGGCTTCCAGTTCGGCGGTGGACATCTGCAGCAGGCGGATCGCCTGGCGCAACTGGGGTGTCATCACCAGTTGCTGGCCCATCGATGTCTGGAGACGTGGTTTCATCCGGGAGACCTGTGAAGCGATCGATGCGGCAACGTTGGCCGCACCCTGCGCATCACAACCGGAAGGTGTCTCCCAGGTACACGCGGCGTACGTCGGCGTTGGCCAGCAGTTCGTCCGGTGCCCCCTGCGCCAGGACGCTGCCTTCAGCGAGGATATACGCCCGGTCGCAGATTCCCAAGGTTTCGCGGACATTGTGGTCGGTGATCAGTACCCCGATCCCGCGGTCCTTGAGGTGGGTGATGATCCGCTGGATCTCGCCGACCGAGATCGGGTCGACGCCGGCAAAAGGCTCGTCCAGCAGCATCAGGCGCGGTTTGGCGGCCAGCGCGCGGGCGATTTCGACGCGCCGGCGTTCGCCGCCGGAGAGGCTGGCGCCGAGCTGCTCGGAGACGTGGGTGATCTGCAGTTCGTCCAGCAGCGAGGCCAGCTCGGTCTCGGCGCCGGCGGCATCCAGATCCTCGCGCAGCTCAAGGACCAGGCGGATGTTGTCGGCCACGGTGAGCTTGCGGAACACCGACGGTTCCTGCGGCAGGTAGCCCACGCCGAGCTTGGCGCGGCGGTACATCGGCTCGCTCGTGATGTCCTGGCCGTCCAGCACGATGCTGCCGGCATCAGTCGAGACCAGGCCGACGATCATGTAGAAGCAGGTGGTCTTGCCGGCGCCATTGGGGCCGAGCAGGCCAACCACTTCGCCCTGGTCCAGGGTCAGGCCGAAGTCGGCCACGACCTTGCGCTGCTTGTAACTCTTCCTCAATCCCTGCGCGGAGAGCATTACTTGGCTCCCGGCTTGGCCGGCGTTGCCGCGGGCGTGGCGGGGGCCTTGTTCTTGGGCTGGATCACGGTATGCACGCGCGAGCCGTCACCGCCGCTCTGCATGTTGCCGGTCTTGGTGTTGTAGACCATGCGCTCGCCGGCATTGGAGCCCTTGGGCGAGGTGATCTTGTAATTGCCGGTCAGGGTGACGACGTCGTTGATCACGTCGTAGTCGATCCGGTCGGCGGTGGCGTTGACCGGGGTGCCGTCGTCGTTGATCTGCTTCATCGTGGCCTGCTTGCCGGTGAAGACCGCGCGCGAGATCTCACCGGCCTTGCGGAAGATCTGGCCCTTGTCGGCATGCACCTCCAGCGTGCCCTGGATGATTACCACGTCGCCGGACAGGTTGGTCACGCCGTCGTCGGCAAAGCTGCCATCGCTGTTGGCCGCATCGATGGTCATGGGCTGGTTGCGATCGGAACTCTTGGCCAGCGCGCCACCGGCCGCGGTCAACAGCGAAGCGGCCACCAGCAGGGCCAGGCCAGCCTTATTGCGCGGATTTGGAGACATAGCGCGATTTCACCTTGGACTTGAATTTGTATTGTTGGGTCTGCGAGTTGATTTCAAAACCCGTGCCCTGCAGGGTCGTGCCGGGCTGGGTCAGCACCACCGGCTGGTCGGTGCTGGCCAGGTGCTGGTCGGGAAAGATATCCAGACGGCTGGTCTTGAAGGTCGACTGCGTGGCTGCGCCGGCCGGGCTGTTGCCCACCACATCATCGCTCAGGATGGCTTTCTCGCCCTTGGCGGCTACCCAGGCGGTCTTGCTGCGCATTTCCCAGTGTGCGCCGTCCTTGTCGGGCATCAGGAACAGCGGGGTAGTGATGCTGAAGGTCTGGTCGGCGGCGGTGCGATGCATTTCCGGCGCACGCAGGGTGACCCCTTCGGTGCCGTCCTTGTTAAGGGCGATCATCTCGAAATCGTGCATCACGTAATCGGCCTGGGTCGCATCGCTTACGCCCTTGGCCGGCTTCTTGCGATTTTCCCAGGCCGACCAGCCAAACAGCAGCGAGGCCACCAGCAGGCCCAGGACCAGCCCCGTGCGCCAACTCATGCCGCGCCTTCCTGCAGCAGCTTGCCAACGAACCCCTGCGCGGCCAGCACCAGATCGCAGGCTTCGCGCGCCGCACCGTCGCCGCCGCTGGCCCGGGTGCGCCAGTGCGCGGCCGGACCGACCCAGGCGTGCACGTTGGCCGGGACCACGGCCAGGCCGACCTGGCGCAGCGTGGTGAGGTCGGCCAGGTCATCGCCCATGAAGAGCACCTGGTCCAGTCTGAGGTCGCGCGCGCTGCACATCGCGGTGATGTGGGCCAGCTTGTCCTTGATGCCTTGATGCACGCCGATGCCCAGCTCGCGGGCGCGATGTTCGACCACCTGGCCGCTGCGGGCGGTGACCAGGGCGACTTCGATGCCCTGACGCCGCAGCAGCACCAGGCCCAGTCCGTCCTGGACGTGGAAGGTCTTGCCCTCGCGGCCATCGGCGTCCAGGAACAGGCCGCCGTCGGTCAGGGTGCCATCGACGTCGAAACAGGCCAGGCGCACGCGCGCGGCGCGTTGCAGCAGGTCATCGGTGACGTCATGGAGGTGGGAATAGGGCATCGCGTCTGGCTGGTGGGAAGGAAGTCTGGAACGGGAAAACAACGGCTCTTACACCACGCGCGCGCGCAACAGGTCGTGAACATTGAGCGCGCCGGTGACCCGGCCTTCGCTGTCGACCACGATCAGGCCGCTGCCGATATTGCGGGTTTCCAGCAGGCGGGCCGCTTCGGTGGCCAGCGCCTGGGCGCCGATGGTGACCGGGTTGCGGGTCATCACCGAGGCGATCGCGGTGGCGTGGATATCCAGTCCGGCGGTGTCCAGGGCGCGACGCAGATCGCCGTCGGTGAAGATGCCCAGCAGGGTGCGGTCGGCATCGACCACCGCGGTCATGCCCAGGCGCTTGCGGCTCATCTCGACCAGGGCCTGGGCCAGGGTGGCCTGGGCGGGGACGGCGGGGATCTCATCGCCGGTATGCATCACATCGCCGATGTGCAGCAGCAGCTGGCGGCCCAGGCTGCCGGCCGGATGCGAGCGCGCGAAATCCTCGGAAGTGAAGCCGCGGGCCTCCAGCAGGGCCACGGCCAGCGCATCGCCCATGGCCAGGGTGGCAGTGGTGCTGCTGGTCGGCGCCAGGTGCAGCGGGCAGGCCTCGGCCGGGACGCTGACGTCCAGGTGCACGTCGGCCGCGCGGGCCAGGGTCGAGGCCGGCTTGCCGGTCAGGGCGATCACCGCGTTGCCCTGGCGCTTGAGCAGCGGCAGCAGCATCAGGATCTCGTCGGATTCACCCGAGTAGGAGATCGCCAGGACGATATCGGTATCGGTGATCATGCCGAAATCGCCATGCCCGGCTTCGCCCGGATGGACGAAGAACGCCGGGGTGCCGGTCGAGGCCAGGGTCGCGGCGATCTTGCGCGCGATGTGCCCGGACTTGCCCATGCCCATGGCCACCACGCGCCCGGAACCTGCCAGGATCGCCTGGCAGGCGGCCGAGAACGGACCGTCGATGCGCGCGGCCAGCGCGGTCAGCGCATCGGCTTCGATCTGCACGGCGCGCCGGCCGCTGGCAGCCAGGGCGGCATCGTCTGCAGGAACGCTGTGCTGCACGGTGGAAGGCATCGGGTCAGGTGTCGTGGGGCTAGAATGGCCGGCCATTTTAGGAGGAAAGGCCGTTGGACGCCGAAACCATCCGTGAACTCATCGAACAAGGCCTTCCCGGCGCCCAGGCGCAGGTGCAGGGCGAGGACGGCGTGCATTTCGAGGCCACGGTGGTGTCCGATGCCTTCAAGGGCAAACTGCCGCTGGCCCGCCATCGCCTGGTCTACGCCACCCTGGGCGACCTGATGGGCGGCGCCATCCACGCCCTGCAGCTCAAGACCATCACCCCCGACGAAGCCGGCTGAAGCCGCTCGTCCCCTCGGAATCCCACGCTCCATGCAGAAGATCATCGTCACCGGTGGCGCCTCGCTCAATGGCGACGTCATCATTTCTGGCGCCAAGAACGCCGTCCTGCCGATCCTGTGCGCGACCCTGCTGGCCGATGGGCCGGTGGAGATCAGCAACGTGCCCAACCTGCACGATGTGGTCACCACCACCAAGCTGCTGGCCGAACTTGGCGCCGGCATCAGCATCGATGAGGGCACGATCTCCAAGGGCCGCAGCATCACCGTCGATGCGACCACGGTGAACCAGCACGTGGCGCCCTACGAACTGGTGCGCACCATGCGTGCCTCGATCCTGGTGCTGGGCCCGCTGCTGGCGCGCTTCGGCGCGGCCGAAGTGTCGCTGCCGGGCGGTTGCGCGATCGGCTCGCGCCCGGTCGACCAGCACATCAAGGGCCTGCAGGCCCTCGGTGCGCAGATCACCGTCGAGAATGGTTACATCAAGGCCGAGCGCAGTGGCCGTCTCAAAGGCG
>JBIIHJ010000076.1:0-13887 GCA_044235875.1 Pseudoxanthomonas sp.
CTGATGGCCGCGGTCCTGGCCGAAGGCACCACGGTGCTGGAAAACGCCGCTGCCGAACCGGAGGTTACCGACTTGGCCGATTGCCTGATCGCCCTGGGCGCACGGATCGAAGGCGCGGGCACCTCGCGCATCGTGATCCATGGCGTCGAGCGCCTCGCGCCCGGCCACCACGCGGTGCTGCCGGACCGCATCGAGACCGGCACCTTCCTGGTGGCCGCGGCCATGACCGGCGGCAAGGTGTTCGCCCGCCGCGCGCGTGGCGACACGCTGGATGCGGTGCTGGACAAGCTCAGCGAGTCCGGCGCCAGCATTGCCTGCGATGCCGACGGCATCCGCCTGGACATGGCCGGCAAGCGGCCCAGGGCGATCAGCCTGACCACCGCGCCGTATCCGGCGTTTCCCACCGACATGCAGGCCCAGTTCATGGCGCTCAACTGCGTGGCCGATGGCGTGGGTGTGATCAACGAGACGATCTTCGAAAACCGCTTCATGCACGTCAACGAGCTGCTGCGCCTGGGCGCGGACATTCGTGTCGAAGGCCACACGGCGATCGTCCGCGGCGTCGAAAAGCTGGGTGGTGCGCCGGTGATGGCGACCGACCTGCGCGCATCGGCCTCGTTGATCCTGGCCGGGCTGGTGGCCGAAGGCGATACCACGATCGATCGCATCTACCACCTGGATCGTGGCTACGAAAACATCGAAGAAAAGCTCCGTGCGCTGGGCGCGACCATCCGGCGGGTGTCATGAGCTTCCTGAAGCGACGCTTTTCCAAGGCCAGCTTCTCGCCGCGCCGCCGTGCGGTGCTGGTGCTGGTGGCGATCCTGCTGCTGGCCGTGGGCTGGATGGGCTGGGTCGGCGCGGCCGGCCTGAGCGGCATGTCGACCAAGGACATGGACTGGGATGGCGATGGCCAGGTCAGCCGCGACGAGGTGATCCAGGCCTACTACGCCGTGGTCGCCAACAAGACCACCGAAGGCAACCGCACCTGCACCACCTATGCGTGGCGCGGCAGCGGCAAGGAGATCCGCGTGGAGTGCCGCACGGAGCTGCACCCGGATGCGGCGGCGGCCGAGAAGCGGTGAACAAAAACCCCGGGCCAGCCCGGGGTTTTTCGTGAAGTCTGAGGTGTTGGATTACTTGAACGCGGTCAGGGTCAGGTCGTAGGAGTCCTGACCATTCTCGCGCTGCAGGATGCGCGCCGGGACCGGCAGGTCCGGTACCACCCACACGATCATCTGCTTCTTGCCATCGGTCTGGCTGACCTTGGTCGCGCTGACCTGCTTGCCGGCCACGGTGATCGTCTCCTTGCCGGCGGCCTGGTAGGTCATCGGGATGGCCTTGCCGTTTTCCAGCATTCGGTAGCTCAGCGGCTTGCCGGCATGCACGTCGCGCACGATCGCCAGGTTCACCAGCAGCGCGTCCATGTCGCCTGGCTGCAGGGCGATGGGGCCGCGGCGGTTTTCCTTGACGTCGCCGCTCCAGGTGGCCTGCTTGCTGGACCAGTCGTAGGCGGTCTTCACCGACTTGCTCTTGATCAGCACCATCGAGCTGTCGCTGGACGACAGCGGGCGATAGCCGCCGTCCTTCTCCTCGAAGGTGGTGGACTGGGTCAGGTTGACCAGCTGGTTGCGCACCGACATGTCGTACTTCCACTTACCAGCACCCTGCGCAGCAAGCGTCATCTGGCCGGCACCCTGCATGCCCATGGCACTGGCCTGGTAGGTGGCCGTGAACGCATCCAGCGCCAACGCCGGGCCTGCGCAGAGGACGAGCAAGGAAGCGGCAGCCAGCCGTTGCAGCGGGCGGGAGATGGATCGGTTCATTTCATTGCACTCCTTGGTAATCGATGAGGCGCAGGTCGATGGCGTCTTCGCCATCGTCGCGCTGGAGCATGCGCACCGGGGTGGGCACGCCGTTGGCCACCCAGAAGATCTGTTCACGGTCACCGGCATTGATGCGCTGGATGCGCATGGCGTCGTAGCTCAGCTCGCCGACGGGCACGATCTCTGTCTGCGCGCCTACCGCGTACTGGTACTGCCGCGCGCGGCCGTTGTCGACCACGCGGTAGGTCATGGACGCGCCGGGCTTGGCATCGCGCATGATCGCCAAGTCCAGCAACAACGAACTCATGTCGCCTGTCTGCAGCGGCACCGGCGCGCGCCGGTCCTTGTCGACCTTGCCGTCCCACTGGGCCGTGTTGGTGTTCCAGTCGTAGCTGCCGGTCTGCTGCTTGTCACCGAAGATCGCCTTGCGCACGGTGCTCTGGCTCAGGGGGCGGAAGCGATCGTTGTCCGCGCCGCTGACATCGAACACCGTGCTCTGCTGGATGTTGAGCCGCAACAGGCTGGCGACGCCGCGCTCGCCGCGAATCTCCAGGTCCAGCCGCCACTGGTTGCCCGTGTTGTGGACTACCTGCAGGGTCGCGTCACCGGCGCGCTTGCCCTTGTACCAGGCCTCATACGTCGCGGTGAACGGCGCCAGCTTCCAGGGGACGTCCTCGGCGGACTGCCGTGCTTCCACAGGCGCGGCCGCCGGAGCGACGGGCGCATCCTGGGCGAGGGCGGGAACAGCACAGGCCAGCAACAAAAGGCCGCCGAGCAGCTTGGTCATGGAAGGTCGCAAGGAATTACGGTGTGAGCCGATCATCGGAATCTAGTGTCAAAGGCGTAAACATCGGCTGACCATCGACCAGCGTCGTGCCGCCCCGTTCAGCCAGACGCCCGGCCACGGCCAGGGCCAGGACGGCCGGCAGCAGCCGGTGTTCCAGTGCCAGCACGCGTGCAGCCAGGGTTTGGGCGGTGTCCTGCGGCGTGATCGGCAAGCGGGCCTGGGCGATGACGCTGCCGGCATCCAGCTCGGGAATGACGAAATGGACACTGCACCCATGCTCGCGGTCACCGGCGTCCAGCGCAGCGGCGTGGGTGTGCAGGCCGCGATGGCGCGGCAGCAGCGACGGGTGGATGTTGAGCATGTGCCCGGCAAAGCGTTCGATCAGGGCCTGGCCCAGGATCCGCATGTAGCCGGCGCAGACGATCCAGTCGGCCTGCGAGGCGGCGATGGCATCGCCTAGTGCCTGTTCGTAGGCGTCGCGGTCCTCGAAGCGGCTGGGCTTGGCGCTCCAGCGTTGCCCGGCCGGTACGTGCAGCAAAGCCGGCGCCTGCGGCCGGTCGGAGAACACGCCCACCACCTGTGCGTCCAGCGTGCCGGCGGCGATGGCCGCCAGCACGGCCTGCAGGTTGCTGCCGCGGCCGGAAGCCAGCACGGCGATGCGTGGCTGGCTCACGCGCGTGCACGCCGGCGAGGCCAGGCGGTCAGGCTGCCGAGCGTGGCCAGCAGCATGTCCGCGTGCGCGTCCCATGCGTCGCCCTGCTGGCCGTTATAGGACTCGGCATCCTGCGCAGACATGGTCAAGGCAATGGCCCATTCGAACCACTCGTACACCAGGCTGGTGCACATGATCATCATGATCGCCAGCACGAACGCTTGTGCGCGGCGCAGGCCTGGCCAGTACTGCAGCGCCCAGCGCGCCAGCGGTGGCGCGAAGCAGACGCCGTACAGGAAATGGATCAGGCGATCAAAATGGTTGCGCTTCCAGCCAAAGGCCTCGCCCGGGGACCAGCCCAGTGCAATTTGCAACCAGTGTTCGTACGGCACGTTGGAGTAGAGCCAACGTGCCGCCACGCTGTGCACCGCGACGAAGGCGCACACGGCCACGAAGTGCCCCGTGCGCAGCGGCCACCGACGCTCGATCCACAACAGCAAGCCCACGCCCGCGACGGCCAACGTGCCATGCAGGGCCTGCTCGGTCGGCCAGAGCGGATGCAGCCAGGTGGCGGCAAAGACCAGGATCAGGCCTGCCAGCGCCCATCGCTTGCCCCAGGTCATGGGCGTGGGCTTAGCCGATCCGCACGCGTTCGCCGGTACCGGCCGGTACCACCTTGCCGATCTGCCAGTGGCCGATGCCGGCCGTGTCCAGGCTGGCTTCCAGCGCGGCCACGCTGTCCTTGGCGGCAATCAGCACGAAGCCGATGCCGCAGTTGAAGGTGCGCCACATCTCGCTGTCGGCCACCGCGCCTTCCTTCTGCAGCCACTGGAACAGCGGCGGGAGGGTCCACGAGGACGCATCGATGTCCAGGCCCAGGCCCTCGGGCACCACGCGGATGATGTTTTCGGTCAGTCCGCCGCCGGTGATGTGGGCCATGGCATGGATCGGCTTGCCGGCGCCAGCGCCGTGAGTGCGCAGCAGCGCCAGGATCGGCTTGACGTAGAGCGTGGTCGGCGCCATCAGCGCGTCTTCCAGTCGCACGCCGCCGACGTCCAGGTCGGCCGGGCGGCCGGCACGGTCGTAGATGCGGCGGATCAGCGAATAGCCGTTGGAGTGCGCGCCGGAGGACGCCAGGCCGATCAGTACGTCGCCTTCGGCCACGGCGCTGCCGTCGAGCATCTGCGCCTTTTCGACCGCACCGACGGTGAAGCCAGCCAGGTCGTACTCGCCCGGGGCGTACATGTCGGGCATCTCGGCGGTCTCGCCCCCGATCAGGGCGCAGCCGGACAGCTCGCAGCCCCTGGCGATGCCGCTAACCACGGCCGCGGCGGTGTCGATGTCCAGCTTGCCGGTGGCGAAGTAGTCCAGGAAGAACAGCGGCTCGGCGCCCTGGACCAGCACGTCATTGACGCACATCCCGACCAGGTCGATGCCGATGGTGTCGTGGCGGCCCAGCTGCTGGGCCAGCTTGAGCTTGGTGCCTACGCCGTCGGTGCCGGACACCAGCACCGGCTCCTTGTATTTGCCGCTCAGGTCGAACAGCGCGCCGAACCCGCCCAGGCCACCCATCACTTCCGGGCGGAAGCTGCGCTTGACCAGCGGCTTGATGCGTTCGACCAGCGCGTTGCCTGCGTCGATGTCCACGCCGGCGTCGCGGTAGGTCATGGGCGTGGAGGCGGGCGGGTTGGACTGGGTCACGAGGCGGGCCGGTGGAAGAAGAAGGGTCGCCATTTTAAGGGATGCGTGGCCCGCTCCGCGCCCCATGTGAACGGTCCGTGCTGGCGGCGATGGTCCATTCGGGCAACAATTCCCCCAGATTCGTTGTTCACAGGACGCTCGATGCGCCGTTTTACCGCTTTCGCCGCTGCGGCATTCCTTTTCCTGAGCGCCTCGCCCGCGCTGGCGCAGGACGACATGCGCACCGAGGGCGACGTCGCCAGGGCGCAGGGCCTGTACGAGGCCGAGGTCGCGGTCTCCAGCCAGGCCGAGGGCGACCGCACGGGCGGTTTTGCCCGCGCGCTGGGCCAGGTGCTGGCCAAGGTCAGCGGCGACAGGGGCGCGACCTCGCGCGCCGGCGTGGCCACCGAGCTGCGCAACGCCAAGAACTACGTGGACGGCTACGACTACCGCCAGGACCAGGGCACCTCGGCCGGCGGCGCGCCGACCTTCAGGACGGTGCTGGTGGCGCGCTTTGACCAGCAGAAGGTCGACGTCCTGGCCAGCGTGCTGGGCCTGCCGGTCTGGCCGCAGCCGCGGCCCAAGCCGGTGGTCTGGCTGGCGATCGACGATGGCAGCGGCCCGCGCCTGGTGAGCCTGCAGCAGTCGGCGGCGGTGCGTTCGCTGCTGGATCGCGCGGTGGATCGTGGTTATCGCCTGGGCCTGCCGCAGGGTTCGGCTGCCGAGACCGCGCTGGTCGGCGCGATCTGGCGGGGCGATACCGCCGCGGTGGCACGGGCCTCTGCCCGTTATGCACCACCGATGCAGCTGGTGGGCAAGCTTTACCGCGGCAAGTCCGGGTGGGTGGCGGACTGGAACTTCATCGACAACGGCAAGGTGCTGTCGACCTGGTCGGTCGACAACGCCGATGCGCGCCAGGCCATGGCCAGCGGTGCCGATGGCGCGGCCGATGCCTTGGTCAAGCGCTACGCCAAGCAGGCCATCGGCGGCGCGCCGGGCACGTACCGGGTGATCTTCAGCGGCATCCGCAGCAGCGAGGATTACCTGCGCCTGTCGGCCGCGCTGCAGCAGACTTCCGTGGTGCGCCGGATCGCGCCGGTGCGCGTGGACGGGGACACGATGGAAGTGGACCTGGATCTGCTGAGCGGCGTGGAAGGCTTCAAGCGCATGCTGGGCCAAGACAGCCCGGTGGTTGGCGGGGACGGCAGCCCGGCCGTGTTCCACCTCAAGTGATTTTCCCCCGTAGGACCAGGACGGCACAGGCATGATCATCGAAGATCCGCAGCAGGTCATCGCGCAGTTCCTGCGCCGGTTGCAATGGACGGCGGTGGCCGCGGCGGTGGTCTGGCTGGTCTGGATCCTTTCGCCGGTGCTGACCCCGTTTGCCGTCGCCGCGATCCTGGGCTGGATGGGCGACCCACTGGTCGACCGCCTGGAAGCGCGCGGCTGGTCGCGCAACACCTCCGTCGCCGTGGTGTTCTTCGTGATGCTGCTGGCGCTGGTGGTCGTGGTGCTGCTGCTGGTGCCGCTGATCCAGGACCAGGTGACCACGCTGATCCAGTCGCTGCCGCGCTACCAGCAGTGGATCTACACGGTCGCGGTGCCGTGGCTGGAGGGCAAGTTCAACGTCCGCATCGCCGATTACCTGGACTTCACCCATATCTGGGAGCTGCTGCGCAGCAACTGGGAACGCGCCGGCGGCGTGGCGCGCACGGTGTGGGGGTATGTGTCGCGCTCGGGCTTTGCGCTGTTCGGGTGGATGGCCAACCTGGTGCTGATCCCGGTGATCGCCTTCTTCTTCCTGCGTGACTGGGACCTGATCGTGGGGCGCATCGCCTCGATGGTGCCGCGCGATCACGTCGGCGTGGTCAGCCGGCTGGCCGGCGAATCCAGCGAAGTACTCGGCGGCTTTCTCAAGGGCCAGTTGCTGGTGATGATCATCCTGGGCGTGCTCTATGGCGCCGGCCTGTGGGCGGTGGGGCTGGATCTGGGCATCCTGATCGGCCTGATCGCCGGCCTGCTGACCTTCGTGCCGTACCTGGGGCCGACCAGCGGCGTGGCCATGGGCCTGATCGCCGCGCTGATGCAGTACGGCGACGTCAAGCATCTGGTGCTGGTGTCGGTCGTGTTCGGCGTCGGCCAGATCATCGAAAGCTATGTCCTGACCCCGAAGCTGGTCGGTGACCGCATCGGCCTGCACCCGGTGGCGGTGATCTTCGCCGTGCTCGCCTGCGGGCAGCTGTTCGGCTTCCTGGGCATGCTGCTGGCGCTGCCGATCGCGGCGGTGGTCAACGTGCTGCTGCGCTACGCGCACGAGCGCTATACCCACAGCCATCTCTACGCGGGCGGGCAGCCGACGATCCTGCTCGATCCGCACCGCACCCCGATCGAAAGCCTGCACAACCCGCAGGGCCCCACCCAGCCATGAGCGTGCCGCAGTTGCCGCTGGCGCTGCGGACTCCGCCGGATCAGCGTTTCGACAGTTTCATCGGGGCCCCGGACGTCGCGCTGGCGCAGCTGCGGGCATTGGCCCAGGCACCGGAGTCAGACTGGCTGTACCTGTCGGCGGCGCACGGCGGCGGCAAGACCCATCTGGCTCTGGCCGCCTGTGCCGCGGCGGGAGAAGTCGGCCGCGCCGCGGCCTACCTGCCGCTGCAGGCCGCGCGCGGTTACGTGCAGGAGGCGCTGGATGGGTTGGAGCGCAATGCGCTGGTGGTGCTGGACGGCCTGGAAGTCATTGCAGGCGACCGCGTTGCTGAAATCGCGCTGTTCGATTTCCACAATCGTGCCCGCGCCGCGGGCATCGGCGTGCTCTATACCGCGGCCGATCTCCCCGAGACGATCGGGCTGGTCCTGCCGGACCTGCGTTCGCGCCTGGGCCAGTGCAGCCGCATCGTGTTGCGCCCGCTGGACGATCCCGGCCGTGCCGCGCTGCTGCGCGACCGTGCCAGCCGGCGTGGCTTGATCCTGGAAGACGCGGCGGTGGACTGGATGCTGACCCGCACCGCGCGCGATCCTGCGCAGATGGTGGAACTGATCGAACGCTTGGACCGCGCTTCGCTGGCCGCCCAGCGCCGGGTCACCGTGCCATTCCTGCGACAGGTGCTGGCGGGCGAGGCCTGAGGCAAGGCCGGTGCCTCAGCGCGCCGCGATCGCGGTATCGCGTTCCGGCGCCTTGAGGGCCTGCGACAGGTCGGCATCCAGTTGCGTCACCCGTTGGGTGCTCTCGGCCACGCTGTGGCCGACGGCCTGTTCTCGATCCACGTAGATCCGGCGCGCAGCGGCGGCGTTGGCGTCGCCGGGATCCCGGTCCATCGCGAAGATGGCCTTGCCGCCGTCGATCGCAGCCACGCGCGCGATGGTCGGCAGGCCCGAGGCCTTGGCCTCGACCACCAGCTGGCCGGCGGCGCGTTCGAGCTCGGCGTGGTCGATGAACTGGATATGGCGCGACTTCACCTCGGCCTCCAGTCCGGTCACCGCCGCGCGGTACATCGGGTAATCGGCGTGGCGTTCATCGGACATCGGCAGCGCGAGCGGGTCGTGGGTGCCGGCGGCGGGTGCGGTGGCCGTGGCCGGGTCGGGCAGAGTGTCGCCGGCGTGCGCGGGCGTGGCAGCGGCCTGTGCCGTGCGCGTGTCCAGCGCCTCGCGGAACTGCCCCGAATCCAGCTGGACCCGGCCGATGATGCCCGCCAGCGTGACGCCGGTGCCGTCGGCCTGGCGCGCGGTCGCGGCAATGGCTTTGGCATCGAAATCCAAGAACTCGATCTGACCTGCCGCATTGCGCGCGGCCATCTGCAGTTGCTCGCCGTCCTTGCCGGTCAAGGCGGCGATGTCGCTGTAGCCGGCCTGGGCCAGGTTGCGGCCGACCACCGCTTCGGTGGCATCGGCGGCCTGGTGCGCGGTGAGCTTGCCCAGGTCAAGCTGGCCCAGGCTGGCCTGCAGCGCGCTGTCCAGGTCCACGCTGCCGTAGCGAGCGCGTGCTTCCGCGCTCAGGCCCGCAAGGGTCTGCGCATCGGGAAGGAACAGCGTGGGATCGTGTCGGGCCAGGTCGGTCAGTTCGCCGGGCGAGAGCTGGCCCGAGCGCATCAGCGTCTCCAGGCTGCCGGTGACGCGCGCGGTATCGACCAGGGTATCGAGCGTGCCTTCATGGCGGTATTCGTCGACCAGGTGGCCCAGCGTTTTCAGCCCCAGCGCGCTGGTGTCATCATCGCGGCCGATCGCGGCGCTGGCGTGGCCCATCACGTTGCGCAGGCCCTGGATGTCGTCCAGCGACACACTCTTGAGCACGCTGGCCAGGCGATCCAGTGCCTCGGCCTGCGCCACCGGCCAGATGCCGGTAAACAGCGTGATGCCGCGTTCGCCGCTGACCTGGGCCAGGTAATCGCCTTCGGTGCCGGCCAGCTTGGCCTGCAGCAGGCCGGTTTCCCACTGTCCCAGCTTGTCCAGCGCCTGTTCGGTGACCTGATCGAACAGCTTTCCCGGCAGGGTCAGCTCCTCGGTCATGCGCAGGCGGGCGAAGCTGGTGACCGTGTCGCGGTAGGGCTCGTCGGAGACGAAGCGGTAGATCACCTTGCCCGCCGTGGCGACGTCCTCGACCGTATGCACCGCGCTCATCACCGGCGCGCTGACGGTCTTGTAGGCGGTGCCGGCCAGGGCCACGGGCGCTTCCACGGTGCGGGCGACCAGGCGCGAGAGGATGCCGGCCTGCGGATCGTTGGCCGTGGCATGGGCCCATTTTTCGATCTTGTCGAACGTCGTGCGAATGGTGTCGTCGATCTTCTCCACCGCATGGAACAGGCCGCGGAAGAAGCCGAAGAGGCCGCGCCCGGTCTTTTCCGCGGCATCTTCGAAGGCACTGTCGGTGACGCCGGCATCGTCGAGCGCTTCCTCGAAGCGATGCGCCTGGCGCTTGTCCAAGCGCTGTTCGATCTGTTCGATCAGCGGCTTGACCTTGCGATGCCCGGGATAGCCCGGTGCGGCGACCATGTCGCGCACCAGTGCGACGGCGTCGATGCCGCCGATGCCGCGGTGTTCGAGGATCAGTCGATCGGCGCGCGCGGCGTCGTCACCGAGGCCGCTGGCCTGCGCGGCACGCTGGGCCAGCGCCTGGGCGCTGGTGGTCGGTGAACCTTGCAATCCGTTTGCAGCCATGGCGCCACTCCTGTGCCTTGCATCCTTGGATGGCGCGATCCTAACCGGACGCCGCCCTGGCCGCCATGCGCTGGACGGGCCTCAGCCCGCGCTGTGACCGGCTTCCCCTGCCAGCTGAGCATCCAGTTCGGCCAGCCGCTGTGGCGTGCCGACATCGGTCCAGCGCCCGGCATGGCGCTGGCCGCTGACCGCGTTGCGGCGCATTGCCGCGCGCAGCAGCGGTGCCAGCGGAAAACGCGGCGGCTGCCCGTCCAGGCCGGGGCTGGTGCTGGATTCGAACACCTTGTGCCAGTCGCGCAGCACCGATGGCCGGTACACGCCGATGCCCGAATAGGTGAAGTTGGCCGCCGAATCGCCCCGTGGCTGCAGCAGGCCGGCATGGTCGAAGTGGAAATCACCGCGCGGGTGGTGCGGCGGGTTGTCGATCATCACCAGGTGGGCGTCGCCGTCCGGTTCGCGCGGCAGCGTGGCGAAGTCGAAATCGGTCCAGACATCGCCATTGACCGCCAGGAACGGCGCGTTGCCCAGCAGCGGCAACGCATGCAGCATCCCGCCGCCGGTCTCCAGCGGCACCGCGCCCTCGTGCGACCAGGCGATGCGAACGCCGAACGCGCTGCCGTCGCCCAGCACCTGCGGAAAGCGCTCGGCCAGCCAGCTCAGGTTGATCACCACGTCGGTGATGCCCAGTGCTGCGAGTTTGCGCAGGTGCCACACGATCAAGGGTGCACCGCCGACTTCCAGCAGCGGCTTGGGCGTGGTGTCGGTGAGCGGGCGCATGCGCTCGCCCAGGCCTGCGGAAAAGACCAATGCCTTCATGCCGCACGTGCCTGCAGGGCAGGGCGGATGTGCTCGTCGAGCAGCAGTTGCAGCGACCGCAGCTGCGGGTGACGCGGAAGCACTTCATCCAGATAGGCGATGAAACGCGGCAAGTCGGTCAGGTATTGCGATTTGCCGTCGCGGTAGTGCAGGCGACAGAAGATGCCCAGGATCTTGAGATGGCGCTGGATACCCATCCAGTCGGCGTCGCGCAGGAAGACTTCGGCCGACTGCGGGACCGGCACACCGGCCTTCAACGCCCGTGCGTGGTACTGCAACAGCCAACCGTCCACGCGGGCCAGCGGCCAGCTCAGGAACGCGTCCTTGAGCATGCTGACCGCATCGTAGGCGACCGGGCCGATCACGCAGTCCTGGAAATCCAGTACCGCAGGCCCAGGCAGCACCGGCATCAGGTTGCGCGGCATGAAATCGCGGTGGGTCAGCACCTTGTGCTGCGACAGCGCGTTGTCCATCAGCCGGCGCTGGGCCAGCTCCAGGCCATCGCTGAGGTCGCAGTCCAGTGCAATGCCCAGGTGCCGGCGCAGGAACCACTCCTCGAACAGGCCCGCGTCGCGTTGCAGTAGCGCCTCACCGAACGCGCCTGTGCCTTCGGGCGGGATGATCGCCTGCAGTGTGAGCAGCTGGTCGATCGCCGCGTCGACCCAGGCATCGGCATCGGATGGATCACGGGCAAGCCGCTGTGCCAGCGTGGGCTGGCCCAGGTCCTCCAGCAGCAGGAAACCTGCCTGGACATCCCGGGCCAGGATCTGCGGCAGGCGCACACCGCCAGCGGACAGCACGTCGTGCCAATGCAGCCACGGCCGCACGTCTTCCAGGGCCGGAGGGGAATCCATCACGATCCGCGAGACGCCCACGCCCTGGGTGCGCCAGTAGCTGCGGTGGCCGGCATCGATGCTGGCGCGTTCCAGCGTGGCTTGCGCGTCGTGCAATGCCTTGCGCGCCCACGCCAGGCGCAGTGCGTCACGTGCCAGAACGGCCTGTGAAGGTGACGTGTGATTCATGCGCCGTGCCGCATTAAGGTTCGGGTGCGCAGGGTACACTGCGTCTTGCGTATCCCCCACGCAAGAGACCCTCCAATATGACCAAGCTTCAGCCCGTTCTGTTGTCGGGCGGCTCCGGTACACGCCTGTGGCCGTTGTCGCGCGAAGCCTATCCCAAGCAGTTTCTGCCGCTTGGCGGCGAGGACACGATGGTCCAGGCGACCTGGCGCCGCGTCGAGCCGCTGACCTCGCTGCCGCCGCTGGTGGTGGCCAACGAGGACCATCGGTTCCTGGTGGCAGAGCAGCTGCGCGAGATCAAGGCGCCCCAGGCGCAGATCCTGCTGGAACCGGTAGCCCGCAACACCGCCCCTGCCATTGCCGCCGCCGCGCTTTGCGCGCTGGAGGGCGGCAATGATCCGCTGCTGCTCGTGCTGCCCTCCGACCATGTGATCACCAATCCGGAAGGCTTTCGCGATGCTGTCGAGCAGGCCGTTCCGGCCGCCGAGGCCGGCGCGTTGGTGACCTTCGGAGTGGTGCCCAGCAGCCCGGAAACCGGCTTCGGTTACATCCAGGCCGACAAGGGTCTGGGTGTGCAGCCGGTGCTGCGCTTCGTCGAGAAACCCGACGCGGAAACGGCCGCCAGGTACCTGTCCGAGGGCACGTATTTCTGGAACAGCGGCATGTTCCTGTTCAAGGCCAGCCGGTATGTCGAGGAGCTGCAGAAATTCCATCCCGACATGGTCACGGCGGTCCGCGCATCGCTGGCCAGTGCCAAGCGCGACGGAGATTTCATCCGTCTGGACAAGGCCGCCTTCGAAGCCTGCCCGTCGGACTCCATCGACTACGCGGTGATGGAAAAGACTGCCGATGCCAAGGTCCTGCCTTTGGACGTGGGCTGGAACGACGTCGGCTCCTGGTCTGCGCTGTGGGAAGTGACCGAAAAGGACGCCAACGGCAATGCCTGTACCGGCGATGTGATCACCGTGGACACGCACAACAGCTACGTCTACGCCGAGAGCCTGGTCGCCGTGGTGGGCCTGGACGATGTGGTCGTGGTGGAGACCGACGACTCGATCCTGGTCGCCCGTAAGGATCGCGTACAGGAGGTCAAGAAGGTCGTGGCCCAGCTCAAGCACGATCAGCGCAGCCAGGCGGTCCTGCATCGCAAGGTCTATCGCCCTTGGGGCGCCTATGACTCGATCGACATGGGCGCGCGTTTCCAGGTCAAGCGCATCACCGTCAATCCCGGTGCCACGCTGAGCCTGCAGATGCACCACCATCGCGCCGAGCACTGGATCGTGGTCAGTGGCACGGCCGAGGTCACCCGCGGCGACGAGGTCATCCTGCTGACCGAAAACCAGAGTACCTACATCCCGCTGGGGGTGACCCATCGCCTGAAGAATCCAGGCCGCCTGCCGCTGGAGCTGATCGAAGTGCAGTCCGGCAGCTACCTGGGCGAGGACGACATCGTCCGGTTCGAAGACCAGTACGGCCGTAGCTGACGTGCACCGCGGGACGCCCGCCGCATAGCCAATAAGTCGAAGGCCCGCCACCGCGCGGGCCTTCGGCGTTTATAACGTTCGACTCCCATCGCATATCGCTCACGACGCGCTGACCATCATGGCTGGCGAGGTCCGCAGGCATCGCCGGCCCTGGCACCGCGGTGGACACGCACGTCCCATCTTCAAAGCCAAGACACCGAGGCATCCGCATGAGCGCACCGATTTCCGCAGCAACGCCCACTGACGACACGCAAAAAAGTCTGCGTCGCTCCATTTCGAACACGCTCAAGGGCTCGGCGGGCAATCTGGTCGAGTGGTACGACGTTTATGTCTACTCGGTTTTTGCGACCTACTTCGAATCCAAATTCTTCTCGCCCGAGGAGAAGAACGCCACGCTGTATGTGTGGGCGATCTTCGCGGTGACCTTCCTGATGCGCCCCATCGGCGCCTGGTACTTCGGCCGCTTCGCCGATCG
>JBIIHJ010000040.1:0-18417 GCA_044235875.1 Pseudoxanthomonas sp.
GTACCACTACACGGTCACCGGCAGCCTGCCGACCGGACTGTCCCTGGCCGACAACGGCACCCTCAGCGGGACGCCGACGCAGGCTGGCAACTTCCCGGTTGCCATCCACGTGACCGACAGCAGCACCGGCGCGGGCAGCCCCTTCACCGCGACCGTCAACCTGACGCTGACCGTCGATGCCGATCCGCTCGCGCTGACACCGGCCAGCCCCGCGTTGACGGCAACCTACGGCACCAGCAACAGCATTGCCTTCGCCAGCAGTGGCGGCTCGGCGCCGCGCACCTTGTCCCTCTCTGGTGCGTTGCCCGCAGGCATGAGCTTCGATGCGGCTTCCGGCGTGCTGTCGGGAACGCCGACGGTGACCGGTAGCTTCTCCTTCACCGTGACGGTGACCGACGCAAGCATGTCGCCGGCAACACTGAGCCGGAACTACACCCTGACCATCGCGGCGGTTACCGTCGTTGTCAGTCCGGCCACCTTGCCGGGCGGCACCGTGGGCACCGTCTACAACGCAACGCTTGGTGCCAGCGGCGGCGTAGCGCCTTACACGTTTGTGATCAGCGCAGGCGCACTGCCGCAAGGCATTACCTTGTCCACCTCCGGTGCGCTGTCCGGCACACCGACACAGAGTGGCCCGGCGACGTTCACCATCCGCGCGTCTGACGCCAACGGCATGAGCGGCAACCAGGCCTATGCAGTCACCATTGGCGAGGCCGCGCCGGTCGCGGTCAACGATGCGGCGCAGACGCCGGCTAACCAGGCCGTAACCATCCCGGTGACGGCGAACGACACAGGTGTGATTACCTCGGTCGCAGTTGCAGCGTCGCCCACGCATGGCGCAACCGTCGTGCAGGGCACCTCGGTGCGCTACACGCCAACGGCCGATTTCTTCGGGACCGATGTTTTCACCTACTCGGCGATCGGACCCGGAGGCACTTCCAATGTCGCCACCGTGACGGTAACCGTGCAGGCCGGCGCCGTGCCAGTCGCACAGGACCGGTCGGCCACCACGCTGGCCGGCCAGACCGTCAGGATCGATGCCGCCAATGGCGCCAGTGGTGGGCCGTTCACCGCGCTTGCCCTGGCCACAACCCCGGCGGTGGGCACGGCAACCGTCGAAGGCACCACAATCGTCTACGCCGCGCCATCTGATGCCAGTGGCACCCAGCGCTTCACCTACACGCTCAGCAATGCGTTCGGCGCATCGCAGCCGGCCACCGTGACCGTCACCATCAATCCAATGCCGGTGGCACCCCCGGTGTCGGCCGCAGCGGTCGCCGGTCGCAATGTGCGGGTGAACATTTCGGCAGGTGCCAGCGGCGGGCCGTTCACCGGCGCAGACGTGGTCTCGGTCGCGCCGGCCAGTGCTGGCCAGTCACGGATCGAGCGTTCCGCGGATGGCTATGCCGTGGTCTTCGACGCTGCACCTGCCTTCGTGGGCCTGGCCCAGATCAGCTACACGCTGACCAATGCCTATGCCACCTCGGCGCCCGGCGTGCTGTCGGTGAGCGTGGCCGCCCGCCCGGATCCGTCGAAGGATGCGGAAGTGCTCGGCGTACTATCGGCGCAGGCCGATGCCACCCGTCGTATGGCAGTGGGTCAGATCAACAATTTCCAGCATCGCCTGGAGCAGCTGCACAACGGCCAGCCGGCGGTCGGCTTTTCCAACGGCATTACCCTGACCTCAGCCAGCGCCAGCGCGGCCACCGCGATGAACGAGCGCAATCGCGACCATGGCCCCTCGGCGATCCAGGATCTGAGCGCCACCAGCAGCAACATGCTGGCTGACCAGAAGATGGTGGACCCGAGCGGCAACACAGCAGGACTCCTGCCGGGCGGCGCCTCGGTGTGGACCGGTGGCGTGGTCAACTTCGGCAAGGCCGGCTCGACGCGCGGGGACACCAGTACCGATTTCACGACCTCGGGCGTGAGCATGGGTGCCGACAAGCTGTTTGCCGATGGCCTGATCATCGGTGCCGGCGTGGGCTATGGCCGCGATGACACCGACGTGGGCAACGATGCCAGCAGTTCCAAGGTCGATAGCTACTCGGCCGCGGTCTACGCCAGCTATCGGCCGACCGAGGCATTCTTCATCGACTCACTGCTGGGCTATCAATGGCTGTCGCTGGATTCGGTCCGCAGTGTCACCGACACCGGCGGTCGCGTGGTGGGCAACCGGGATGGCAAGCAGTGGTTCGGTTCGCTCTCGATGGGTTACATCCTGCGGTCCAGAGACATCCAGCTGACGCCCTATGGTCGTTTCGATGCGGCGCAAGCCTCCCTGGACGGCTTTACCGAGCGGGGCGATGACCTCTACGCACTGAGCTACCAGGCCCAGACGGTCAAGACCAGCACGGCCAGCGCCGGCGTCCTGGCGCAGTTCGCCGTCAAACGCGACTACGGCGTGTGGGCCCCGCAGCTGCGGGCCGAGTACGGTCGGGATCTGGAAGGCAGCAGCAGCGCATTGATGTCGTATGCGGATCTGGTGGGTAGCTACCCCTACCGCGCAACCCTGTTGCAGCGCTCGCGCGATCATGCCCTGCTGGGTGGTGGCTTCAGCCTGCAGACCTTGGGAGGCTGGAACTTCACGGCCGAGTACCAGGTGCAGCTGGAATCGGACACAGGCAACAATCAGTCAGTGCGCTTTGGTATCGAGAAAAAGTTCGATCACTAATCTCGCCAGGCATGGAAAGGGGCGCTCAAAGCGCCCCTTTTTTGGCACAAAGCTAAGCGCATTCGAAAATTCTTGGCCACGTCTGCTTCTGGCCGAGGCTGCGTGAAAACTATTTCCTTGAGCCACGAGCTTGAATTCTGGCCGGAACGCAGCGCCCTAGAGACTCAGAAATTGCGTAGGAAGCCGTCGATTGGCGAATTTTGATCGAGTAGGGAGATATGGGTGGGCTACCATCAAGATTTGCGGCACATGGATCGTTTGCGCGCGATGCTTGATCTCGCTGACGAAATGTCATCGGACCCGATCGCTGTGCAACGTTGAGCCTAGCGATGGTAATACTGCGGGCATGCATCTCATGGTTGATCGTGCGGTTGCCATGCCACGGCATGTACGAATTGTTCGGTCGCAATCCAAGGGCCTCGTTAGCCCTAGGTGCTATATGCGCTAGCGTGGGGCTAGGCTGCCTTTGAAAAGCGATGTAGAACTCGCTGCATGATCAAACCAAAGATTTCTGGTTCTTGGTAGGCACGGGCAGACATCATCGCCCCATGTGCGGTGGCCATGAAGGTTTCGGCCTCGACACGAGGGGGGTTACTCAAATTGAAGATTCCTTGGGCGCTACCTTTTTCAAGAACGGACGAGAGCCACGAAGAAAGGTCTCGAAAATGACCCTTGATTTCGGAAGCCACGCCTTCAGGTAGCAAAGGAAGCTCGCTGGCAAGTACGGCGCAGACGCAAATCGATGCGCTCGGATCGAAAACGCATCGCTCCCAGTACCCTACATAGCTCTGTAGCTGCGCCAGCGGATCGGTGACATTCCGCTCAAGCGAAGCCAAGCCGTCTAGGGCCTCTTGTCGATAGCGTTCTAGCATGACCTGCACTAAGACAGCTTTGGTCGGAAACTTGGAGTGAATTGCCGATTGAGCTACCCCCCTGTCGCCAGCAGGATCCGGATAGCTGAAGTGGCTATAGCCACCTGCTGTGATCAAGGTGCGCGCACCACTGATCGCAGCCTCTGCATTTGTAAATAGGTCCGCCATTACTGAATACTACCTACTAGTTGGTAGCTATTCAATAGGCGCCTGGTGTTGCATCCCTGATCCAGGCGCGGACATCCTCATTCCAGACTAGAACTTGTCGAGCGAAGGCACGAAATTGATGATGACCGCGAGCATAGGGGCATAGAAGGCCACTTGCTTATCGCCCGCACCCAACTCTGCTGCCTGAGTCAACGTTTAGATCCGGCAAGTTGGCGCTGACGTGAAGCGCTCCACATCTGGATCATCCATCCTGGATACTCAGGAGGCAGTTTGCTTACCGTATTAATCGCATCCAGTTCATCGCTGCTGAATGTGACGCTAGCCGCCTTCAAGTTGTCCTCAAGTTGATCCAGTCGCTTAGCCCCAATCAGAATAGAAGTGACCACCTTCTGGTGTAGCAACCAAGCGAGCGCCGTCTGCGCCACCGAAATTCTATGCTCGCTCGATATCTGACGCAGTACGTCGATTGCGTCGAAGCCGCGTGCTAAGTCGATGTATGGACGAGCAGCTGCGACTCTGCTCCCGTCGGGAACTTCGCCGCCGCGTAATTGTTTTCCAGTCAAGAAGCCACCTGCTAGCGGGCTCCATACCAACAGTCCCACACCCGAGTAGTCTAGGAGCGGCGCGATTTCGCGTTCCAGATCACGTCCAGCTACGGAATAGTACGCCTGGAGCGAACTCAGCCGCGTAATACCTAGCCGTTCGGAGAGGCCAAGCGCAGTGGCGATTTGCCATGCCGCCCAGTTGGAAACGCCAACATATCGAACGTGCCCTTGACGCACCAGATCGTCAAGCGCACGCAGCGTTTCTTCAATCGGTGTAGCAGGATCGAAACCGTGGATCTGATAGAGATCGATGTGATCAACGCACAGCCGCTTGAGGCTGTTTTTGGCTGCATCCATGATATGCCCCCGCGACGCCCCACTATCATTCGGACCGGCACCCATCGGTCCAAAGCCCTTAGTCGCAATGAGATAGCTTTCGCGCGGTACGCTAAGATTGCGTAACGCCTCTCCTAGCATGCGCTCGGACGTACCGAGCGAATAACGATCCGCGGTGTCAAAAAAATTTACGCCTGCTTCAAACGCCTTAGCAACAAGTGCGTTTGCGCCCTCCTGATCAACGTTGCCTATAGGCTCAAAGCCATCAGTGCCGCCGAACGTCATGGCACCTAACGCCAGTTCGGAGACAAACAAGCCGGTATTGCCTAAGCGGTTGTACTTCACGATCTTCTCCTTGGCTTGACCACGACGCCGGGCTTCGCTCATCTGTATTGGCAACCCGTTCAAGTCGCTAATATTGTACATATGATTATTACAGATTAGCCGCGCGTGGCACAATCCGCGTTGCTGAACATTTGTGGTACCGCCGCTCCATGATCGATTTACGATTCCCTACCGCCCTACAATTGGTGCTGACCCTAGCGGTAGCGCATGAGCGTGGGGTCCTATGCACCAGCGGCGAGTTAGCCACCGGCCTGGGGGCGAACCCAGCGCTGGTCCGCAAGTTGATGGTGGGCCTTGGCCGCGATGGCATCGTTACATCAAGCGTCGGCAGAAATGGCGGTATTCGACTGCTTCGGTCACCTGAGACGATCACGTTGCTCGATATCTACCGGGCGGCAGTGGATGACAAGCGACTCTTTGCTACACGTTCAAACATAAACGGCAATTGCGTTGTGAGCCGCAACATCGAGCGTTTCTTCCAAGACTTGACCGACGAAGCTGGCGAACAGTTGTCATCACTGTTGGCAGGAAAAACAGTGGCTCAAAGTCTGGACGTGATCCGCGCCCTCAACGACGCATCCGGGAACATCGCGCGGTAGCTATCGTTACTGAGCCCCCGCAACCCAACGCGAGGACCAAACCTCAGCGGAACGCAGCGCCACATGATCATCGCTTCTTCGGTCGCATTCGCTGCATGAACGCATCAATGACGAGATTGAATTTGGATGGTTCGCCATACGCACGCGCCATCACCATTGCCCCATAGACCGTCGTCTGGAAAAACTGCGAGGAGATACGAGGATTCATCTCCAACTCGATAGTGCCCTGCTTCTTGCCGAGCACCATGAGGCGCTCAAGCCACTGCGCTAGATCATTGAAGTGCCCTTGGACAGCAGTAGCAACTTCTGCGGGGAGACTGGGCAGTTCGACCGCAAGTACCCCAGCTAGACAGAAAGGCGATGACTGGTCCTCAATACAGCGCTTCCAGTAATCCACATAAGCACGCAACTGCAGCATTGCATCAGGCGTACCGTGTTCGAGAGCGTCAACCTGCGCACGGATCGCGGCACGCCTTTGCTCAACCACCGCAACCACCAAGTCGACCTTGGAAGGAAAATGGTGATGGATACTGGCCTTACGAATTCCAATCGTCTCGGCTAGATCGGCGTAACTAAAGCCGTTATAGCCCGAATTGACGATCAGTCGTGCAGCCTCGTTGATCAATCTGGTTGCAGTCTCGCTCAAAGCGTCACCAATCTACCTAGTGGTAGGGGAATATAGGTTCCGAAGATCGTCGTTGCAACCACTGCACGACGACGGACACCTGCAGCGCACCTGGTTAGTAGGAAAAAGCCGGCCTTGACACATACCTACTAGTAGGTCAGATTTGCCTGGTCGGGGGTTTGCGCCGATGCGGCGGCATCAAGAGCCGCTTCAAAATTGAAGGAAACGAGATGTCTGTAGAAGTGAAATACCGCGCCGTCGCCACTGCAAGCGGTGGCTGAGAAGGTAGCGTCCGCACAAGCGACGGCAATCTGGATGTCCAACTGGTGACGCCTAAGGAACTGGGTGGAGCAGGCGGCGAGGGGACCAACCCGGAGCAGTTGTTTGCTGCGGGCTACTCCCGCTGCTTCCTAAGCGCCTTGAAAGTCGCCGCGTCAAAACTCGGTTTGACGGTACCGGCCGACGCAACAGTTACCGCAGCAGTAGGAATCGGTCCGCGCACTGCGGGGGGCTTTGGCATTGCCGTGGACCTGGCAATCGACCTGCCGGAAATTGAACAACAGGACGCTACCAAGCTGGTCGAAACTGCTCACCAGATCTGCCCGTACTCCAACGCGACCCGTAACAATATCGAAGTCACTCTTTCAGTGATCTCACAGCAGAGCGGCGAAACCCCGAGCGAAGTTGCCTGAGCGTAGACAAGAAAGTCCGGCCGCCCTGCATCTCGCCCTATAGCCATCACTAGCCCCCGCGCCTCTCTATCTCTAAAAAGGCATCCCCCTTTTTTAAAAGCCCGAGATCCCTACCGACTAATTGGTATCTAGCGTAAACGATTGCGTTAACAACTCAAAAAAAGGAGTTTCAACATGTCCCGTTCGACTTTGCTTGCTAATCGGACCAATTCATGGCTTCAAACTTACTATTTTCTCAGAGCCATAGTTTCGGTCGTTTGGATCCTGCTGGCAGTATTTGTTGGCAAGAAAGACCCAAACGTCGGAGCTGCCCTGCTCATTGCCTATCCCGCTTGGGATGCGCTAGCCAATCATCTGGATGCTCAGAAGAACGGTGGCCTACGTGCCAATCCTACGCAGGCACTTAATTTCGTCGTCAGCGTGCTTACCGCAATCGCTATCGCCATCGCACTCACTAAGGGCATGCCCGCTGTTATCTCTGTTGTCGGCGCGTGGGCCATCCTGTCTGGCGTGCTTCAACTGGCGACCGCTGTACGTCGCTGGAAGACCTCCGGTGGGCAGTGGGTAATGATCCTTAGCGGCGCGCAGTCTGCGCTCGCGGGCGTCATTTTCTTCAAGCGAGCAACTTCAGGTATGCCTCTGGACGTCAGCACGGTTGCTCCTTACGCCGGAGTTGGCGCGTTCTATTTTCTCTTCTCGGCAATTTGGATCACCGTGAAGAACGCTCGCCAACGCTCAAAGGCTTTTGCGCGCTGAGTTGCGCCTGCGCCGGGCCGCTCACGGCCCGGCAGTTGGCGTCTTGTTGTCAAACGCCGGGCTGTCACGCCAACGCGCGTCTCGGCAGGAACTATTGCAGAGCGCCAAGCGGGCGGGCCTGGTTAAGAGCGAGGTCGCATTCGATGACATCGTGGTGGTGATCACTGCCGTGTGCCTGGCTGTGGAGCAGGGAGCTGCTGCCAGGCCACGAATTCAGCATCTGGTGGACTTATTTCTTGATGGGATATTCAGTCACAAGTTGGCACGGCTTAGCTCGCTTAGCTCTCTAAGGTAGGTATAAGCGAGGCTCGACCCCACTCCAACACCACACATGTGGCCGCAGCCTCTTATAGTTAGGTCGCACCTCGAATGGACCTTCGATGAGCGTGTCGGATGACAAGAAATGTCGACATCCCCGCAATCATTTCCTTCTGCTAGAAGGTGGCCCCCGCCACCAGCGCGAGATTGCTTCGATCTGCGAGCAGGTTGTAGTTCCCTCCGGAATAGTCAGTAAAGGCGGCCTCAAAGAAGTACTTCTTGCTCCAATCAGCGCGCATGGATATGCGGGAGGTCATTCGTCCTTGGCTGAAGGTGGCGTCGTAGGAGTAGCCCCTGACATCCTTGGCAAGCGTCAGAGCCAGTGTTAGGTCTGCGCCAAAGATCACGTTGTCGTACGTCATTGCCGCTTTTCCTCTCACTCCCCATGCCGTAGAAGTGATGTATCCATCATAGGTGCAGGTCTTACCCGGCACCCCGTTCACGCCCGGCATCGTTTCAGTGCAAGCTGTCAAAGCGCCGTCGACGAGATAGGGAGCCCCGCCATACGCCAGGCCGCGGCCGTATCGAAATACCGAAGGATCGGGAAGCCCGTTGATATGGCTAAGACCGAGCTCGGCACCCAATGCAACGTGATCCGCTCCGAGGAGATTACGGAAGGTCTTGTTGCCGCCGGCGTTTGCCGTGATCACAGGATAGCGATCAAAGCCCTCAAAGGTTTCACCCGCTGGGACTGACAAAATGTCCTTTTGCACTTGAAGTAGGGATGTTGGCGAGCGGAGTAGGCCGGCCAGAAGAAGGTCGATCGGGCTGTAGCCGATCGGTTGGTTCTTGCGATAGGAAGCCTCGCTGAAGATCTTCGACGTTTGGCTAAGCTTTTTTTCAAAGCTTATGCCGTACACCTGAATTCCCTCTGGGTAAACCAAGCCATACTTCATCCCGCTCGGATCAGAGAGTCGCTGCAGTGCGCCAGCAATGCCAGCTGGCAGCGTTGCGCCGTTCACATTCTCGATGGTGATGCTGTAGATGTTAGGAAGAGTGCTGTCCGTCTTCGCAGCATAGGCACGGAAATCGGTATTCCACAGGGGATTTGTGTAGCGGATTGCGACTCCATACTGGTCGCGACCATCCGGCTTGTCTTGGTCATTGCGGTGCAGGTAATAGCCGCTTTCCAGCAGAGAATGTTCAGTCAGCGAAGTAGGCGTTGACAAAGGTGAGCCTGGAATAGGAGAACCAAAAGGACCGACTACATTGCAACCTTGGGGGGTAACGGACGCGACGTCGAAGAACGTGCCACAGCCTGGGATATTGCCAGGACGGAATTCGAAAGGAACGTAAGCGTCGAAGCCCCAACGCTCGTTGAGTGTCGTGCTAAGACTCAGCATGCCAACTGGCACTCTTGATTCCTGAGGGAGCGCACCAGGGCGGAATTGCGCGGCAGTGTCATAGGGGTTTGTAACCGATCCAAGGCCCCCGGTGAAGAATTGTGAGACGCCCCAGTTAAGGACTTGGCGTCCGACTCGAATATCGGTATGCGTTGGTCCATCACCCCCGAACCGCTTATAGAAATAGACATCTCGTGCCCGAATGTTGCTGAATTTAGCGTCAGGTGCGAAGCCGCGATCGGAGAGCGGAGTGTTGGGGGTAAAGCCGTTTGGTGCATTCCCGTACCGAACATCCGAGTGCCCAAGTGTCAGATCCTTCCAGGCATCGATTCTGATGAAGAATCCAAGGGTTTTTCCGTGGACATCTATGTCGGTCATCGCTTTTATGACCGTACTAACCGGGTCCCCCTTCTCGAAATTCAAATCTGAGCCGCCCGTTTGGCCAACCAACTGGCCAGGTGCGACATCTGCAACCGCCGTGGATGGAATTAGTGCATAAGTGGAGGGGGAGGGCTCAGATGTCCGGATGATGGTCCCGGCAGTCGCTGTCGTCTTAACGCTAATCTCCATGCCGTCGGTGAGCTTCAGTTCTGCAGCGAGGCCCGGCAGGGCTGCTCCAGCCAAGGCGGCTGCAATTGCTAATTTGCTTTTTTTCACGATGCGTCCCCTCGCTATGGTTCGAATGTGCACGTCTACGCCGCCCCAACTGGGCATGCTTAGCTTCAAAGTCCTGATCTGCTCGGAGGGGGGCGGGCAGAAGCAGTTATGCCGCGTTCCAGCGCAGCCTCATTGCTGCGGAAGCTGGTGGTCCGATAACTGGTCTCTAAGTTGAGCCTTCAAAACCTTCCCAGTCGCGCCGAGCGGGATGTCCGGGACAAAGATGATGTCATCCGGGATCTGCCACTTAGCGGCTTTTCCCTTGAAGAAATCCAACATCTCCGCACGAGTTACCGGAGAGCCTATGCGCTTGACCGCGACAACGACAGGCCGCTCATCCCACTTGGGATGCGGAATTCCAATGCATGCAGCCATCGCAATGCCCGGATGCGAAAGCGCGATGTTCTCGATGTCGATTGAGCTGATCCACTCGCCACCGGACTTGATGAGATCCTTGCTTCTGTCGGTAATTTGAAGGAAGCCGTCCTCATCGATTGTCGCGACGTCACCCGTTGGGAACCAGTTGCGGCCTTGCGCGTCCTTAACGAGCGGAGCTTTATGCCCGCTATTGAAGTAGTCACTGACGACCCAAGGACCGCGAACCATGAGGTCGCCAAATGACTTTCCATCCCACGGAAGCGGCTTGCCGTTTGGATCAAAAATCTGCATTTCGATCCCGAAAATAACCCGGCCTTGTTTAGTGCGCAGTGCCGCCTGCTTCCGTTCTGGGAGCTCAAGGTGCTTGCGCTTCAGTGTGCAAAGCGTCCCGAGCGGGGAAAGCTCTGTCATTCCCCAGGCATGAAGTATTTCGACCCCATGCTTAGATTTGAAGGCCTCGATCATCGCGGGTGGACAAGCGGATCCGCCGATCACGGTTCGCTTGAGAGTTGAAAACTCTAGTCCTCGTGTCTCAAGATACTCAAAGAGCATTTGCCAAACAGTAGGTACTCCACCCGCAAAGGTGACCTGCTCTGACTCGATGAGCTCGTAAAGAGACTTACCATCAAGAGACGGACCCGGAAAAACAAGCTTGGTCCCGTTTAGTGCAGCTGTATATGGAAGTCCCCAAGCGTTGACGTGGAACATGGGAACTACCGGAAGCACCGTATCTCGGGCTGACAAGCACATCGCATCAGGCAAACTCACAGCATATGCGTGGAGCAATGTAGATCGGTGGCTGTAAAGCGCTGCCTTTGGGTCGCCTGTCGTGCCGCTCGTATAACACATACTCGAAGCCGTGTTCTCGTCGAGATCTGGCCACGCGTAGGTGTCTGGATGCTGGCGTATCCACGCTTCATAGCTCACTAGCGCTGGCATGTCTGATGCCGTAGGCAGCCCATTTTCCTCACATAGCGCAACCCATTTTTTCACGGTTGGGCACTGGCGATAAATGGCGCGAACAGTATCGATGAAGCTCAAATCGAAGCAGAAAATCGTGTCCTTGGCATGATTGACGATCCAGCTGATCTGGTCAGGATGCAGGCGTGGATTGATGGTGTGCAAGACCCGTCCGGAGCCACTGACACCGTAGTAAAGCTCGAGGTGTCGGTAGCCGTTCCAGGCGAGCGTGGCGATACGACCGCCTTGATGGACGTCTTCACTATCAATCGCATTGGCCACTTGGCGCGAGCGCTGCGCAACCTCATTCCAAGTCGTCCGATGGACGTCACCTTCTACACGCCGCGACACGATCTCCGTATCGCCGTGCTGCAAGCTTGCAAACTCGATCAGCGACGAAATCAGCAGCGGCTGGTTTTGCATTAAACCCAACATGGGTGGCCTCTTATGCGTCTCGCAGCACCGATTGGAAAGCAAATTCCTCAAGATGCCCGGAGGCGTTTTGTGCCCTCCCTGGATCAGCAGCCAGCTCTATGTCGAAGTGACGCCGGAGCACATCTGAGATGAGCTCGTAGCAGGAACCGATACGAACTGTTTCCGCAGTGCCATTCTGGAAGCGAAGAATCGTGGCGGAGCGTTGGTAGACGTGATACCGACGAATGCCGTAGTCGACGACGACGTCTGCGATATCCAATAGTTCCTGAGGAATGTCTTCTACACGGAACCTTGGCCCGGTTCCAGTGATGTTGGCAGATGAGCCGAAGATCGGTAGCACAGCTTCTTGGGACAGACGACAGACTTCCTCAAACAACTGGCCTGCATTGAGCAGCATGCCCAAGGTCCCATTACCAGTGCTCGCTGCCAGAGTGTGCTTGTCCAGCTTGGCCAGAAGAGGATGATCTGCCCTGTACGGTGCGACAGCACCTAATGTCAGGTTGTAGTCCTGCGTGATGATTTCGATCATGTCCTGACAGCGCTGATCGAGAACATGCAGTTCGCGCTGCATGTCGATCGAACAAAGCATTGCATTACGCTTATGTCCACCGCGCTCCTTCGCTTCGAAGATGCGCTGCACCGCCTCTGCACTGCCTCCCATCAAGGCATAGCCGGCATCGTTGGGAATGATCGCGATGCCACCCTTCTTGAGCGCCTCGAAGATTCGCCGAGCGTCACCTTTAATATCCAGTCTGTTCATCAGAATTTCCTCTTGAAATGTGTTGGAAAAGTTGCGCGCGTGCCGGTCATTGGCTGCCAAAGCTTGTCCTTAGTGGCCACCCACGAACTGAGCGTCCAGTGCCTGTCGGTTTGTTTGAACGCCGAGCAGGCCAACGAGGATCGCCTGAGCTGCCAGAAGTGCCATTACGCTGTAGACGACAGCATTGACGCCGTTGATGGCATAGAGTTGGGCAACTGCCTGGGGAGCCAAGATGGATACCGCTCGACCTGAGACGCTGGCGATCCCGCTTCCTCTGAGTCGAAGTTCCGTTGGGAACAGCTCGGGAACATAGGTCGACCAACCCATTGTGGTTCCAAAGTAGAGGGAGGCGACCAACGCGATCCCAACAGTTGTCGTGGCGTCGACACTTCCTGCGTTCGCGTAGGCATAGCCAAGCGCGGCCGAGATAACAGCGCTTAGTACTATCCAGTACTTACGGCTCCACCTATCGGTAAAGATCCCTGCAAGGAATACACCGATTAGGCCGCCGGCTGAGATAAGTGCGGTGTGACCAAGCGAGGTCTGAATGGCCAAGCCTTGCTTTATCAGAAAGGTTGGCAGCCAAATAATGAAGCCATACAGCGAACTGAGCGCTACGACATTGAGGACAATCCCAATAAATGTCGAGCGAAGAATCGGAGGCTTGAAGAGATCGCTGGTGGTAAACCTCGAATCTTTAGCGACTGTCTTCGGAAGGACAGCGTCAAGGGGCTTACCCGTTTCCGCGATAACTTCAGCCTCAATGCGGTCCAGGATCTGATCTGCCTCTTGCCAGCGTCCCACGAGTTCTAGCCAGCGAGGCGATTCTGGCATCCGCTTACGCATGATCCAAACCAATAGGCCACCTGCGCCCGCAATCGCAAACATCCATCTCCAGCCGAGGTTTGGGATCACTGCGTAGGCTGCAAGATTGGACACGAGCGAAGAGGATGTTGCGACAAAGAAAAGGACAGCGCCCCATCGACCACGCGTCGCTGGCGGAACGAATTCAGAGATGGTGGCGTAACCGACAACAATCTCCGCACCCAGGCCGATTGCCATCAGGAACCGCAGTGCGATCAGCCACTCCATGTTTGGCGCGAAAGCCGCAGCAATTGACATTGAGCCAAACAGGGCAAGGTTGAATTGGAACGTAAACTTCCTTCCATATCTGTCGCCTAGCAAGCCGGCAAAGAACGCGCCTATCAATGCCCCAAGCGCGCCAGCTGAGGCAAACAGCGCATTGGACTCGATAGTCGACCAGCCATCCGCAGTGAGCGCCGGCATGATTCCACTGGCCATGTAGAGGTCGAAGCCATCAAAGAAAAGCCCGAGACCGATCAGTGCGGCCATACGACGGTGTAGCGATGTCGTTGGCAGCCTGTCGAGTCGCTGTGCTGCAGTTGGACGATCAGCGGGCGGGAAATTTTTATCTCCCGCTGCGCCATTTCGAATCTGGCTATTCATTTCCCCTCCGGTATGATTCTTTGCCAGCAGATAGGTTTTAACGGCTCACACGCCGGCGGTGACTTATATCTCCCACACCCACGGGCGCGTGATCCGATCTTCTTGTTGCCAAGCGCGAATGATGTTGTCGTCCTGAAGCGTCAGACCGATATCGTCCAAGCCCTCGAGAAGCGCGCGGCGCCTCAGAGGATCGACAAGAAAGTCGATCGGAGTGAGCCTCGGAGCAATAAGCTTTAGATTTTCGAGATCTACTTGGATCGGGGATCCATCCGCGCAACTCTCTGCAATTGATTCGACCACTGATGCAGGGAGCCGGATCGGAAGAATTCCGTTTTGAAAGCAATTGCTGAAAAAAATGTCTCCAAAACTTGGGGCAACTACGCACCTGATGCCGATCTCCTGCAATGCCCACACCGCACCTTCTCGCGATGATCCACAGCCAAAATTTTCGCCAGCGAGCAAGAACGGTGCGCCGCGAAACTTAGGTAGATTGATTGCGAAATCCGGTTCCTCTGTTCCATCAGGTCGATAGCGCAAAGACTCAAAGCAGTAGGGGCCCAATTCGCCCCGTGCGAGTGAAGTCAGGCGTTCGATTCGTATGATGATGTCGGTATCGACATTGGGCTGGGGGAGCCATGCAGCAGCTCCCGCAAGCGTCTTGACAGGCTCAAAGTTCATGCGCCGCCTCTCATCATCAGCTCTGCATCGACGATAGATCCAGCAATCGCCGCCGCAGCCGCCATTGCTGGACTTGCCAGATGAGTTCGAGCCTCTGGACCCTGCCGACCCACAAAGTTGCGATTCGATGTGGAAATTGACCGCTTTCTAGGCGGAACCTGCTCGCCGTTAGCCGCAACGCACATGCTGCAGCCTGGTTCCCGCCATTCAAATCCGGCAGAAATAAAAACCTCGTCCAGCCCCTCTGCCTCTGCTTCCCTTTTGACTGACTCGGATCCAGGCACAACCCAAGCTCTTACTCCGGCTGCAACACGGCGACCTCGTACGACTTGCGCGGCTGAACGAAGATCGCTGATTCTAGAATTGGCACACGATCCGATGAACACCCAATCGACCGGCGTTCCGGCAATGAGACTGCCTGGCTCCAAGCCCATGTATTCGAGTGCGGCGTATAGCGAATTTCGCTTGCCAGGGTCGCTCACCAGCGAAGGCTCGGGAACTCGATCGTCTATCGAGATAGCATGCTCTGGACTTGTTCCCCAAGTCACCGTGGGGCGCACGACTGAAACATCAATCGTCTCTTCGCGATCAACTTTCGAGCCTGTGTCGCTCTTGAGTGTTTCCCAATATTCCACAGCCTTTTCAAACGCATGGGCATCTGGTGCGAAAGGCCTTCCTTCAAGATAGGCATACGTGGTCTTGTCTGGTGCAATCACGCCAGCACGTGCACCCAGTTCAACAGAGAGGTTGCACAAAGTGAGGCGTTCTTCGATGCTCAAAGCTCGAATCGCCGTACCGCAATACTCGATGATACTGCCAACGCCTGCGGCTGTTCCGAGCTTGCCAATAATGTGCAGAGCGAGATCTTTCGCTGTTACACCGATGCCAAGGTTACCTTCGCAACGAATGCGCAGCTGCTTTGGCTTTTGCATGCGCAATGTCTGCGAGACAAGTGCATGGGTGCTTTCAGAAGATCCGACACCGAAAGCTAACGCTCCCAGTCCACCGTTGGTGCAGGTGTGGCTGTCTCCACAGATGACCGTCAAGCCGGGTAAAACCAGGCCTAGTTCTGGGCCCATGACATGCACAATGCCCTGGCCAGGCTGACCTAGATCGAACATTCGAACGCCCATCTGCTTTGCACGGCTTTTCAGTGCAGCGTGGAGCTTTCCGCCAAGCGGAAACGTCGTTGCAGTCCTCTTGGGTTGGCTTGATACCGCATGATCAGGAGTTGCGAATACGAGCTCCGCGTCATGCAGTGTCAAACCTCGATTGGCCACATCAGCAAGCGCTGGCGGTCCCGAGAGGTCGTGCAAAAGGTGTCTATCGATATGGAGCAGTGCCCACCCATCTCCAAGGTCGCGAACGACATGCGCCTCCCAGAGCTTGTCAATCAAAGTCTTAGGCGTCATGTTCTTTCTCTTCGGAGCGCACACCCTCATCAAGAAATTTCGATCGCAGCACCTCCCATTCGTCCAGGCCAAATTTCCTGAAGAGTTGAGAGATGCTTTGCGAGGAGGGCCGCACCAAGTTGGTGTTTCTTAACTCCAGCAGCGAAGCCTCTGCCGCGCCTGTTTTTGCAAGGAACAAGTGCGCTGGAAGAATTGCTAGCCTGTATCCCATGTCATTGGCTTCGGCCAAGTTTGATATGGGTGTTAGCCCGCCAGGCACGATGTTTAAGACGCATGGCCCGCCGACCAAACGCGGCACTGAAGCCGCTTCCTCGACGCTCTGCGTCGCTTCTACAAACGCCATGTCGGCGCCTGCATCCAGTGCGGAATTTGCGCGCCAGATGGCGTCGTCAAATCCGTGTACGGCACGTGCGTCGGTGCGAGCAATGACTTTTAGTTTTTTATTGCTTCGTGCTGCCAGAGCGGCGCGAATCTTGGCCAAGAACTCTTGACGGGATACCACCTCCTTGCCCGCCAAGTGCCCGCACCGCTTCGGCATCACTTGGTCTTCGATGTGGATTGCCGCGACGCCCGCTGCTTCGTACTCGCGCACACAGCGCGTCACATTGAGTTCGTTGCCGAAGCCGGTATCTGCATCCGCGATTAGCGGGATGGCAACTGAGCGTGCCATCGTCCTGGCGCTGTCGACCATCTCGGTCATAGTCAATAGGCCCAGATCCGGATAGCCCCGTGAAAGCGCGACGCCAGCACCGGTCATGTAGCAGGCCGCATACCCTGCTTGCTCAATGAGACGAGCCCCGATGGCGTCATAAGCACCGGGCACGATGGTCATGCCAGGCGTGGCTAGTAACGCTTCTAGCCCTATGAATCCAGCCCTCCGCTGTTCCATAAGATTCGCACCGATCTAAGTTGTATAGAGTGTTGTACAACTATACGTCTCGTGTCAAGCGTTTGCTATGCTGGGCGTATGGCAGACGAAGCACAGCTCACGCGCACCAAGGGGACGGCTCTACACCGGCAGATCTTTCTTGTGCTGAAAGACGGCATCGCACAGGGGACTTACCCCCCAGGTACCGCATTGCCGAAAGAAGAAGATCTGGTTCAGCTTTTCGGCGTGGCCCGCGCGACAGTTAGGCGGGCGCTCGCAGATCTCGACTCGGAGGGGCTGGTACAACGTAGGCACGGAAGCGGGACTTACGTACGCGAGGGGCTCTCTACCGGCGCCAACATGTCGGCCTTGAGTTTCATCGATGAGCTAAGGCATACCGCCCAGCAGACTGATGTGCGGGTCGTGACCCTGGAAACTATTTCGCCGGCGCCAAATGTCCTGGCGTTGCTTCAGATGACTCGGGCGTCGCGCGTGATTCACGCGGTCCGTGTGCGTATCGCGGGAAAAATTCCGCTGATGGTCACCGAAGCGTGGGTGCCTGAGGCAGTGGGGCGAGGGATTACCACCGCCGCACTTAAGCGCAGTCCAATGTATGAAGTGTTGAATGCTTTGGGAGTGAAGTTCGGGCGCGTAGTTCAAGAGATCAGCGCAGAATCAGCAGACCCCTATCGCGCCAGACTTCTGGAGTGCGATCTAAGCACTGCACTGATTCGTATGTCTCGTGTCATGCATGACCAAACAGGTCGGCCTGCTATGTATGTGACCGCCCACCTCGTTCCCCAATACAGCCGCATCCTGATGGAGATTCCTGGAAATGCGATCAACAGCCTGAGCGCGGGCCACATCATCCATGACCCATCGCTCATCCGAAATGGCGCGACCAGAAGTGAGCGCGCTAAGTAATGAAATTGTCCACTGCCCTGAGCCGCAAGTTTCAAGCACCACTTTGTGACGGTATCCTTGTTGCTCACCATGACAGCGATGGGAGCAAGGTCTTTTACAAGCCTGTTAGGTGCGCGAGTCAATTTCGGGCAGGATCGCAAACAGATCACCCACAAGTCCGATATCCGCAATCTCGAAGATCGGGGCGTCGGCGTCCCTGTTGATCGCCACGATCGTGCCGGCATCCTTGATGCCGGTCAGGTGCTGGATGGCCCCGGAGATGCCCACCGCTATGTACAGCTCGGGGGCAATGATCTTGCCGGTCTGGCCGACCTGCAGTTCGTTGGGAACGTAACCAGCATCGACCGCGGCGCGTGAGGCCCCGACGGCAGCACCGAGCCTGTCGGCCAGCTTGTAGATGATGTCGAAATTTTCTTTCGAGCCGACGCCACGGCCGCCGGAGACCACGCGTTTGGCGCTCTGCAGATCGGGGCGGTCAGACTTGCCTACCGCCAGGCCGATGAAGCGGGTGTGGATGGGCAGGGCCGCCTCGACGCTGGCCGCTTCGATCGGCGCGCTTGCGCCCTGGGCGGCTTCCGGCCAGGAGGCGGTGCGCACGGTGGCGA
>JBIIHJ010000041.1:0-18400 GCA_044235875.1 Pseudoxanthomonas sp.
GGCCCAGCAGCGGTCCGGCCGCGGCGATGGTGCCCAGGGTGTTCAGGAACCGCTCCATGCGGTGGACCAGGTGCCGGCCGGTGTCCTCGATACGCTCACGGACGACGTCGCGCGAGCGATGGCGCACGTCCAGCGCAGCGGCCAGCAATGCGCCCAGTGGCGAGGTCTGGCGCAGCGATTCAATGTGCGAGGCTTCCAGGTTGGCCGAGGCGGCCCAGCGCCGGACTTCCTCGCCCAGGCCTGGCGGCAGGATCTCCTTGCGACGCAGGCTCCAGAAACGTTCGACCACGATGGCCAGGGCCAGCACCGCGAGCAGCAACAGCGGGATCATGGGCCAGCCGCCCGCCTTTACCAGTTCCAGCACGTTCAATCCTTACGGCACGCGGGGCCGTGTAGTCGCAGGCCGATAGGATAGCGTAGCCGCCTGTTGCGCCCCGACCGCATCCCACAGATGGCGCTTCCACTGCCGGCGCTCGCGTACGGCCAATGTCCTTCCGTCCAGCCAGACGGTGATCGCACCGCTCTGGGCGGTGTTGAGGACCTCGGCGCCGGCGTGCTGCCAGCGCTGCACGATGCGTGGGCGCGGATGGCCGAAACGATTGCCGTAGCCGGCCGAGACCAGGGCTAGCCGTGCGCCGGTGGCCTGGATGAAGGCCGGATCGGACGATTCATCGCTGCCATGGTGCGGCGCCAGCACGACGTCCGCGCGTAGCTTGGAGGGTTGGCGCGCGACCAGGCCGCGCTCGATCACCTGTCCGATGTCGCCGGTCAACAGCGCCGCGCCGTGCGCCGTCTCCACGCGCAGCACGCAGCTGGCCTCGTTGCCCAGATACGGAAATCCGCGTGCGGGATGCAGCACCTCCAAATGCACCCCGTCCCACTGCCATGCCTGCCCTGCCCGGCACGCCGTACGCAGTGGCACCGGTGCGCCGGCCGGGCTGAGCACGTCCAGCACCGGCATGCCCAGCAGCACCGCACCCAGGCCGCCGGCATGGTCGGCATCGCCATGGCTGACCACCACCCGGTCCAGCCGCGACACGCCCAGCGCATGCAGCGCCGGCACGACCACGCGTTCGCCGGCATCGAATCCATCGGCCACCGCCGGTCCGGTATCGAACAGCAATGCGTGCTCGCGCGTACGCACCAGCACCGACAGTCCCTGGCCGACATCCAGCACCGTCATCGTCGCCTCGCCTTGCGCCGGCCGCCCGGTATCGGGCAGCAGCAACGGCAACCACAGCAGCAGCGCCAGCGGCTTGCCCGGCAGGCCGCGCGGCAGCAGCAGCCAGAACGTGCCGACCAGTGCCAACGGCAATGCATACCACGCGCCTTCGGCCAGCCACCACAGCGCGAAGCGGCTGCGCGCCATCCACGCGAACAATTGCCAGCTCGGCGCGAACGCCTGCCCCGCCAGCCACCAAGCCCACGTGCCCGCACCCGCATGCAGCGCTTCCATCGCCGTGCCAAGCAGTGCCAGCGGCACCACGACCAGACTCCACCAGGGGATGGCGACCAGGTTGGCCAGCGGCCCGGCCAGCGAAGCCTGGCCGAACAGCATCACCGTCAGCGGCAGCAGGCCCAGCGTGGCCACCCCTTGCGCCGAGAGAAACTGGCGCAGCAGCGGCGCGTCGCTGTGCGGCAGGCACCACAGCAGCCAGCCCACGCCGGCAAAGCTCAGCCAGAAGCCGGCCACCAGCGGGGACAGTGGATCGACCAGCAATACCGCCAAGCTGGCCAACGCCAGCGACTGGGTGCCACTGGAGGGCCTTCGACCGCAGCGCGCCAAGGCCAACACCGCAATCATCAGCAATGTGCGCACCGTGGGCAGCGAGAAGCCTGAGAGCACCGCATAGCCGGCCGCGAACAGCAGCGCCGCCAGGCCCGCCGCCATCGCCCGGGGCAGCCGCCGACCCAGTCGCGGGAGCATTCGCCACAACCCGGCCACCAGCAGCGCACCGAAACCGGCCACCAAGCCGACATGGAAACCGGAGATCGCGATCAGATGGGTCAGGCCGGCCGCGCGCAGCGTGGTCCAGTCGGCATCGTCCAGGCTGCCTGTGTCGCCCAGCGCCAGTGCGCGGATGAAGCGCTGCGAGACCGGCGGTGCCTGCGCGGCGATGCGTGCTGACATGCGTTCGCGCCAGGCATCCACGCCCAGCGGCAGGGACAGCGCACGTGCCTGTTCGCTGCCACGCACGTAGCCGGTCGCCGCCACGCGCCGGGACAACGCGTAACGCTCGCTGTCCAAGCCGCCGGGATTGGCCAGCCCGCGCGGCGCGCGCAGCCGCACCTGCAGATGCCAGCGTGCGCCGGCCCTGAGCTGGGTCCGCGGCCCCGGCGTGGTCGCGCCGAAGTCGTCGTACCAGGACAGCTGCAGGCGCCGCCCACAGCCTGGTGTCGTCGCACCTGGACAGGCATCGGCCAGGAAATCGAAGCGTGTCCGCCGCGCCTCGACCTGCGGCAGGCCCACGATCCGGCCTTCGACCACCAGGTCGCGCTTCTCCCACTGCCCGGGCAGCTGCGCGGCCAGCGCCCAGCTCGCATGACCGCCGGCCAGCGCGAAGGCCGCCAACAGCACACCCAGGCTGCGCCAGCCCATGGTCCCGGCGCGCCACCACAGCAATACGCCCACGCATCCGGTCACGATCAGCACACTGCGCGGTGGCAGCGCGGGCAACAGCAGGCAGCCGCACACACCGACCAGCAAGAGCAGCGCGGCCCAAGGCCCGAACGGCGCCATGTGCGTGGCCAGCACGCCGACCGTTCTCAAACGACGCGCTGCCTCGCGCAGGCGTCCTGCCGTGGCCGCCATCGATGGCCTCCTGCCAAGCGAAGGCCATAGCGTGCACAGCCGTCACCGCCAATGCCATCAGGCCAGCGCGCGGAGGCGGGTGGGGAAAGTCCGAATCGTTGCCCGCGCCTGCCGAGGCGCTACCGACGGGCGCTACTCCAGGAGTGCGCTCAGGGCCGCCATCGCTTCAGCCGCCACGTCGGCAGGTGGACGCGCCTTCAACGCGTCGTTGAACACTTCCAGCCCGACCGGACCGCGGTAACCCATCGCCTCCAGCGCGCGGACCAGCGCCTCCACCGGCCAGATGCCCTGCCCCGGGAGCATCCGCGTATGCCGCGCGCGATCGACCAGTTCACCGGCCGCGATCGGGCGATCGATGTCGGACAACTGGACCAGCGCGATCCGCTCGACCGGAATGCCATGCAGATCGTCCACGCCGCGGCCGGCGGAAAACAGATGAAAGGCATCGACCACGACATCCAGATTGTGTGCGCCGCAGGCCTGCACCACACGCCAGATCGCCGGCAAGGTCGAATGCACGCGGCTCCAGGCCATGCCTTCGTGCGCGATGCGCAAGCCGCGTGCGTCGGCCTGCGCGCACAGCCAACGCAGGTCTTCGACCACCCGCGCGGCGTCGCAGTCCAGGTCGGTGGACGCAGGCACCAGCACGGTGCGCGTGCCCAGCTGCTGCGCCAGATCGAGCAACTGCAGCGCTTCGTCCCGCTTGGCCTGGCGCTTGTCCGCCGGCGCACCGTCGAAATCCAGCAGCACCTGCACATCAGTCACGCCTAACCCGGTACGCGCCAATGTCGCGCTGACCTCCTGCACGGATGCGGCCTGCACATCCTGCCGCCACAGCTCGACCTGATCGAAGCCTGCACGTGCAGCCGCCTGCAGCTTGTCATCGGTCGAACCGCCCAGCAGCACGGTGTTGAGGAAACGCGGGCCTGGCAGCGACATCGAATGCACTCATGCATGGAGAGCGCGTAGTGAAACAGAGCCGATGTGGCGCGCATGTCGGCGCCCCATGCCGGCCAAACTCGCCATGGTCATGCAGTACCATCGGCGCGCGTCAGGCCAGCCGGGTCGTTCTTCGCGTCAGCCGCTGCCGCCCTTTCCCGCCGCGGGGTGCGGCACTGCGCGAAATTTTCAATGCCACTTCCCGCCTTCCGTGCCGGCAAGGCCGCCGTCGCCTTCATCCTGGTCACCGCGATGCTCGACATCATCGCGATGGGCATCATTATCCCGGTGCTGCCGCATCTGATCGAGGAATTCGCCGGCTCCCGCGCGCGAGCCGGGTTGATCAACGGCGTGTTCGTGGCGCTGTGGGCGCTGATGCAGTTCCTGGTGTCGCCGATCGTGGGCTCGCTGTCCGACCGCTATGGACGTCGACCGGTGATCCTGCTGTCCACCGCCGGTCTGGCGATCGACTACGTGCTGATGGCCGTGGCGCCCAATCTGTGGTGGCTGGCCGCCGGGCGCATCGTTTCGGGCATCACCACGGCCAGCTTCACCACCGTCTATGCGTACATGGCCGACATCACCACGCCGGAGAACCGCGCCCGTGGCTACGGCCTGATCGGTGCTGCCTTCAGCGCCGGCTTCGTCGCCGGGCCACTGCTGGGCGGCGTGCTGGGGGAATGGTCGCCCCGCGCGCCGTTCTGGGCGGCGGCGGTGATGAGTGGGCTCGCTTTCTGCTATGGCCTGTTCGTCCTGCCCGAATCGCTGACCGCCGAGCGGCGCATGGCGTTTTCATGGCATCGCGCCAATCCGCTGGGCGCACTGCGCCTGCTGCGCTCGCACCAGGAACTGACCGGCCTGGCGGTGGTGAACTTCCTGCTGTACTTCGCCCACCACGTGTTCTCGGCGGTGTTCGTGCTGTATGCCGGCCAACGCTACGGCTGGGGCGCGTGGCAGGTCGGCATGCTCTTGGCGCTGGTGGGCGCGCTGGACATGCTGGTCCAGGGCCTGCTGACCGCGCCGATGGTCAAGCGCTTCGGCGATCGCCGCACGATGATCATCGGTCTGTGCTTCGGCACGCTGGGCATCGCCTGCATGGGATTGGCGCCGACCGGCTGGTGGTTGGTGGCCGCGATGCTGCCCAACGCACTGTGGGGCGTGGCGATGCCGACCATCCAGTCGCTGATGACCCAGCGGGTGTCCGAATCCGAACAAGGCCAGCTGCAGGGCGCCAACAACAGTGTCGGCGCCATCGCCGGCGTGCTGTCTCCGATCTTTTTCGGCGCGGTGTATTCGGCCTCGGTCGGGCCGCAGGCCAGGCTGCCGTACATCGGTACCGCGTTCCTGATCGCGGCCGGCGTGCTGGCCGTGGCTGCGTTGATGGGCGTGCTGGGCGCGCGCCGGCGCGCCGCGGCTCAATCCAGCGACCAACGCCCCAGTTCGCCATAAGGCGCGCCGGTCACACCCCGCAGCAGGACCACGCTGTCGAAGGCCAGCCGCACCGGCGGGCAGGCTTCGGGCGCTGCACGGCGATCGTCGTTGTGGCCCAGCGTCAGGTGCGGATGGAACGCCGGCGATTTGGCCAGCAGCAGCCGGTTGAGTATCGCTGCCTGGCGCACCCGTGCTTCCAACGCATTCAACGCAGGCGGCGTCTGCGAGGCGGCCAGTACGACCGAATTACGGCCGAACACCGCCACCTGGTCCAGGGTCAGCACGAAGGGCTCGCCCCGCAGCGATTCCATCGCTCGCTTCGCACCGGCGACCAGCGATGGGACCTGTTCGTCCATCGGCTGTCCCAGATACAGCAGGGTCACGTGGCGCTTGGCTGCGATGATCGGCTTCATCTGGCCGAAGCGGCTGGCATGCAGGCGAGTGGCTTCGTCCAGCACGGCCTGGTCACCGGCACCGGGCATCAACGCGAAGAACAGGCTCTGCGGCGGCGCACTGGGCCGAGCGAAGAAGTCGTCCTGCATGGTGTTCGCCCCCTGTCTGTCACGGCCGGCTCAGTTGCCGGCATCGCCCTGGCGCGGCGTGCCCTTGCGACACGCGTCGGAACAGTAGACCACCTGCTCCCAGTCGCGCGCCCACTTCTTGCGCCAGCTGAATTCCCGCCCGCACACCGGGCACCGCTTGCTGGGCAGGTTGGCCTTGGCCACGCCGCGCGGCATGCAGGCGGCCCGGCGTCAGACCGCGGCGGTGATGACGATCTCGACCTTCCACTCCGGCTTGGCCAGCTGGGCCTGCACCGTGGCGCGGGCCGGGGTGTGGCCGGGGACGACCCAGGTTTCCCATTCGGCGTTCATGCCGGCGAACTCCGCCAGATCGGTCAGGAAGATCTCCGCGCGCAGGATCTTGGACTTGTCCGAACCGGCCTGGGCCAGCAGCGCGTCGATGTGGCCCAACACTTCGCGGGTCTGCGCACCGATGTCGCCGCCGGCTTCAGCGATCTGGCCGGCCAGGTAAGCCACGCCGTTGTGGACGGTCATCTCGGACATGCGCGGGCCGGTATCGAAACGCTGGATCATGGAGCTCACTCTTTGGGGGTTCAGGCGCGCAACGCTACCGGCCCGGGGCGTTCCTGCCAAGGCGTGGCCAAGCGCGCAGGGCCGGCTGGATGCTGCGTTCCAGCCATGGGCGCGCGTTTCCACCGTCCGCCAACGTGGCCGAGCGCACCATCGCCGGCCTTCCTCCAAGCTTGAGCGACGCCCATGGCCGACAGCAACGCAAACGCCAGCATCCTGTTCTCCCCCACCCGGCTGGGCGACATCGCCCTGGCCAACCGCGTGGTCATGGCCCCGCTGACCCGCGATCGCGCCATCGACGGCCGCGTGCCCACGCCACTGGCGATCGACTACTACCGCCAGCGTGCCAGTGCCGGCCTGATCATCGCCGAGGCCACCCAGATCAACCCGATCGGCCAGGGTTACCTGGACACGCCGGGCATCTACAGCCAGTCGCAGATCGCCGGCTGGAAGGCGGTCACCGACGCGGTGCACGCGGACGGCGGCAAGATCGTCCTGCAGCTGTGGCACGTGGGCCGCATCTCGCACGTCAGCCTGCTGCCCGAAGGCGAAGTGCCGGTCGCCCCCAGCGCCGTCCGCGCCGATGCCAAGACCTTCACCGCCAACGGCATGGAGCCGGTATCCGCACCGCGCGCCCTGGCGCTGGACGAGATTCCACAGCTCATCGCCGACTACCGCACCGCCGCGCGCAACGCCATCGCGGCGGGCTTCGACGGGGTCGAAGTGCATGCGGCCAACGGCTATCTGATCGACCAGTTCCTGCGCGATGCCAGCAACCACCGCACCGATGCCTACGGCGGCAGCATCGAGCACCGCACCCGGCTGCTGGCCGAAGTGGTCGGCGCGGTGGCCGACGAAATCGGTGCAGGCCGCACCGGCGTGCGCCTGTCGCCGGTGACCCCGGCCAACGACGCCCGCGATGCGGATCCGCAGCCGCTCTTCGAGCGCGCGGTCGAGCGGCTTGAAGCGATCGGCGGCCTGGCCTTCATCCACGTCATCGAAGGCGCCACCGGCGGGCCGCGCGACAACATCGCCTTCGACTATGCAGCGCTGAAGGCCCGGTTCAGCGGTTCGTGGCTGGTCAACAACGGCTACGACAAGGCCTTGGCGATCCAGGTGCTCAGCGAGGGCAAGGCCGATGCGGTGGCCTTCGGTCGTCCCTTCATCGCCAATCCTGACCTGGTTGCGCGCCTGCGCCAGGACGCGCCGCTGGCCGAGTTCGACCAGGACACGCTCTACGGCGGGGGCGCCAAGGGTTACACCGACTACCCGCCGCTGGACCCCGACAAGGCGGGCTGAAGCGCTGTCCTGGCGTCCTTTGCACGGCGCGCGGCATGCGCGTCAGCATGCCGTTCCCGCGCGGTAAAGCCGGTGTGGAACATTTGTGTTATCATGCAGATGTTCCACGACTTTACGCGCGCGTTTCGTCCGGCCATTCCGGCGCCCGTCTCTCGCTCTCATTCCTCCGGTAGGTCGCCCACGGGCCGACGTATCCACCCGGGAGCGCCCGTGTCGGGCTATCAGACCCAGATCCGCGACTACACCTTCGGCGACCAGCATTTCCGCATCCGCGCATTGCGCGATCTCCAGCAATTCGACGATCCCGACGCCCAGGCTGAAATCGCCGGCATCTCGTCGGCGCAATGGAGCCTGTTCGGCCAGGTCTGGCCATCGGGCGAGCTGCTGGCGTTGGCCATGGCCACCCATGTGGTACAGGGCAAGCGCGTGCTTGAGCTGGGCTGCGGCCTGGGCCTTGCCAGTCTGGTGCTGCGCCGGCGCGGGGTTGAAATCGTGGCCACCGATCACCATCCCTTGGCGGAGGTGTTCCTGGCCTATAACGCCGCCCTCAACGACCTCGATGCGGTGCCCTACCGGAACATGGACTGGTCGACCGGCAGCCAGAACATGGGCCGCTTCGACCTGATCATCGGCAGCGATGTCCTGTACGAACGTGGCCCGGCGCTTGCGCTGGCCGCGCTGCTGCCATCGCTGATGCGACCGACCTGCGAAGTGGTGATCAGCGATCCCGCGCGCGGCCACGCCGGCGTGTTCACCCGCGGTCTTGCGGAGCATGGCATCCGCCTGTCCACGCCGCGACTTCCTTCGGCCCCAGGCCAGAAACGCGAGGCCCAGCTGCTGTATTACCACCGTGGAACCGAGGCCCTGCAGTGATGGACCTCGACGAATTCGAAGAAGGCATCAATCCGGCCGTCCAGTGCAGCAGCTGCGATGCGATCTGCTGCCGGCTGACCGTGGTACTGGACACCGATGACACCAGGGTGCCCGCGCACCTGACCACCCACACGCACGAAGGACTGCGCGTGATGGCCCGTGACGAGGAAGGCTGGTGCGTGGCGGTGGGCCCTGACATGGGCTGCACCATCTACGCCTCCCGGCCGACCGTATGCCGCCGCTTCGTGATGGGCGCCCCTTATTGCCGCGACATACGCGAGGTCCACCACGACCAGTTGCGCCGCGGCATCCCCTTGACGATGTACTGACCCCAGGAGAACTCCATGCCCCGTACCAGTTCCAAGATGGCCACCGCCACCAAGAGCAAGTCCGGCAACGAGAAAGGCGGCGCGCTGACGCACGAGCGCCTGCAGGCCGACCTCGAAGCCTTCCGCAAGGCCGGCGGCCGCGTCGAAGTGCTTGGCAACACCCGCGTCCTGAAGAAGGTCGACGGCGAAGCCAGCGCCTGATCGCCCGGACCAAGGCAGAACGAAGGCCGCGCAAGCGGCCTTTGTCTTGTCCGCGTGCTGGCGGGTCGGAGCGAGACTAGGCCGGAAGCTGCGCGTTTTCGGCGGTGATGATGTGGAAACGGGTCTGGGCCACGGCCGGCGCCGGGCCATCATGGTTGGCGTACAGCAGGTACTGCATGCCGTGCAGCGCCTGGGCTTCGGGGTCTTGGTCGATCAAAGCCGCGATCCGGCCGGCGCGCAGCAGTGCATCGTGCTGCGGCGTCGATTCGTGGGTGATCCAGACCGGACGGTCTTCCGGCGCCAGCCGTCCCAGCGCGCGATCGACGCCGGTGCTGCCCTGGCCGTTGCCGTAGATGCCCACCAGCGGCGTGGCCCCGCGCAGATGACTGCGCACGGCGACCTCGGCCAGTGCTTCCTCGTCGCGCATGTCGACCGGGCCAATCAGCTCAAGGTGCGGGAAGTCGCGCTTCATCACCTGGGTGAACCCTTCCGAGCGCTCGCGATAGGGCTGGAAACTGGACGAGCCGGTCAGCATGAGCACCCGGCCTTGGCGGCGCAGGAAGCGTCCCATCAACAGTGCGCCGGTGGCGCCGGCCGCACGGTTGTCCACGCCCACGTACGGCACGTTCTGGCCCAGGCCCGGCAGGTTGTTGACCATCAGCACCGCCGGCATGCCGTTGCCGACGGCCTGCTCCAACGCGGCACGCACCTCGGGCGTGTCGCCGGCGACCATGATCAGGCCGTGGCGGCGATGGCGCGGCTTGGTCATGAACTTCACCAAGGGCGCCTGGTCTTCAGAGGCCCAGACGCTGCGGTGCAGGACGATGCTCTTGCCCAGCATGCTGCCCACCCGCTGCAGCGCCTGCTCCATGCGCCGGGAGAACTCGTTCTCGGCCTTGGTCCGGATGATGTCGAAATGCATCGAGCCGCGCACCGCGCTGGGCAGCACGCGCCCGGTACCGAGCCGGCGCGCGGCCTCCAGCACCTTCTTGCGACGTGCCTCGGACACGCCGCCACGATCGTTGAGCACGCGGTCGACCGTGCTGGGGCTGACCCCGGCCAGTTCGGCGATCTGATGGAAGTTGGGCTTGTTGCGCGGCATCGCGACAGCACCTGACTGTCAGAAGGATCGCCTAGTGTGCCGTGCGGCGGCCGCAACGTGCACTCCCGCACCGCGCAACGGTGCGTGAGTGCAATCCGCTTTTGGTCGTGGATCGCGCGTCCTAGAGGAACATGCCGCCCGACGCCTCGACCCGCTGGCCGTTGACCCAGGCCGTGCCGGGCGCCAGCAGCGCGGCCACCACCGGGCCGATGTCGTCGGGCTTGCCGGCCCGGCCCAGCACCGTATTGGCCGCCACCATCGCGTTGACCTGCGGGTTGTCGCGGACCATGCCACCGGAAAAATCGGTCTCGATCGCACCGGGCGCCAGAGTGTTGGCACTGATGCGGCGCTCGCCCAGCTCGCGCGCCAGATAGCGGGTGAAGACTTCCACCCCACCTTTCATCATCGCGTAGGCCGAACTGCCCGGCAGCGCGAACCGGGACAGGCCGCTGGAGATGTTGAGGATGCGACCGCCGTCGGCGATCAGCGGCAGCAGCGCCTGGGTCAGGAAGAACGGCGCCTTCAGGTGGATGGCCACGACCTGGTCGAACTGGGCCTGGGTCGTCTCGGCGATGGAGGCATGCAGGCTGGTGCCGGCGTTGTTGACCAACGCATCGAAGTGATCGCGCTGCCAGCCCTTGAGCACCTCCTTCACCCGCCCGGCGAAGGCCGGGAAGCTGTCGGCGTCGGCCACGTCCAGTTGCAACGCGGCTGCGCGGCGGCCCTTGGCCTGGATCTGCGCCACGACGTCCTGCGCGGCCTGCGCGTGGTGGTGATAGGTCAAGAGGATGTCACTGCCGGCGTCGGCCTGGGCCAGGGCGGCATTGCGGCCCAGTCCGCGGCTGCCGCCGGTGATCAGGGTGGTATGCGAGGTCATGCGCATGGAGACGTTTCCTTTTCGTGGGCAGGACTGCCCGATGCCATGCAGGCTATTGCGCTTGTCATGCCGCATAAACCGCGCGATCCTGATTTGACTGTTCATCGATGGCGAATAATCCATGGATTCCCTGGACACCCTGCGCGTGTTCCTGCGCGTGGCCGAACTGGGCGCCTTCACCCGCGCCGCCGATTCACTTGGCTTGCCCAAGGCCAGCGTGTCCACCGCCGTGCAGCGGCTGGAAGCCAGCGTCGGCGCCCGGCTGCTGCACCGGACCACCCGCCGGGTCCAGCTGACCGCCGACGGGGCGACCTTCTACCAGCGCAGCCGCGACCTGGTCGATGACATGGACGAACTGCAGGGCATGTTCCAGCGCGACACCACGCAGCTGCGCGGCCGCCTGCGCGTGGACATGACCGGCGGGTTGGCGCGCGGACTGGTGATTCCGCGCCTACCGGAATTCCTTGCAGACCATCCGCAGCTGGAAGTGGAGATCAGCAGCACCGACCGGCGCGTGGACCTGGTCCGCGAGGGCTTCGACTGCGTCATCCGCGGCGGCGCGGTCCATGACACGAGCCTGGTGGCGCGCCCGCTGGGCCTGATGCGCATGGTCAACTGCGCCAGTCCGGCCTATCTGGCGCAGCGTGGCACGCCCGCATCCGTCGCAGACCTGGTCCAGCACGACCTGGTCCACTACGTCGGCAACCTGGGCCAGAAACCGCTGGGATTCGAATACCGCGAAGGAGATGGTTATCGCACGCTTGCGATGGGCGGGCCGGTCACCGTCAACAACGGCGATGCCTACGCGGCCGCCGCGCAGGCGGGCCTGGGCATCATCCAGGTGCCGGTACTGGGCGTGCGCGGCCTGATCGACAGCGGCGCACTGGTCGAAATCCTAGTCGACTTTCCTTCCGAACCCATGCCGGTGACCCTGGTCTACGCCCAGCGCCGGCACTTGCCGCAGCGGGTACGCGCCTTCATGGACTGGGTGGCGCACGTGCTCACGCCGTATCTGGATCCCATTCCGACGGGGGCTTGATCCCGCTCAGGCCTTGCGCAGGAAACGGGTCTTCAGCACCAGCCCCTTGATCTTGTCCGAGTGGCCCTCGATGTGTTCGGCGTCGTCCTCGACCAGGCGGATGCCGCGGATCACCGTGCCCTGCTTGAGCGGGATCGACGAGCCCTTGACCTTGAGATCCTTGATCACCACCACGGTATCGCCCTGCACCAGCACGTTGCCGTTGCTGTCGCGCACGACCAGCGCGGCCTGCGCCGGTGCCTGGGCATGCCATTCGAAGCCGCAATCGGCGCAGATCAGCAGCGCGCCATCGGCGTAGGTATTTTCCAGCGTGCACTGGGGACAGGCGGGGACATCGGACATGGTGCGTGGGACCGGGACAGGGCGCGCGATTGTAGCGGCCGCTGACGCGATCGCGGCCAAGCAGCCACGCGCGCGCCGTCGCGGCACCGCACATCTCACGTGGCGCGGACGCGCGGCTGACGAAGATGACAGCCCCCCTGTGTCCCTGATGTCCGTCCCATGGCCAAACCCTCCGGCTCACGCCTTGTCGTCTACGCCGCCCTGGCCGGCAATTTGGCGATCGCCATCGCCAAGTTCGTCGCCGCCGGGTTTTCCGGCAGCTCGGCGATGCTCAGCGAAGGCGTGCACTCACTGGTCGATACGATCAACGAGCTGCTGCTGCTCTACGGCCTGCATCGATCGGAAAAGAAGCCCGATCCCACCCATCCCTTCGGCTATGGGCGCGAGCTGTATTTCTGGAGCTTCATCGTGGCCCTGCTGGTGTTCGCCGCCGGTGCGGGCGTGTCGGCCTATGAAGGCATCCAGCACATCCGCCACCCCGAGCCGGCCACCAATCACCTGATCAGCTACATCGTGCTGGGCGTGTCGATCCTGTTCGAAGGCGCCTCGTGGTTCATCGCCCTGCGCGAGTTTCGCGCGACCAAGGGCAAATTGGGCTACTTCGAAGCCTTCCGCCGCAGCAAGGATCCCTCCACCTTCACCGTGCTGCTGGAGGACACCGCCGCGCTGCTCGGCCTTGGGATCGCCCTGATCGGGCTGGTGCTGGCCCAGCTGCTGGACATGCCGATCCTGGATGGCATCGCCTCGCTGGGCATCGCTGCGGTACTGGCGGTGACCGCCTTCTTGCTGGCGCGCGAAACCAAGGGCCTGCTGGTTGGCGAGCCCGCCCATCCCAAGGTCGCCCAGACGATCCTGGACGTGGCCAATGCCGATGGCGACCTGCGCAGCGCCAATGGCGTGACCACCATGCAGATGGGGCCCAACCAGGTGGTCGCCATGCTCAGTGCCGAATTCGAAGACGACCGCACCACCCAGCAGATCGAGGCGTGCGTCACCCGCATCGAAAAAGCGGTCAAGCAGGAATATCCAGAACTCACCGCGCTGTTCGTCAAGCCGCAGACGCCGGAAGTCTTCAAGGCGCGCCGCGCGGCACTGGCGCAACCGCCCGCCAGCGGCTGAAGCCTGCGTGGATCACGCTTGGCTGATGCGCGGGCCCGCACATCATCAAGGAGCGATGAGATGGGCAAGATCCTGCCGCTGGCGTTGCTCGCCTGCCGTGTCCTGACGATGCAGGCGGTCTTTCTGAAACACCGCGCATGGCGCCGACGCCGCGATGCCTGGACGCCCGCCGGATCACCGACACCCGCCCACCCGATCCACACACGCTGGTGATCGCCAGTGGCGCTGGCCAGTTCCATTGCCTGACCCTGGCCGACGCCTGCCCGGACGTGGAAGCGGCCGGGCACGCGCAGCTGCGTGCGCGCGATGGCTGGATCTGCGGTGGACCGGACGAATATGTCCAGACCACCCCGCAGCGCTGCCCGGTCGCGACCGTGACGCCGATCAATGGCAGGACCTTCGCCGCATTGGCGCGCGACGCCGAACGGATCAACGGCGTGGCCGCGCTCGATACGGTTCAGGTCACCGTCCGGCAGCGTGGCCAGGGCTTCCGAAGTTGACAGAGCCGCCGCTTCGCGCCGCGCGACCTGCGCGCATGGTCATCCGATCCCGGAGGTCTGTTGGTGGGAGTCTTGCGACGCCATCCCGGCGGCCATGGCTGGTACCGCGTCGAACTGGCCGGCAGCGGCCCCGGACGGGCGCGCAGCCCGGAGGTGGTCTTCCGTTCGCGCATGGACCCGAGGGTGATCTGCGGCAATTCTGGCAATGCGGTCGCAACCGCGCGATCGGAAGGCTTTGCCGACAGCGGCCCCGGCGGCCATGCGTGCACGGTGGCGGAGGTCGATCCGGTCGGCTGGATCAACTGAATCCCCGCAGGCCGAAGACAACACTGGCGGTTGAACCGCGCGGGGGGTTTCCCCTAAGGTAACCGGGTCAATCCGACCCTGCGTCGTGTTGCTGCCGACGTATCCCACCCTCATCTCCACGGAGGTTTCCCATGGAAATCATGGACGGCCGCGTCGCCACCATTCATTACACCCTGACCGACGACGATGGCATCGTCATCGACAAGTCCGCGCCCGAAGCGCCGCTGAGCTATCTGCATGGCGCAGGCAACATCGTGCCCGGCCTGGAGCAGGCGCTGGAAGGCAAGAAGGCCGGCGACACGCTCATCGCCGACGTGCCGCCGGAGCTGGCCTACGGCCCGCGCCACGAGCAGCTGGTGCAGCAGGTCGCACGCGCCGCGTTTCCGGACGGCGCCGACATCACCCCGGGCATGCAGTTCGAAGCCCACGGCGACCAGGGCCCGATCGTGGTCATGGTGACCGAAGTGGGCGACGAGCAGGTCACCATCGACGGCAACCATCCGCTGGCCGGCCGCAACCTGCACTTCGCCGTTGAAGTCGCTGAAGTGCGCGAACCGACCGCCGACGAACTGAGCCACGGCCATGTGCACGGTCCGGGCGGCGCGCACCACTGATGCCAGCGCGGGCTCGCTGCCCGCATCGCGCATCACACGAAGCCGGCGCCCAGCGCCGGCTTTTTCATTGAAGGCGGGCCGCCCCCCTCGTGGCAATTCCCGGCATCAGCTGCCCACCCGTTTCACTGGTGATGGCACGGCGCGGCCGCACAATAGCGCGCATGCCACCGATCTCCCCCGCCGCGCGAACCGGCAAAAGTCCCAGCCTGCGCGAGCGCTTCGATGCGATGCGCAACCTGCCGCCGTTCCTGCGCATGGTGTGGTCGACCAGCCCGTGGTTGACCATCGGCAGCCTGGGCCTGCGCCTGGTCAAGGCGCTGCTGCCGGTGGCCACGCTGTATGTCGGCAAGTTGATCATCGACGAGGCGGTGCGCCTGGTCGGTGCCGGCGTGCATTTCGATTCGCTTGGTACGGCACTGGCCAGCGGACAACTCACGCGACTGTTCGAACTGCTGCTCCTGGAGTTCGCTCTGGCGATCGGCTCGGACCTGCTGGGCCGGTTGATCAGCTATGCCGACACGCTGCTGTCGGAGCTGTTCACCAACGCCACCAGCATCCGCCTGATGGAACACGCTGCGACGCTGGATCTGGAGGATTTCGAAGACCCCGAACTGCAGGACAAGCTGGACCGCGCGCGCCGCCAGACCATGGGCCGGATGAACCTGCTCAGCCAGCTGTTCGGGCAGGTGCAGGACACCATCACGGTGATCAGCTTCGGCATCGGCCTGCTGGCCTACGCGCCGTGGCTGATCGTGCTGCTGATCGTGGCGCTGGTGCCGGCGTTCGTGGGCGAATCGCACTTCAACGCGCTGGGCTACTCGCTCAACTTCCAGTGGACGCCCGAGCGCCGTCAGCTGGAATACGTGCGCCAGACCGGCGCCAGCGTGGAAACGGCCAAGGAGGTGAAGATCTTCAACCTTCACCGTTTCCTGATCGACCGTTACCGCACGCTCTCGCTCAAGCTGTTCACCGCCAACCGGGTCCTGGCCAAGCGCCGCGCGATCTGGGGCACGGCGCTGGCCGCGTTGGGATCGCTGGGCTACTACGTGGCTTACGCCTACATCGCCTGGCGCACGGTCAACGGCGACTTTTCGATCGGCGACCTCACCTTCCTGGCCGGCAGCTTCCTGCGCCTGCGCCAGCTACTGGAAGGGCTGCTGGTGGGGTTCTCGCAGGTCGCAGGCCAGGCGCTGTACCTGGACGATCTGTTCTCCTTCTTCGCGATCCAGCCGGAAATCGTCTCTCCCGCCACGCCCGTGCCCTTCCCCAAGCCGATCCGGCAGGGTTTTGTGTTCGAGAACGTCGGCTTCCACTACCCCGACGCCGAACACTGGGCCGTGCGCCATCTGGATTTCGAGCTCAAGGCCGGCGAAGTCCTGGCCCTGGTCGGCGAAAACGGCGCCGGCAAGACCACCCTGGTCAAGCTGCTCGCGCGCCTGTACGACCCGGACGAGGGCCGGATCCTGCTGGACGGGCGCGACCTGCGCGATTACGACCTGGACGAACTGCGCGCCAACGTCGGGGTGATCTTCCAGGACTTCGTACGTTATTACCTGACCGCTGGCGAGAACATCGGCGTGGGCCGGATCGAGGCGATGGACGACGACGCGCGCATCCGCGAGGCCGCACGCAGCGCCCTGGCCGACCAGGTGATCGAAGGCCTGCCGGCCGGCTACGACCAGCTGATCGGGCGCCGCTTCAAGACCGGCGTGGACCTGTCCGGCGGCCAGTGGCAAAAAGTGGCCATCGCCCGGGCCTACATGCGCCAGGCGCAAGTGATGATCCTGGACGAACCCACCGCCGCGCTGGATGCGCGCAGTGAGTTCGAGGTGTTCCAGCGCTTCCGCGAACTGTCCGAGCAGCGCACCGCGGTGCTGATCTCGCATCGCTTCTCGTCGGTCCGCATGGCCGACCGGATCCTGGTGCTGCACCTGGGCCAGGTCGAGGCGGTGGGCACCCACGAAAGCCTGCTGGCTGAAGGTGGCCGCTACGCCGAACTGTTCGAACTGCAGGCCGCCGGCTATCGTTGAGCATCGCGTTCCCCGGGAGGACCACATGCGCCGTTCCATCATCTTGATTTTCGCGTTGCTGGCCAGCGCGCTGGCCCTGCCTGCAAGCGCACAGGCGCCCGCCGCCGGCAGCGAAGGCTGGAATCCAGCCAACTTTTCCCAGGCCAAGTCCCAGGCCGACAAGGACGAGGCTTCGCTGCCGGCGGAGGTGGCCAAGGCCATGCGCATCACCCAGTCCGACACGCTGGAGCAAGGCGTCAAGGTCTGCGCCACGCCCAATGCCGATACCAGCCCGTTCGTGATCGTGGTGCGGCTGGACGCGCGCGGCACCATCAACCGCACCTGGCGCGAAGGCAGCACGCCGCTGGCCATCTGCATGGAGAAATTCCTGCGCGGCCGCATGTTGATGGTGCCGGTGCGCGCGCCGTTCTACGTGTCGTACGAATTAAGCTTCGAAAAGTAAACATCAGCCAGTGGACTGAAACGACAAGGGCCGCGACGCGGCCCTTGTGCTTGCTGCTCGATGGAATGCACCTGTCTCAGCGCAGCTCGAATGCGTCCGCATCCAGCATCGCCGGAAAATGTTCGCGATGCGCACGCAGCGCTTCGGCCGAAACCGCCGCGTAGGTGACGCCTTCGGACGCATCGGCCTCGGCCAGCGGCTGGCCCAGCGCATCCAGCACCACGCTGTCGCCGGAATAAGCGTGGCCGTTGCCGTCGGTGCCCACACGGTTGACCGCCGCCACCACGCACAGGTTCTCGATCGCACGCGCCCGCAGCAGCGTCTGCCACGCATAACGGCGCGGCGAGGGCCAGTTGGCCACGAACAGCTGCAGGTCGAAGTCCAGCTGACCCGGTCGCTCGACATCGAAGCGATTGCGGCAGAACACCGGGAAGCGCAGGTCGTAGCAGACCTGCGGATTGATCCGCCAGCCCTTCCACTCCACGCTCAGCCGCTCGCGCCCAGGCGCATAGCGCTTGTGCTCGCCCGCGTAGCGGAACAGATGCCTTTTGTCGTAATACGCCAGCGTGCCATCGGGCGTGGCCCAGAGCAGCCGGTTGAAGACTCCTTCAGCGGTGCGCAGCTGCACGCTGCCGGTAACGGCGGCATCAAGCTGCAAGGCCTGTTCGCGGATCCACGTCACGGTCGGGCCGTCCATGTCCTCGGCCTTGTCGATCGCGTCGTTGGAAAACCCGCTGGTGAAGGTTTCAGGGAGGATCACCAGATCGGCGTTGCCCGCGGTCGGTGCGATCAGCTCACCGTAATAGCTGCGGTTGCCGGCCGGATCGTGCCAACGGGTCGCGCCCTGGACCAGGGCGATGCGCAGGTCTTGCATCGGCGCGCCGCTCACAGCTTCACCAACCGTTCGATCGCCGCATCCAGCGTGGCCGCGTTCTTGGCAAAGCACAGGCGCGCCAGGCGCTGGCCGGCCGGCGGGTGCTCGTAGAACGGGGACAGCGGAATCGCGGTGACGCCATGTTCGATCGTCAGCCACTTCACGAATTCGATATCGGGC
>JBIIHJ010000268.1:0-5656 GCA_044235875.1 Pseudoxanthomonas sp.
CCAGCGCCAGCGATAGCGATCCCGCCGACTGGGCGCCTGCGCCGAGCGCGGTATTGCCGTACTCGCTGGCATAGGCCTGGGCACCGACGGCGGTGCCGTACTGCGCGGCGCTGCTGCCCTGGCCGATCGCGATAGCGCCCTCTGCTTCGGCAAGGGCATTGGCACCGACGGCAACCGTCCCGATGGCCAAGGCCTGCGCATTGCTGCCGGTGGCGATGGCATCGTCTCCGCTGGCCACGCTGCCGTAGCCGCTGGCCATGCTGTGCGCGCCCAGCGCCTGGGCGCCGGTGCCGATCGCGGTGGCATCCCAGCCGGTCGCCAGGCTGTTGTAGCCGAAGGCATTGGAGGTCTCGCCCAACGCCGTCGCGCCGGTGCCCACCGCATTGGCACCGACCGCACCGGCGTAGCTGCTGCCACCGATCGCAGTGCCGTAGTCGGCATCGGCGATGGCCTGGTAGCCATTGGCCGTCGATTCGGCACCACTGGCCAGGCTCAGTGCGCCGGTCGCTGTCGCACCTTCGGCGCCGGCGATGCTCATTGCACCGGTGGCAGTGGCGTTGGGACCGAGCGCGCTCGCATAAGCGCCGACCGCTTGCGCGTACGCACCGCTGGCGCCGGCGGTATCGCCGATCGCGATCGCGCTCTGGCCTTCGGCGTAGGTGCTCTCGCCGATGTCCGGTGCGCCATCGTGGTCTGCATCCAGCCACTGGCTGCCGCCGATGGCCAGCGTGTTGTCGCCCGCCGTGGCAGCGCTGTAGCCGACTGCGGTCGCGTAGCGTCCCTGGGCCAGGGTGTTGGAGCCCAGACCCACCGCGCCTTCGCCGATCGCATAGCTGTAGCCGCCGACCGCCACGTTGAAATCCCCAGCCACCGCGCGCGAATGGGCGCCCAGCGCCACGCCCGCCTCGCCGTTGGCGCCGGATCCGAAACCGGCGACCAGGCTGCCAGCGCCGTAGGCTTCGGCCGCACCGCCGATCGCGGTGGAACCGGTGCCGTTGGCCACCGACAGCGCGCCGATTGCGGTTGCCGCCTGCTCGGCTTCGGCACTGGCCGAGGCGCCAATGGCGGTGTTGCCGAAACCGGTGGTCAGGGCGCTCTGGCCGATCGCCACCGACGCATCGGCGTAGGCCATCGCGCCCTGCCCATAGGCCGTGGCGCCGATGCCGATCGCGGCCGAACCTGCGCCTACCGCCATCGAGGAGTTGCCTTCAACCACGCTGCCCGAGCCGATCGCGATCGTGCCTTCGCCCGTGGCGCTGGCATCGTCCGGTGTGTCGCTGGACGCATTGAGCTTGGCGTAGCGGTCGTCGAGTGCAGCTGCAACCTGCGCATCGGTCGTGCAGCTGGCCGTGCCGTTGGGCTGTGCTTGCGGCGCCTGCACCGACGTGCAGGCCGGCGTCGCCGGATCGCCTGTGGCGCCGTCGGCCCATGCAGGCACCGCGATCAGGCTCATCGACAGCACCAGCAGCGCCGGGCCATGGCGACGCACACCCGCGCCCTTGCCCCTGGCGCAGGCCAGTTCGGAGGCCACCACCAGTTGCTGCAGGGCGCGGCTCCACACACGGCTGAAAATCTTGTTCATCAGTTCCCTCGAGAATTCGGTTTCGATCAGCAAAGGCGGCCCATCGGCCAAGAGCGCTGCGGTCCAGAAAGGCCGCGGCGCTGCCGTCGTTTTCAACTACTGGTGAGTGATGCGAATGGCGCGACCGCCGCGCTGCCCCCTCGGCGCGCCTGGCGATGTTCAGCCCCCGGTCGAGAGCGAAACTAGGGCGTGTGACGGTTTCTTGTCACGCACGCCATCTCACCCAATAATCACCGACTTCTCACCGGCCTGGGCTTGCGCCTGTTGCCGCATGGACGCCGCAGCATCAGCACACGACCAGCCTTCGAGCTGCACAGGCGTGTCTTGGACCATGTTGAACCGCTTCAACCGCTGGCTGCGTGCCGCGCCCATCCGCGACATGGTCGACCGCCGCAACGCACCAGTGATGCAACTGCTGCTGCTGTTCTATGCCGTGGTCCTACCGCTCAACTGGGCATGGCGCTTCTCGGTGTACGAGGTCAGCGCCAACGGCCAACGCGTGGTGTTCGTCGATCTGGTGATCGCACTGCTGGCCTGGGCCGGCATCGTGCTGATCCGGCGTGGACGGTTCCGCCTGGCAGTGGTGTTGTTCATCGCCCCGCAGCTGGTGTCGCTGGGCATCACCTTCGCCCTGGCTGGCGTCGAATCGCAGCTCATCGATCCCACGCCCACCGTACTCACCCTGTCGCTGGCCGGCCTGGTGCTGGGCAGGCGCGCGCTCTGGACGGTGTGGGCGCTGCTGATGGTGGATTTTGCGATCGGCTTCAACACCGGCATCGCGCGCGCCCTGGCCCAGGGCGACACTGTCCAGCGCGCCTTGCGCGATCTGCCCGCGGTGGTGATCACCTACCTGCTGGTCACCATCATCCTGGATCGTACCGTGGCGGCCCTGCGCGAGAGCCTGGCCGAATCACAGCAACGCAGCCGCGAACTGCGCCGCACCATGGCCGAGCGCGAACGTGCGCAGGCGCAACTGGTGCATGCGCAGAAGATGGAAGTCACCGGTCGCCTGACCAGCGGCATCGCACACGACTTCAACCACATCCTGTCGCTGATCCTGGGTTTTGCCGGCGATCGCCATCGCATGGACGTGGCCGCACGCGAACGCGAGCGCCTGCTGGAAGCATCCCTGGAAGGCGTGGAGATCGCGGCGCGTCGCGGCGAGGCGATCAGCGGCAAGCTGCTGCGCTTTGGTCGCAACGATGTGACTCGGCCGGAGGATTTCGATGCCGGCGTGGCTTTGAACGAACTGGCGCCGTTGCTGCGCCAGCTGTTCGACACGCGCGTGCGCCTGCAGCTGCGCCCCGGAAGTGAGACGCTGCCGGTGCGTCTGGACCGCAGCCAGTTCGAACTGATGGTGCTCAACATCGCCTCCAACGCGCGCGATGCGATGCCCGACGGTGGCGACTTCAGCATCACCGCCCACGCGGTGCACGGCAGCGATGACGCGCAGGTGCGCATCGAACTGGCCGATACCGGCCACGGCATGGATCGCCAGGTGATGGCGCAGCTGTTCGAGCCGTTCTTCAGCACCAAGCCGCCGGGCAGCGGCACTGGACTGGGCCTGTCGGTGGTGCGCGACCTGCTGGACAGCGTCGGCGGGCGCATCCACGTGGACAGCACGCCGGGCGGCGGCAGTCGCTTCACCATCTTCCTGCCGCTGGCGCATGGGGCCGCGGCCGATGCGACCGCCGAACGGACTCAGGGCGACGGCGTCAGCACGTAGCCTTCGCCATGCACGGCGGTCAGCGGCAGGGCGTGACCGCAGGCGTCGTTGACCTTGCGCCGCAGGCGGTGGATCAGCGAATCCAGGCGATGCATGTCGAAGCCGTAGACGTCTTCGGTCAGCGTGGCCACCAGCGCCTCGCGCGAGACCAGCTCTCCGGCGCGCTCGAACAACCGCTCCAGCACCCGTCGCTCGCTCTTGGTCAGCGGCGCGGCCTGGCCATCGGGCGCGACCAGCCGCCAGCCGCCGTTCTCCAGGTGCCAGCGCGTTGTATCGGCCGGCGCCGCCGACGAGGCGATGACCGCCGCGCCGAAAATGCGCCGCGCCAGGCTGTGCAGCGTGGCGGCCAGCAGGTCGATCTCCACCGGCTTGGCCAAGTAGGCGTCGGCGCCTTCGCTCAAGCCGCGCACGCGGTCGGGCGTGCCGCCACGTCCGGTCAGCATCACGATGCCCAGCTGCGGCTGGCTGGCGCGCAGCGCGCGGGCCACCTCAAATCCGTCGGCATCCGGCAGGCCGACATCCAGCACCACAATGTGGACCGGGTGGGTCGCCAGGTGCGCATGCAGCTGGGCCGCGGTTTCCAGGCCGGTCATGGCAAACCCGTATTCGGTCAGCCGCGGCATCAGCACGCGGTCGCGGAGCAGCAGGTCGTCTTCGAGCAAGGCGATGCGCAGGGCGAAATCGTCGGAAACGGCGGACATGGCAGGCGCGTGCGGCTCGGGGGAAAGACGACAACGGCGCCATGGTAGCGCCGCGGTGATCGGTCCGAGGGTGCCGGATGGCACGGTGGCCGGCGCCCGGGCAGACGCCGGCCTGGCGCAGGATCAGGCGGCCTGCGCGCGCGCGTCCTGCAGCAGCGCCAGCACGTCGTCCAGCAGCGCCGCGGCGGTGACTTCGGCGCCGGCCCCCGGGCCCTGGATCAGCAGCGGCTGGTCGGGATAGCGATCGCTGTGGATGGCCACGCGGTTGTCGGTGCCGGCACCGCCGCACAGGGCGTGGCCGGCCGGCAGCGCGCGCAAGGCCACGCTGGCGTCGGTGGCATCGAAGCGGCCGACCATGCGCAGCTGCGCGCCATCGCGGCGCGCGGCCGCGAGCTGTTCGGACAACGGGGCATCGAGCACGTCCAGCAGGTCGTCCACCTGCGCATCGCCGGCATTGGCCAGCACCTGCGGCACCAGCGAGGCGACCTGCACATCGAAGCGCTGCAGCGGCACGCCCGCCGCGCGCGCCAGGATCAGCAGCTTGCGGCGCACGTCTTCACCGGACAGATCCACGCGCGGATCGGGCTCGGTATAGCCGGCGTCGCGCGCCTGTCGCACGCAGTCCGAAAACGCACGCGCGCCATCGTAGTGATTGAACAGCCAGGCCAGCGAACCGGACAGCACGCCTTCGACCGAGGTGATGCGATCGCCACCGGCCACCAGTGCGCGCAGGCTGCGCAGCAACGGCAGGCCTGCGCCGACGGTGGCGCTGTCGCCGTAGATCGCGTTGCCATCGCGCGCGGCCTGTTCGATCGCCTGCGCACGCAACAGGTCCGCGCCGCTGCCGAGCTTGTTGGCCGTCACCACGTGCACGCCGCGGCCCAGCCATTCGGCATGACGCAGGGCGATGGCGTCGCTGGCGGTGGCATCGATGACGATATCGCCGGCATCCAGCGCATCGGCTTCGGCCCAGGGCGGCACGATGCGGGTATTGGCCGGCGCTGCGCGCAGCTGCGCGAGGCTTGTGGTCAGTGCATCACCGCCTTCGACCACCTGGCGCGCATTGGCGATCCAGGCGAACGCCGGCAACGCCACGCCGCTCGCCTGCAGCCGCTGGTAACGCCCAAGCAGCGCGCCGCCCACCACGCCGGTGCCCAGCAAGGCCAGGCGCGGGGCACGACGCGTGCTGAGCCGGACGACCGCACTCATGCGTCGACCAGTTTCCGCTGTGCGCTGGCTTGCACCGCCTGTGCGCGGGCCAGGCCCGCCTGCAGATCGGCGACCAGATCCTCGGCCAGCTCGATGCCCACCGACAGGCGCAGCAGGCCGTCGGAGATGCCGGCCTTGGCGCGCGCTTCGGGGGTCATGGCCGCATGGGTCATGGTGGCCGGATGGGCGACCAGGCTTTCCACGCCGCCCAGCGATTCGGCCAGGGTGAAGTACTTGAGGCCATCGACGAAGGCGCGCACGGCCGCTTCGCCGCCGTCCAGCTCGAAAGAGATCATCGCGCCGAAACCACGCTGCTGGCGGGCAGCGATGGCGTGGCCCGGATGCGAGGCCAGGCCCGGGAAATACACTTGGGCGACCGCATCGTGGCCGGCAAGCAGCGCGACGATGGCGTCGGCGTTTTCCTGGTGCACGCGCAGG
>JBIIHJ010000269.1:0-5643 GCA_044235875.1 Pseudoxanthomonas sp.
GCGACCAGCGGACCCCCACCACGCAGGCGATCGGACAGCAGCGCGATGGCCAGCGCGTAGCTTTCGGCGGCGTTGTAGCTGTAGATCGCATCGAAGTTGCGGAACACCAGGAACGCCGGCCCGGCCACGCCCGCCGGCAGCACCACCGCCGCGGGCGTGTCACTGGCCTCGATCAGGCTGCCGTCCACGCGCGTGATCCCGCGTACCACCCAGTCGCGCAGCGGACGCTTGGCCTTGCGCCCGGCCAGCGCGGGATCGAAGCCGGCCGGCAGCGTCACCTCGTAGCCCCACGGCTGGCCGCTCTGCCAGCCGGCGCGCGCCAGGTAGTTGGCGGTGGAGGCCAACGCATCGGGCACGCTGTGGACCAGGTCGCGGCGGCCATCGCCATCGCCATCCACGGCGATGCGCTGGTAAGTGCTGGGCATGAACTGGGTCTGCCCGAACGCGCCGGCCCACGAGCCGGTCAGTCCGTCGGTGGTCAGATCGCCGGCCTGCAGCAATGACAGCGTGGCCAGCAGCTCGCCACGGAAAAACGCCTGGCGCCGGCCGAAGCAGCTCAGCGTGGACAGCGACACCAGCAGCGGCCGCTTGCCCTGGACGCGGCCATAGTCGCTTTCCACGCCCCATACCGCGGCCACGGTGGCTGCATCGACACCACTGGCGGGCGCGACGCGCGCAAAGGTGTCGGCGTGCTGGAGCAGCAGCGCCTTGCCGTCCTCGATCCGGGTCTGGTCCACCAGCGGCGCCAGGTAATCCCAGATCGGCGTGGAAAACTCCGGCTGCGCATCCAGCAAGGGCAGCACGCTCATGTCCGGGACCACGCCCGTCATGAAGCGGTCGAACGCATCGCCAGCGATGTTGCTGCCTGCCGCCAGGGTGCGCAGCTGTGCCTGGCAGGTGGCAAAGGCCTGCAGCTGCTCGGGCGTGGGCGTGCCGGCGTCAGCCGTCGGCTGTTGTGCCTGGCCGGCCAGCGCAAACGCGCCCAACGTCGCGAACAGACAGCGTGCGGCGATGCGTGGCATGGACGGCCCTGCGGACGAGTAAGGTGCCGATTGTAGGTCAGCCCTGCCGGACCGCCGCTGCTTCAGCCGCGACGCCACGTCAGCAGGCGGTTGTGCGCCGGCATCGCGTGGTCATCCATCAGCTCAAGGCCGATGCCGCGCGCCAGCGCATCGACGGCCTCGAAATCGCGGATCGCGCTGACCGGATCGCGTGCCTTGAGCCACGCATCGAACTGCGCGTTGCTCGGGCTGGTGTAGGCGCCGGCGACGTTGAACGGCCCATACACCGCCAGCGTCCCGCCCGTTGCCAGCACGCCATCCATACCGGCGAAGAACGCCTGCACCTGCGGCCAGCCCATGATGTGCAGCGTGTTGGCGGTGAACACCGCATCGACCTGCACCGCGGGCCACGGTCCCTGCGCGACATCCAGGGTCAGCGCGGGCGGCGTGTTGGGCAGGGCGGCCTCGGCCAGCCACAGGCCAAGGCCGGGCAGGTGCTCGGCGCGTTCGCTGGCCTGCCACGTCAGCCAGGGCATCGCCGCGGCGAAATGCACCGCGTGCTGGCCGGTGCCGCTGCCCACTTCCAGCACGCTGCGCGCCGCGCGCAGCAGCGGCGCGAGCACCTGCAGGATTGGCTCGCGATTGCGTTCGCACGACGGCGCGAAGGGTTTGTCGCTCACGGGCAGGCGCCGCTCAGAGCGTCCCGGTGGCCAGCGCTTCGGCCACGGCCTCGAAGACCTGGCCCATCTCCAGCGGCTTGTCGAGCAGGTAGACCGGCAGCCCGCTCGGCACCTCGTCCTGGTCGAAGGGTTTGGCCGCGTCCTGCAGCAGGATCACCGGTCCGCGATAGCCGCGCTGGGCCAGTGCGCGCATCAGCGCCGCCGCGGGCAGCAGGACGAAATCGCTGTCGATGATGAACAGGTCCGGCATGCCATCGACCACCGCCGCTCGCAGCGCATAGGCGCCGTCGGGCGCGCGGCTGGGGCGGTAGCCCTGACTTTCCAGCGCGGTACTCAACAAGGACTGCCGCGTGGAATCGCCATCGACCAGCAGGACGCGTTGGCCCTGGCCGTGCACGGATGCCACCGACGTGGTGGCCGCGCCGCTGCCCAGCAGCGGCAGGATCACCGAAAAGATCGTGCCCACGCCCGGCGTGCTGTCCACCTCGATCCGGCCCTGGTACTGCTCCACGATGCGCAGGCAGGACATCAGGCCCAGGCCGGTGCCGTCTTCCTTGGTGGTGAAGAACGGGGTGAACAGCTGGTTGCGGGTCCTGTCGTCCATGCCCACGCCCTGGTCGGCCACGCAGATGCACACCCCGACGCCGCCGGCTTCTTCGACCTGTCGCGCGGTCAGGGTCAGGGTGCCGCCGGCCGGCATGGCCTGGATGCCGTTGAGGCACAGGTTGATCAGCACCTGCTGCAGTTCGACGTAGTTGGCGTCGATCTCCATCGCGGTGGCCGGCGCCTGCAGGTCCAGCTTTACCTTGTCCGGCAGGCTGCCCTGCAGCAGCACCTGCACGGCCTGGAACAGTTCGCCCACCGCCACCGGTTCGCGCGCCTTGCGCGCACCGCGGACGAAGGACAGCATCGATTCGGCCATCTCATGGCCGCGGCGGCCGGACTCGGCGATCACCTCGCCCAGCTTGTGGATCTTGGGGTTGTCGCTGTGGATGGCCAGCAGGTCGGGCACGATCAGCAGCGGCTGCAGGATGTTGCGCAGATCGTGGCTGAGGCCGGCGGCCAGCATGGCCATGGAATCCAGCCGCTGCGAGCGCAGCAGTTCCTTCTCGACGCGCTCGCGTTCGCGCTGGCCCCGGGATTCGCGGATCGCGCGGGCGGCGGCCGAGGGCAGGCGCGCGGTCTTGTCCTTGAGGATGTAGTCGGCCGCGCCATCGCGCAACGCCTGCACCGCGGTGTCCTCGCCCATCGTGCCGGACACGAAGATGAAGGGCACCGGCGGCTCCAGCGCGCGCACCGCGCGCAGGGCGTCGTAGCCGGAAAAGCCCGGCATGCTCAGATCCGACAGCACCAGGTCGGGCTTGAACAGCTCCAGCGCCTGCACCAGCTCGGCCTCCGAATCCACTCGCTGGAATTCGGCTTCCAGACCGGCTTCGAGCAGTTGCTCGGAGGTCAGCTCCGCATCCTCTGGCGAATCTTCGACCAGCAGGATCCGGACCGGACCGATGGGTGCGGCACTCTGCGGCATTGGCTCAGCTCTGCCCCGGCGCTTCGTTGAACACGGCCCAGAAGGTGCCGAGCGTCTTGACCGCGGTGAAGAACTGGTCGATGTCCACCGGCTTGACCACGTAGGCGTTGGCCCCCAGGTCCCAGCTGCGGATCAGGTCGCTCTCCTCGCGCGAGGACGACAGCATCACCACCGGCATCGCCTTGAGCGACTCGTCCTGGCGGATGGAGCGCAACACTTCCATGCCGTCCATGCGCGGCATCTTGATGTCCAGCAGCAGCACCGCCGGCAGGCCCTCGGCACGGTCGGCGTAGGCGCCACGACGCAGCAGGTAATCCATCGCCTCCACGCCGTCCTCCACGTGCACGATGGGGTTGGCCAGGTTGGCTTCGCGCAGCGCGTCGATGGCCATTTCTGCATCGGCCAGGCTGTCTTCGGCCAGCAGGATGGTACGGATGGAACCGGTCATGAGAGGAACTCTGAAGGAGTGGGTGCGCGCAACTGCTCAACGCCGTCGTGCGCATTGGGAATGACAAAGTGGAACGTGGCGCCCTGCTCGGGCTCGGCCTCGGCCCAGACCCGGCCGCCGTGGCGCGACAACACGCGACGGACGCTGGCCAGGCCCACGCCCGTGCCGGCGTACTCACTGCTCTTGTGCAGGCGCTGGAACACGCCAAACAACTTGCCCGCGTAGGCCATGTCGAAGCCGGCGCCGTTGTCCTTCACCCAGAAGTGATGGTGTCCTTCTTCGTCCAGGCCATAGCCCACCGCGATCTGCGCGACCTCGCGCTTTCCGCTGTACTTGACCGCGTTGCCCAGCAGGTTCTGCCAGACCTGGCGCAGCATGTTTTCGTCGCCGACCAGGATCGGCAGCGGCTGGATGTCCCACTCCACGCGCAACGGCAGCGCATGCTTGTCGGCGCTGACGTTGGCATCGAGCATCGCGCGGGTGTCCGACACCAGCGACTGCATGTCCACCGCCTGCAGGCGCAGTGCGCTGCGGCCCAGGCGCGAGTAGACCAGCAGGTCGTCGATCAGCGAGGACATGCGCCGGGCCGAATCGCCGATCACCTGCAGGTAATGGCGGCTGCGCTCGTCGGCGGCATCGCCCATGTGCCGGGTCAGCTTGTCGGCGAACCCGGAGATATGGCGCAGCGGCGCGCGCAGGTCGTGCGAGACCGAGTAGCTGAAGGCTTCCAGTTCACGGTTGACGTCCGAGACCTGCTCGACCTTGCCTTCCAGTTGGCGGTTGAGGTCGATGATGCGTTGCTGGCTGGCCTTCTGCGTGGTGACATCGCTCAGGGTCATCAGCACCGCATCATCGCTGCGGTCAGGCAGGGACATGCGCCGCGCGTTGAGCAGCAGCACGCGGGTCATCCCGCCTACCGTTTCCTGCTGGACCTCGTAGTCCCACAGCTCGCGCCCGCGGGCCAGCACGTCGGCCAGGCGCTGGCGCACGACCTCGTCATCCCAGGCCGCATTGATCTGACGGAGCGAGGGATGGTTGCGGGCGGCATCGTCCTCGTCCAGCTCATACAGCTCGGCGAAGGCCGCGTTGTGCATCAGCACGTGCTGCTGCGCGTCCAGCAGCACGATGGGCTCGCGCACGGTCTGCAGCACGGCCGAGGCGCGCGCATCGGCGCGCCAGGTGGCCTGCTCGGCGCTCAGGCGACTGCCGATCTGGCGACCCAGCAGGAGGGTGATCAAGGCCAGCAGCAGCAACTGCAAACCCATCGCGCCCCAGCTGAGCCACTTCACCTGCTCCCGGCGCTCCTCGAACTGGCGCGCCCGGACCGCCTGCAGGGCCCCCTCCTGGCTCAGGATCTCCTGCAACAGCGGATGCGATGCGTACTGGAAGGCAAGCTGGTTGAGGATGTCGGCACGACGCGCCGATGCCGCATGAGGCAGCTCACCGGCCAGGGCGATGCGCCGGCTCAGGATTTCCCGCAACCGGCCCAGGCGCACCTGGGTGGCGGCGTTGTCGCGGGTCAGTGTTTCGAGCTGGGCCAGCATGGACTCCAGGTTGGCCGGGGCCGCCTTGAGACGCTCCCGGGCGCGGGGCATTTCCACGCCCATGGCCAGGACCATGGCCGATTCCTCGGACTCGCGCAGCTCCACGGTCAGCGCGTTGACCTGGGATTCGACCTGGTGGGTGTGGGTCACCCACGCCGATGCATTCAGCGCGCTGGAGAACAGCTGCTGCAGCAACAGGGTGGGCAGGATGACGATCAGCAGGATGGCCAGCGTCAGCAGCGGCAGACGCCAGTCCAGCCACTGCGATCTTGCAGGGGAAGCGGACATCAGGTTCCGGGGAATGGGCGGCAGGAAAACCCAGGCAGTCTCACCGGGGCGACACAAATGTTAATACGGGAACATCCTACCGACTTGCATCATGCGCGCGCGTACTCTTCTGTTGCTCTTGGCGCAGCCCTGAAAGACCGCTTGCGGAAGGCCT
>JBIIHJ010000270.1:0-5638 GCA_044235875.1 Pseudoxanthomonas sp.
GTGAGCAGCGCGCGGGCCTTGTCCCTGGGCGTCTTGGCGCGGTTGGCGGCCAGCAGGCGCGCGCGCAGCTTCTTGCCGTAGACGATCGGCACATCCGAGGTGGAGTCCGAACCGCCGCCGATGCCCGACTCGATCTGGCCCAGCGCGATCTTGTTGCCGATGTAGGCGATGGTGTCCAGGCTGGTGCCGCAGGCGCGCTGCAGGGTGATCCCGGGCGTCAGCGCCGACAGGCCGGAGGAGAGCGCGGCTTCCCGGCCCAGGTTCCAGTCGCTGGCGTGCTTGATCACCGCGCCCATCGCCACTTCACCCAGGACCTGGCCATGCAGGCCGAAGCGCTCGACCAGCGCCCCCAGCGTGCGGACCGACATGCCCAGATTGCCAACGTCCGAATAGGCCGTGTTCTGGCGGCAAAACGGAATGCGGACACCGCCGAGAATGGCGACGGGACGGGCAACTGGCATGGAGGGACCTCGGTGGACGGCCGTGTTCGAAGAGGGACCTGCGCATGCGCAGGCGTATGGCGAAGTGTAGCGGCGTGCTCGCGGGCCGGCCACGTGTGGCGTTGACCTTCCGCGCTGGGGCGTGAATGCGCCGTGGCCGCGCGGTGGTCACGGCGATGACAGGCAGGGTCGCTAGAATGGGTCCACGTTTGCCGCCACACACGATCAACCGCATGACGCACGCACATGAAACCGCGCAGGTGATGGGCCTGGTTGCCCTGGAACTGGCCGGTGGCGCCCCGCCCCGCCAGGCCGCGCTGTCCCAGGAAGAGGCCGGCACGCTGGCCGAGAAGATCGCCCGCGACTTGGTCGGCCTGGTGCCGCAGATCACCACGCTCGAACTCACCCTGGCCGCCGCGCACTTCGATCCTGCAGAAGCGCTGCGCCCGGGTTGGCCGCTGCATCGCCGCCTGGACGAGCTGCGGCAGCGGGCGCCGGGCCGCGACCAGGGACCGCGCGTGATTGCCTTTGGCGCCGCTGCCGATGGCGCGGTGCCACTACCGTTCCAGGCCGATCCGGATCTGGTTGGCGGGGCACTGCGGGTGCTGCCGTTCCTGCTCAGCGGCACGCCGGCCGACGTCGATGCGGTGGGCGAAGCGCTGGAAGAAGTGCTCATCGAGCGCGGCATGGCCGGCGCCGATACCGCACTGCAGCTGCAGGAGGGCCTGGGGGCCAGGGTCGAGCACGTGCGCTTCATGACCCTGCACGATCTGGCCGCGATGATGGCTCTGCAGTACCAGCACCAGAACCTGGACGGGCTGTGGCCGCTGATCGAGACTGCGCTGCTGGCGCCGGAAGACGAACAATGGCTGGACGCGCCGCCAGAGCCGCTGCTGCGCTATGCCGATGGCGAAGTGCGCATGGCCCTGCTCGATACCACCGCGTGGCAGAAGCGCAACGCGCCGGCCACCGATGATCCGGAGCGGCTGAGCCGGGGCTACGAGCATTACCTGATGCGCCAACGCCAGCTGGCCGCCGTGCTGGATGCACATGGCATTCCGGTGACCTATGCGCACTGCCCCGATGATGGCGACCTGTGCGCGCATCTGAACGCCTGAGCGCGCGCTTCCGATAAAGCAGCTCCCCGCCTGAAACGACACGAGGCGCCCATTGGCCGCCTCGTGCGTTGACAGCCTGCCACCAGTGCCGCGCGTGCGCGGCGCCGGCCTTCGGCCCAGGCCTTACGGCGCGGCGGCCACCTCGATCACGCCACAGGCCAGACGGCCGCCGGCATCGCCGGTCGGCTGGGTTTTGTAGTCGTCCGCCTTTTCGTGGACGATCACGCCCTTGCCGACGATGTCGTACTTGTCGCCCTTGCCGATGTCCACGTTGGCCGAGAGCATCTGGTTGACCGGTGCATTGCCGTCGGCATCGGCGGTGATGTTGTTGCTGTCGCCAGCGTGGTGCACCTGCGCGGTGATCTGGCCGTGGTCGACGCCATCCGGATTGAAGTGGCCGCCGGCGCTGGCGCCGTCCGGCGCGCTGCAATCGCCCTTTTCGTGGATGTGCAGGCCGTGTTCACCCGGGGCCAAGCCAGTGATGGTGCCGGTGACGTGTACGCCGCCTTCCATCGACATGAAGCTCAGCTCGCCAGCGACCTTGTTGCCTTCGGTGGCCTTGAGCGTGACCTTGGCCGTGCTCGCGGCGGCGGGCGTGCTGGCTTCGGGCGTGGTGGCCGCCGGTGCGGAAGTTTCCGGCGCGGTGACCGGCTCCGGGGCAGCGGCGGGTTCGGGCTTGCTGCAGGCCGCCAGGGCCAGCATGGTGGCCGCACACAGCAGGGTCTGGGTCAATCGCATGGGTCTGTCTCCTTCATTACGTCGGTCGGGGGCATGCAGGACGCATGCGTTCAGCGGATCGCCTTGATCACGCCGCAGGCCACCCGCGCGCCGGACTTGCCGGCTGGCTGGGTGGCGTAGTCATCGGGGTCGGCATGCACGACTAGGGCGCGACCGACGATGTCCGTCGCCCCGCCGCCGCCCAGCATCACGCCTCCCAACTGGAGCTGCACATGGGCGATGCCTTCGGCGTCGCTCACCAGGTTGTCCATGTCGCCGGCGTGGTGCGCGCCGAGCTTGGCGCTGCCGTGCGGCTGGTGGCCAGGATTGAAGTGGCCGCCGGCACTGCTGGCATCGACCGCGCTGCAGTCGCCGGTTTCATGCACGTGGAAACCGAAGCGCCCTGACGCCGGCAGGCCACCGATCGTGCCGGCGATGCGTACGCCGCCAGGCTCCGGGGTCAGTGTCAGCTTGCCGCTGACCAGGCTGGCCGACGCCGAACGCATGACCGCCTGGGCTTCCTTGGCCAACGGCGTGGCAACGACGACGGTCGGGGGCGGAGGCAGCGGCTTGGGGGCCGGCGCGCTACCGCAGGCCGTCAGGACCAGGACGCACGCAAGCGCCGGCAAGGTGGGAGGACAGCGAAAGTGACGGGCGACATGCATGAGGCGGCAACGCTAGCGGCGCCTGCGTTCAGTTGCAATGAACGCATTGCGCCGCGGCATGACAATCGCGCCATGGCCCCGCACCCCCGCGTGCCCGGCATCTGCCGCGTTCACCGCATCGCACGCGCGGCGCGGCGAGCGGCGGACCGACAGCGGATCAGCTGCGCTTGCGGCCCGAACCCAGCTTGCGCGTCACCGTGTTGCGGCCCACGCCCAGGCGCGCGGCGGCATCGGCGCGGCGCCCGTTGGTGAACTGCAGGGCCGCCTCCAGCAGGATGCGGTCCAGCCGTGCACGCGCCTCGGCATGCAGGCCTTCGGCACCTTCGGCCAGGCGCGCACGCGCCCACTGGCCCAGCAGCGCGTCCCATTCGCCGGCGCCCTGCGTGGCCGGCTGCACGGTATGGGTCAGCGACTGCTCGACATCGCCGACGGTGATGGTGTCCGACGGCGCCAGTGCGGCCAGGCGCCAGCACACGTTTTCCAGCTCACGCACGTTGCCGGGCCAGTGATGCGCACGCAGCGCCTCGCGCGCCGACGGCGCCACGCGCTTGGCGGTGGTGCCCAGCTTGAGGCAGGCCTGGGCCAGGAAGTTCTCCGCCAGCCGTGGCACGTCGCCGCGTCGCTCGCGCAGCGGCGGCAGCTGCAGGCGCACCACGTCCAGGCGATGCAGCAGGTCGGCGCGGAAGCGCCCCTGCTGGACCAGCCCTTCCAGGTCCTGATGGGTGGCGGCAACCAGACGCACGTCCACGCGGATCAGCTCGCGCCCACCGACCCGGAAGAATTCGTTCTCGGCCAGTACGCGCAGCAGACGGGTTTGCAGCGGCAGTGGCATGTCGCCGATCTCGTCCAAGAACAGCGTGCCGCCATCGGCCTGTTCGAAGCGACCGATGTGGCGCCGCTGGGCACCGGTGAAGGCGCCGGCCTCGTGGCCGAACAATTCGCTTTCCAGCAACTCGGCCGGAATGGCCGCGGTATTGAGCGCCACGAAGGGTTTGCGCGAACGCGGCGACTCGTTGTGCAGCGCGCGCGCGACCAGCTCCTTGCCGGTACCGGTTTCGCCGGTGACCAGCACCGACAGCGGCGCCTGCGCGAGACGGCCGATGCCGCGGAACAAGGCGCGCATGGCAGGGGTGTCACCGATCAGTTCCGGCGTGCCGCGCGGCGAGGCCGGCACCAGTTCGGCCAGCTCGGCCTCGCCACTGTCGATGCTCGGCAAGGCGCGCGCCGCCAGGGCGACGGCATCGTCCAGGTCGAACGGCTTGGACAGGAATTCCTGCGCGCCACCGCGGAAGGCGCCGGCGGTGCTGGCCACGTCGGTATAGGCCGACATCACGATCACCGGCAACTGCGGATGCGCATGCTTGAGCCGATCGAGCAGCTTCAGGCCGTCTTCGCCCGGCATGCGCACGTCGGTGAACAGCAGATCCGGCACCCCGCGCGTGCCCAGCGCCTGCAGCGCCGAGGCGGCGCTGTCGAAGCCGTCCACGTCATAGCCGGCATCGCGCAGCGCGGTGGCCAGCACGAAGCGCACCGAGCGGTCGTCATCGACCACCCAGATGCGCTGGTTGTCTTCAATGGACATGATGTCCCTCCTCGCCCGCGTCGCGCGACTGCGGCAACAACAGGGTGAATACGGTGTGCCCCGGACGCGAGCGGAAGCCCAGCGACCCGCGGTGCTCGCGCGCGACCTGCTGGGCCAGCGCCAGGCCCAGGCCGCTGCCTTCGGCACGCCCGGAGACCAGCGGCAGGAACAGATGCTCGGACAGCTCTTCAGGCACGCCGCGGCCGTCGTCGATGATCTCCAGGCGCAGCGCGCGCGCGTGCATCTGGTCGTGGATGCGCAGGCCGTGCTCGACGCGCGTACGCAGGGTGATCAGGCTGGCGCCGGCCTGCATGGCATTGCCGACCAGGTTCCACACCGCCTGGGTCAGGCGGTCGGCATCGCCGCGCAACTCCGGCAGGCTGGGGTCGTAGTCGCGCTGTAGGGTCACATCGCCATTGCTTTCGGTCTCGGCCAGGCGCAGCACGCGCTCCAGTACGGCGTGAATGTTCAGGAGCGCATGCGGGTGCTGCGAGGCAGGCGACAGCAGGCGGTCCAGCAGATTGTTGAGACGCTCGGCCTCGGCCTCGATCAGGCCGATCAGCTCGCGCTCGTCGTCGTTGTCATTGCGGTGCTGGGCGCGGCGCGACAGCAACTGGGCGGCGCCCTTGAGGCCGGCCAGCGGATTGCGCAGCTCATGCGCCAGGCCGCGCAGGGCCGCCGCCAACGCGCTGGGAAGCGCCTGGGCCGGGTCCAACGCGGGGAAATCATCGACCGGGTGGGCCTCCATCAGCCAACCACCGGCATCGGTCCGGGACAACCAGCCTTCGGCAAAACGCGGTGCCTCGCCGGGAAAGCCCAAGGCGACCCGGTGCAGGCGCAGCAGGTCGCGGTCCGTGTTGTCCATGAAGCGGGCCATGGCATCGCCATCCATTTCCAATGCGGCCAGGGGGCGCCCCACCAGTCGCCGGGGACTGACGCCCAGCCAGCGGGCGAACGCGGCATTTGCGCCGAGGACGGTGCCGTTGGCATCTGCCCAGGCCACCGGGGTGCTGAGGGCATCCGGGGTGGGTGCGTCGGTCACAGGTCCTGCGGAGTCGTTGAATGCGGGAGATTCAGTGTCCGGGGGCGGGCTTGCACCCTCTTAGTGCAATGCCG
>JBIIHJ010000271.1:0-5629 GCA_044235875.1 Pseudoxanthomonas sp.
TGTCCACCGCCGAAATTGACCGCGTACAGGCCTTTCTTGACCGAACGGATCATTTCCTGCGGATCGTGCTGGCCGGCCAGCATGTAGGTATTGGTCATGCGCGGCATCGGCAGGTGCGCGAACGACTCGCGGCGGCCATTGCCGGTCGGCGCCATGCCCATCAGGCGTGCGTTGAGGCTGTCCTGCATGTAGCCGACCAGCACGCCGTCCTCGATCAGCGTGGTGCACTGAGTGCGCTCGCCTTCGTCATCGATGTTGAGTGAGCCGCGGCGGCCTTCCAGCGTGCCGTCGTCGACGATGGTCACGCCCTTGGACGCCACGCGCTCGCCGATGCGGCCGGCGTAGACGCTGGTGCCCTTGCGGTTGAAGTCGCCTTCCAGGCCATGGCCGACCGCTTCGTGCAGCAGCACGCCGGGCCAGCCCGAGGCCAGCACCACCGGCATCACGCCGGCCGGCGCATCGACCGCTTCCAGGTTCACCAGCGCCTGGCGCAGGGCTTCGCGGGCGAATTCCTCCGGGCGGCCATTGCCCAACAGCTCGGCGTAGGAATAACGCCCGCCGTAGCCGGCGTAACCGGATTCGCGGCGACCGTTCTGCTCGACGATCACCTGGATGTTCAAGCGGACCAGCGGGCGCACGTCCGAAGCCAGCACGCCATCGCTGCGCGCCACCAGCACGGTATCGACACCGCCGGACAGGCTGACGCTGACCTGCTGCACGCGCGGATCGGCCGCGCGCAGGAACTTGTCCACCGCACGCAGCGCGGCGACCTTGTCGTCGTTGTCCATCGCATCGACCGGGTCTTCCGGCGCGTACAGGGCGCGACCCTGGCCCCGCACCAGCGTGCGCGCCACGTGGCTGGCGCCGTCGCGCGCGATCGCGCGGGCCGAACCGGCCGCAGTCAGCAGCGCGGCCGAGTTGATGTCGTCCGAGTAGGCAAAGCCGGTCTTCTCGCCGGAGATCGCGCGCACCCCGACGCCCTGTTCGATCGAGTGCGCGCCGTCCTTGACGATGCCGTCTTCGACCGTCCAGCTCTCGCGGCGCGCGTGCTGGAAATACAGGTCGCCAAAGTCGATGCCCGGCCCCAGCAGGGTGCCGAAGGCGCGATCCAAACCGGTCTGATCCAGGCCCGCGGGAACCAGCAGGCGGGATTCGGCAAGTGCAAGTGCGGATGTGCTCATGGGCTCAATGATCGGGCTGGATGGGGGGAATGCAAGCCACGCGTGTTCAGCGCGAGGACGCCGGGGGTGATGGCGATGGCGTCTGCACAGGCGTCGCGGCGTCCGTGGCCGAAGCCGATTCGTCGTGTTCGGTGACGTCCACCTTCGGATCCTTCCAGGGGCCGGTCACGTGATAGGTCTTGGCGCCGATTTCGCCCAGCGGCTTGCGCAGCACGGCATTGGCGGCCGCGCCGACTGCCGCGCCGACCGGACCGCCGGTGAATGCGCCGACCACGGTCAGCAGGTTGCCCGAGCGCGGCAGCACGTGGACGGTCTGGTCGAAGGTCTGTTCCTTCAGGTCGGTGCTGCCGTCGATACGGATCTCGGCGGCCGGGCCGTCGATCACCGTGTTGTCGGTCTGCGCCTGGCCGCCGGTGAACGCCACATCGCCGCCAATGCGGTTGAAGGCGAAGCCCTTGGAAAAGAAGTCGCGGAAATCCAGCATCAGCCGGCGCGGCAGCTGGGTCAGGCTGAACAGCCCCAGCACGCGGCCGGCACCAGGTTCGACCTCGAGCAACGCGCCGTTGTGCGCATCCAGTTTCGCGCTGCCCTCCAGCCCGCCGAGCGAAAACCCCGCCGGGCTCGAAGGCCAGGCCAGGTCCAGGTCCACCTTGCCGGTGCCGCCGCGCACCCGGCCGGCGAAGCCAAGGCCGTCCATCAACGCGCCCAGATCCTGGCTGTCGACCTTGGCCACCAGATGCGTGCGCGCGGCGCGGCCGCGACCGGTCCAGTCGCCGTTGATGTCGATCTTCTGCTGGGCCGAGCGCACCTGCAGGCTGTCGATACGCAGGCCGCCGGGCACCTTGCGGGTGCGCAATGAGGTCGCGCCCAGCTTGGCCTCGCCGAAGCGCAGGTCGTCCACGTCCAGCGCCAACGGCGGCAGCGCGGACGGATCCAGATCGTCCTCCACCGGCGTGGAGCCCTTGTCCGAAGCCGAAGGCGCTGGCGCCGGCGGCACCGCCGCGCCGTCGGCCGGCGGTGGCGTGGCCGACACCCAGTAAAGCCGCGCCAGCTGGCCCTGCACCGCCGCGTTTTCGTCGTCGGGCACGTGCACGCTTCCCGACAGCGTATCGCCATCGAGCTTCACATCCAGCGCTTCATGGGCCGGGGTGACCTGCACCCGTGTCGAGGGGAACGCACCGCCGATCAGCAGCAGCTTTTGCGCGGTGATGTCGATGCCGCGCAGCTTGAGCGGCTTGCGATCCGGCGGCGGCGCGATCGGCGGCTTTGGCGGCAAGACAACAGCCTGCGGACTGGTCAGCGGCGCGGTCGCCACACCGGCCTTGACCACGGCAATATCGGCCGGCGCGGTGCCCGAGGCCCGTGCCAGCGCGATCCACCCGGCGGCATCAAGCGCGCTGGCGTTGCCGCCGGCACTGAGTCCGTTGGCCGGTACCGGCTGGACAATGCTGGCATGGCCCAGCTCCACGCGCACGCCGGTGGCACCGGCCCGCTCCTGCGCGCGCAGCGCCATCAGCTTGCCAAAGCTCACATCGACCCGGCCCGTTTCCAGCGGCAGCTGTACGGTCACGGTCGTGGCGAGCGGCCTGCCCGCGGGCTTGTCCATCGGCGCGGGCAGCGCAAGCGCGGTGCCGACCAGGTCGGACTGCGCGGTGATCTTGACCGGTGGATCACCACCGGCCTGCGCCGGCTTGCCAACCCCGACATTGATCGTCCACGGTGAGCGGCCGTGCAGATAGGACTGCAGCCAGGTGATTTCCGGCACCCGCTGCAGCAACTCGTCGCTGGTCAGCGGCACTTGCAGCTCGGCTTCGAACACATGGGCCGGATCCTGCGCCGCAGTGCCCGCGCGCAGCGCCAGCTGGCCAGGCTGGCCACTGCGCAGCACGCTCAACGACGGTGCATCGAAACCACCATCGCTGAAAGTCGCCGCACCGCGCACGTCGGTGAAATCCAGATCCCAGGTGCTGTCGGTCAGGTGCGCGCCCTCGAGCAGCACATGGCCGCCGACCCGGCGTTCGACCGCCGAATCCCTGCGCAGTGGCAGTTGCATCGTGTAATCGACCTTGGCTGGACCCGCGGCGGTCAAGCCCTTGAGCGAGCTGCCGTAGGCTTTGTCGAGCGGACTGTGGCGCACCAGCGACAGCAGGCGTGCGGCATCGCCGCCGCCTTCGGCGTCGATCTTGAGCACGGTCTCGTGCCAGTCGGCGATGCCACCGCTGATCCGGCTGATCGGAACATCGCCCAGCTTGCCTTTGCCGCTCAGATCGAAACCGTTGTTGATGAAGCGCACGTGCGCATCCAGTTCGGTCATGTCCGGCCAGTCGCGCTGGAAGCGGATGCGACCCTGGTCGATGTCGGCCTGCGCATCGAACAAGCCCTGGTTGTGCAGGAACGGCCAGTCGTCCAGATCACCGGCCACCAGGCCGATGCCGTTGCGGACCGTGCCACCCTGCATCGCGGTGTCCAGCCAGTCCAGCGACGCTTTGGACATCAGGTGCCGCACCCAGAACCCACGCGCAGAGGGCACGGGCGTGTCATGCACATCGGCGGCGAGGTTCAACCACGGGCGAGTGAAATCGTTCTGGAACCACACATCGCCGCGCGCGGTGACGCCGAAATCCTCGCCGTCCATCACCAGCGAGGGCGTGCCGAACTTCCAGCCGGCGCCTTCGCGCCAGCCCACCAGCGTGCCGTGCAGGGTCGCGTTGTGGACCACGCCAAACCCGGTGGGCCAGTCGAATTTGAACGGTGCGGCCTCGTTCAAGGCCAACACCACGCCCTGCGCATCGCCCGTGAGTTGGCCCGCCAGGCCGCTCAGGCCCGGCGCACGGCCCACCGGCGCAAAACCCACACCATCAATCTGCGCCGCCAGCTGCAGCGGCCCTTGCACCGTGCCAGCCACCTGCACGTTGGACAGCGCCGCATGCGGCTTGGCCTGCTGCAGCCAGCTGCGCAGCGACGGCTTGATCCGGTCGCTCATCGCCAGCGCCTGCAGCAGCGGCGCGGCTTCGATGCGCTCGGCCACCAGCGCCGAACGCGCGCCGCCGGCCAGCGTCAGGCCATCGACGCCCTGGCTGCCGCCCTTGGCGCCCAGCCGCAGTTGCGGCACGTCCAGGCGCCAACCATCGGCCAGCAGCTGGAAACGCACGCGACCGCGAACTTCCTCGAACGCCGTGCTGGCTGTGCCATCGACCGTGGCCAGCTGCACCTGCTGCAGGGCCAGGTCGGCCTGCGCCTGCGACAGACGATGGTCCTTGAGCTGCGCCCAGGCGTGCAGATCGCCCTGGCCGCCGCGCAGCTGCATGCCGGCCAGGCCGGACAGCGCCTGCCAGTCGGCCAGCGCGATCGCCTCGCCCTGCAGGTAGGCACGGCCATCACCGGTCTGGCGATCGAACAGGGCCGAGGCCTCGATCGGCTCGCCGCCTGCGCGACTGCCCTGCAGGCGCACGCCGGCGCGCACGTCGCGCCCCTGCACGCGCAGGCGCAGGTCAATGCGCGGCAGCTGCAGGTCCCAGCCCAATGAAGGCGCCAGCACGTGCAGGCGTCCATCGACCACCTGCAGCTCGCCCAGCCCATCGAGCGCCTTGAGCGGATCGCCACCAGGCTTCTGTCCGGGAAAGCCGCGGATCGCCCAGCTGCCGTCGTCGGCGCGCTCGGCTTCCAGGGCAATGTTGCGCAGGCGCAGCTCGGTGAACGCACGGCCCGGCAGCAGCCCCGAATACAGTGACACCAGCACCTCGGCCTGGCCGATCTGCAAGCCCTCGGTCTGCCCCGGCCCGGCACCGACCTGCAGCCCGTCAAGCTGCAGCAGCGGGCCGCGTCGGGTCCACTCGGTCTTGAGCGTACGGAAGGTGATCGGCCGCCCCGCCTGCTGGCTCAGCCAGGCCGCGACACGGTCCGGATGATGCTCGGCCAGCGGCAGCAGCTGGCTGGCCACGCCCAGCACCACGGCCACGCCGACCAGCACCACGGCCAGCGCGTACCAGGCCATGCGGCGCAGCACGCGCAGGCGGTGGTGGAAAGCAATCGGCATCAGGGGGGACTGGAGAACCGCGGACCGGGGGAAGACTCGACTAACAGCATGACGATCAACGCCACGCCAAGGCCTGAATCATCACCCGCAGCGTCGCCACCCCATGCCTCACAGCAGCACGACATCGAACTGTTCCTGCAGGTACTGCGCGTCGGCCTGGAAGCGGATCGACTTGCCCAGGAATTCTTCCAGCTCGGCGACCGCCTGCGACTCCTCGTCGGTGATGCGCGAGACCACCTGCGACGAGGCGATCACCAGCAGGCGCGCGGCTTCGAACTGGCGCGTGGCGCGGGTGATCTCGCGGAAGATCTCGTAGGTCACCGTTTCGGTGGTCTTGACCGTGCCACGGCCGCCACAGGCACTGCACGATTCGGACAGCTGGCGCTCCAGGCTCTCGACCGTGCGCTTGCGG
>JBIIHJ010000272.1:0-5622 GCA_044235875.1 Pseudoxanthomonas sp.
GCCGCGAGTATGTGCTGTGCGGCGACTGGAACATCGTGCGCTCGGCCCTGGACATCCGGAACTGGAAATCCAACCAGAAAAATTCCGGCTGCCTGCCGCCCGAGCGCGACTGGCTCAACGGCCTGTGCGCCGACGCGGCCGAAGACGCCGACACCGCCAACGGCCGTGGCTGGGTCGATGCCTACCGCGCGCTGCACCCGACCGGTGAGGACTACACCTGGTGGAGCAACCGCGGCGCGGCGCGCGCCAACAACGTCGGGTGGCGGATCGATTATCAGCTGGTGACGCCGGGGCTGCGCGCGCGCCTGCAGGCCTGCTCGATCTACCGTGAGCAGCGCTTCTCCGACCATGCCCCGTTTGTCGTGGATTACGCCGGATGAGTGAGGCACCCCGCGGCGGCTGGCGTCTGGTCATGCGCAACATCGGCCAGCCCAAGGTGCTGGTGATGCTGCTCCTGGGCTTCAGCTCGGGCATTCCGATCTATCTGGTCGGCAATACGCTGGGCTTCTGGATGCGCGAGAACGGCATCGAGTTGTCGATGATCGGGTTCCTGTCGTGGGTGGGCCTGGCGTACTCGCTCAAGTTCCTGTGGGCGCCGGTGGTCGACAAGCTCGACGCCCCGGTGCTGGGGCGCTGGCTGGGCCGTCGGCGTGGCTGGATGCTGCTTTCCCAAGCCGTGGCCGCGCTGGCGCTGGTCGGCATGGCGCTGGTGGAGCCGCGACAGGGTGAGCTGTTGTTGTTTGGACTGGCGCTGGACCAGCTGCTGGTGTTTGGCGCGCTGGCGCTGGTGGCCGCCTTTGCCAGCGCGACCCAGGACATCGTCATCGACGCCTGGCGCATTGAAAGCGCCGACAGCGGCGCACAGCAGGGCCTGCTCACGTCCACCTCGACGCTCGGGTATCGCGGCGCGCTGCTGGTGACCGATTCGCTGATCCTGATCCTGGCCGCACATGCGGGCTGGTCGGTGTCCTACCAGGTGATGGCGTTGCTCATGGGCGTGGGCATGCTGGCGGTGTTCATGGCCCGCGAGCCAGTGGCCTCGCTGGTCCAAGCCGCCACGCCCCATGCCTCGCTGATGTCGGCACGCGGATTGTTCGACGCGGTGATCGGCCCGTTTCTGACATTCTTCCGCCAACACGGCCGCATGGCGCTGCTGATGCTGCTGATCATCAGCCTGTATCGCCTGCCGGATTTCCTGATGGGGCCGATGAGCAATCCGTTCTACGCCGATCTGGGCATCGACAAGGAAACCGTCGGCGCGGTGCGCGGCTCGATCGGACTGGTGGCCACGATCCTGGGGATCGCCGCGGCGGGGTTGTGGGCGGTTCGGTTCGGATTCCTTTCCACGCTGATCACCGGCGCGATCCTGGGACCTGGTTCGAATCTGGCCTTCGCCTACCTGGCCCTGCACGGCGCGGACAAGGGCGTGTTCACGGCGGTGATGTGCATCGACAATTTCTGCAGTGGCTACGCCGGTGTCGCCTTGGTGGGTTATATGTCCAGCCTCACCCATGTCGGCTATACCGCCACCCAGTACGCACTGCTGAGTTCGTTCTACGCCCTGCTGGGCAAGGTGTTGAAGGGGTTCTCCGGTGTAGCGGTCGAGACCCTGGAGCAGGGCCACACCCTGATGCAGGCTTATTCGCTGTTCTTCACCGGCACGGCCGTGATCGGCATCCCGGCGCTGCTGCTCTGCGCGCTGCTGGCAGCCCGGTCTCGGCGGCTGCAGCCCGCCTCCACAGGCTGATGCATGGCAGGCCGGTGCCTGCCAGCAGGCTGGGTTCGGCATTCGACATTGCGATCAATGCGCTATGGAACTGAGGCATGATGCGGCCCAGACGCCGTGCATCAGGCTTTCGATCCATGACCGACCTGCTCATCCGTAATCTCGATCCGATCCTGACCGACCGCATCCAGCGCGTCGCCACGGCACGTGGCTGGAGCGTTGACGAAACCATCTCGCGCCTGCTCGAGCATGGGCTGTTTGCAATGGAATCCGAAGTGCGCGGTGGCTTCAGCGATCCGGAGGTGGATGCGCTTTCCGATGCGATCGCCGCCTTGCGTGCGGTGCCGCAGGGCGCGCGGTTCTAGCCTTCACATCGCATCGCATCATCGCGGTGGCGTGGAGGCGGCTCCACAAACGCGTCAGCGCAGATGCGCGCAGGCCGGCGGGCATGTCCAGTTCGCGATGGATCTGCAGGGATCCTGTTCGATTCGCTCTGCGCCGCAGGCCAATACCGGGACGGGTCCCAGCGCCAGCCGCCCTTGCTGGATGCGCCGGTGCTGCACTTGCTTGATGACGGGCAGTTGCTCTGCCACGTCCTGGGCCATGACTATCGTGCGGCCCGGTACCCACGCGGTGCGCTGGAAGAAGCGATGCATGAGGTCCTGGACGCCCGCTGCGGCCGGTAGGCGGCCGAACACAATGTCGGCCACCCATGGCACGCGCCTGCTTCGCAGCTGGGTGCCTTCCGCTGGTTCGATTCGCGCAATGTCTTCAATCCCGACGTCGGCCAATCCTCCAGGCTGCAAGACTGGCCTGACGGCCCGGCGCTTCCACAGCGGAATCAGGCCGGATACAGCGCGCCGAGCACGCGCAGGCCCTTGGCGCCACTGACGCTGGGCAGGTTGCCGGGACGACCGGCCAGGGTTTCGCGCGCCAGCCAGGCAAAGCCCATGGCTTCCACGTAATCCGGATGCAGGCCGTGGGCCTCGGTCGATTCAACCGTGATCCCGGCCAGTCGCACCGCAAGGCGTTCCATCAGCAGCGGGTTGTGCACGCCGCCGCCGCAGACCATGACCCGCTTGGTGTCCGGCTGGGTGGCGCGCAGGGCGTCGGCGATGGTGACCGCGCTCAGCTCCAGCAGCGTGGCCTGCACGTCGGCCGGCTTGGCCTTGGACTTGCCGAGCTTGGCTTCGACCCAGGCCAGGTGGAATTGCTCACGCCCGGTGCTCTTGGGCGGCGGCAGGGCGAACCAGGGCTCGTCCAGCAGCTTGTCGAGGAGCTTTGGATCGACCTGCCCACTGGCCGCGAATGCACCGCCGGCATCAAATGCCTGGCCGGTGTGGCGCTCGCACCAGGCATCCAGCAGCGCATTGGCCGGGCCGGTATCGAAGCCGCGCACCGCGCCGCTGGCCGGCAGCAGGGTCAGATTGCCGATCCCGCCGAGGTTGAGCACGGCGCGGTCCTCGGACGGCGCATGCAACATCGCCGCATGGAAGGCCGGCATCAGCGGCGCGCCATGGCCACCGGCGGCCACATCACGGCGACGGAAGTCAGCCACGGTCGGGATGCCCGTGCGCTCGGCGATGACGTTGCCATCGCCCATCTGCCAGGTGAAAGGAAACGTGCCATCGGGCCGGTGGCGCACAGTCTGGCCGTGCGAACCGATCGCGCGCACCTGGGCGCGATCCAGGCCGGACTGGGTGATCAGCCGCCCGGCAGCGTGGGCGAAGGCCTGGCCAACCTGGACGTCCAGTTCGCCCAGCTCGTCCAGCGAGGTCGCTTCGCCGCCCTGGCCCAGCTCGATGAGCCGGTTGCGCAGTTCGTCGTCCCAGCGATAGGTGCGGCCCAGCAGCAGTTGCGGCTCTGGGTCGAAGCGCACCAGCGCCACGTCGATGCCGTCGGCACTGGTCCCGGAAATCATCCCCAGATAGAGGTCGCCAAGCGCTGGCTTGCGCGCCAGCGGTCCGCCGGCACGTGGCGCTGCCGGCGGAGTCACTGTTTGCTGCTGCGCTTGGACGAAGCGTCCAGCGCCTCGGCCAGGGTCCTGGTGCTGGCAGGTGCCGGTGCTGCATCGGCATAGATCGCGCTTTCCACCGTGCGGATGCGCGCCAGCGCGCTGGAGGTCTGGGTCTTGAACTGCGCCAGCACCGGCCCGCCAAGCGGCTCGGGCGGCGGCAGCGTCACCTGCAGCGGATTGCGGTGCACGCCGTTGACGCGGAATTCGTAATGCAGGTGCGGGCCGGTGGCCATGCCGGTCGAACCGACGTAACCGATCAGCGTGCCTTGGGCGATGCGGTCGCCGCGATGCAGCTTGGCAAAGCGCGACATGTGTCCGTACAGGGTCGTGCGGCCCTGGCCGTGGTCCAGAATCACGACGTTGCCATAGCCGTTCTGCTGGCCGATGAACTGCACGCGCGCATCGCCGGCGGCCATGATCGGCGTGCCGGTCGCCGCGGCGTAGTCCACGCCTTTATGCATGCGCATCTTGCCCAGGATCGGGTGGTTGCGCGCGCCGAAGCGCGAGCTCAGCCGCGCGTACGGGATCGGCATGCGGATGAAGCTCTTCTTCAGCGGCTTGCCCGAAGCGGTGAAGTATTCCGGCTGGCCGCCCGGACGGGCGAAGCGGAAGCCCGAGTGCAGCTTGCCGTCGATGGTGAAGGTCGCCGCCTGCACCGGGCCGGTCGCGACCAGCTGGCCTTCGCGCCAGGTCTGCTCGACCACCACGCTGAAACGATCGTCGGCGCTGAGGTCCGAATCAAAGTCGATGTCGTACTTGAAGATGTCGTCGGTCAGCGCGTTGATGTTGGCCGCGGTCAAGCCGGCCTTGCGCGCGGCGCGGTTGAGCGAGTTGCCGACCTTGCCGCTGAGCACCGCGGTACGGGTGCTGACATCGCGCTTGATGAGTTTTTCCTTGACCGCCTCGTCAGTGACATCCAGCTGGATGCGCGTGGCCATGTCGCGGTCGTAGCGCAGGGCGCGCAGCGCACCGCCCTCGGGTATGTCGAATGCCAGTTCATCGCCCGGGTGCAGGCGGCGCAGCGTTGCGGCGGCGTCCTTGTTGTCCAGGATGCGGTGCAGCGTGGTCGCCGGCACGCCCATGTCGTCGAAGATCGCGCTCAGGGTCTGGCCCGGGCGCACGTTGATCGTCTGCCAGTTGTCGCCGGGCGCTGCGGAGACCTTGGTGGCATCCAGTTGCGGCAGGGCCAGCGGCACGGTGGCCAAGGGCTTGATCTGCGGCTGGATCGCGCTGGAAAAGCCCGGCACGATCGTGGCGACCATGATGCCGATCGTGGTGAATAGCGAAGCGTGGATCCATTGCCGCCGTGTCCAGCGGCCCGCGGGCAGGTGCTGGGTCACATGGCGATGCAGAGCTGACTCTCGAAGGACGTCCAGTCGTTCGCGGAACCGTTGCGTGCGGCGGCTGCCATCCCCGTGTGTCTGCATCGATGTCTTCACCCTGGGGCCCAAGTGGAAGGCCCAATCGGGCTACCATAGACAGGCATCAGGGACAGGTCAAACCTTTGAGCCGATTGGTTTTTTCAGCCGGCCCGCCGTTAACCTCGCTTTAACTGAGCGTTCAACTTTGTCATCACGGCTCAGCCGTGTTCTTTTTTGGGAAGTCACGTGTCACAGGCAGAAGCACTGCAACTGATCGGCCGCGGTGCCGACGAAATCCTCAAGCGCGAAGAACTGCAGCAGCGTCTGGAAAGCGGCCGGCCGCTGCGCATCAAGGCCGGTTTCGATCCGACCGCGCCGGATCTGCATATCGGCCACACCGTATTGCTCAATAAGATGCGCCAGTTCCAGGACCTGGGGCACCAGGTGATCTTCCTGATCGGCGACTTCACCGGGATGATCGGCGACCCGACCGGCAAGAACGTCACCCGCAAGCCGCT
>JBIIHJ010000307.1:0-4885 GCA_044235875.1 Pseudoxanthomonas sp.
ACGACCTTGGCGGTGTCGGCCAGGTCGATGTCGGCGCTTTCCTTCTTGTTGACCGGGAACACCAGCGGCCAGTCGGCATCGTCATCCACGGCCTGCATGAAGCCGTCGGTGATCAGCAGGGACAGGTTGAACTGGCGCAGGCGGCCATCCTCGCGCTTGGCGCGGATGAAATCCTTCACGTCCGGGTGGGACACATCGAAGGTGCCCATCTGCGCGCCGCGACGGCCACCGGCGCTGGACACGGTGAAACACATCTTGTCGAAGATATCCATGAAGGACATCGGGCCGGAGGTGTAGGCACCGGCGCCGGCGACGAAGGCGCCCTTGGGCCGCAGGGTGCTGAACTCGTAGCCGATGCCGCAGCCGGCCTTGAGGGTCAGGCCGGCTTCGTGGACCTTTTCCAGGATGCCGTCCATCGAGTCGGTGATGGTGCCCGACACGGTGCAGTTGATCGTGCTGGTGGCCGGTTTGTGTTCCAGGGCACCGGCGTTGGAGGTGATGCGGCCGGCCGGGATCGCGCCGCGGCGCAGCGCCCAGACAAAGCGCTCGTACCAGTAGGTGCGCTTTTCGACCGTGGGCTCGGCATCGGCCAGGGCGCGGGCCACGCGCTGGTAGGTGCCGTCGATGTCGGCATCGATGGCCTCGCCGGACTTGCTCTTCAGGCGGTACTTCTTGTCCCAGATGTCCTGGGACGCAGGCTGCATCGGGATGACGCGCGCTGCTTCTTCTTTCTTGACCGCCTCGAGGCGCACCGTGCTCATGGGTTGGAGCTCTCCCTAGTAAAAATGATGCCGCCGCGCGTGATCGCACGGGAGCGTGGTGAGGTGGATGACGGGGTCTGCTGGGCGAGGGCCGGATAGCCGTGCGCCGGGCCACCCGCAGGGGCTGCGATGGTCTTGCCGACGGTGGTGCGGGACTTCCATCCCGCGGTCACGACCTGCTGCATGCGCCGGATCCCCGGTGGCGCTGGTGTTCCCAAGCAAAACCCTACCGCTTGGGGCCGTCACGCGACCCCTTCGCTATATCTTGGGGCCACAAGCCGGCGACGTTAATCCTGCGTTGGGGCAGTGTCAACCGCCTTGGTGCCGATTTGCTTGGAACCTGGCGTTGCGCCCCGCGTGGAGCGACCACGGTGCCCGGGGTGCCGGTTTCATTGCGGGTTTAGGCGGCGGACAGCACACTCGTTCAGGTTCCTCGCTGGCAGTGCGCTCCCTGTCGCAGACAGGTCACAGCGCGTTGCCGCCCCGCCCTCCACGACCCGCCATCCGACGCCACCATGCGCCCATTGCCCACTCTGCTTGCCCTGACCGCTGCCGCCGCCTTTGGTGGCTTTGTCGCCCTTGGTTTGTTCCAGACGCTGGACCGGCCGGCATTTGCACGCGAAGACGCGCCACCCTCCAGCGCGATCCTGCCGACCACGGCCGCCGCGCTGCCGGCAGCAGTGGCCGGACAGCCGCTGCCCTCGCTGGCGCCGATGCTCAAGCGCGTGACCCCGGCGGTGGTGAGTGTGTACAGCCGCCAGACCGTGCGCGTGGCCGGCCCGCTGGGTCCGTTTGCCGAGCTGTTCGGCATGCCCAACATGCCGCGCGAGCGCGTGCAGCGCGCATTGGGCTCGGGCGTGGTGATCGATGCGCAGCGCGGCCTGATCCTGACCAACCACCACGTGGTGGAAAACGCCGATGGCGTGTCGGTGACGCTCAGCGACGGGCGCACGGTGGAGGCCGAATTCCTGGGCTCGGATCCGGATACCGACGTGGCCCTGATCCGGATCCCGGCCAAGGACCTGACCCAGATCCCGCTGGGCGACAGCGACCAGCTGCAGGTCGGCGATTTTGTCGTGGCGGTGGGCAATCCGTACGGACTGGGACAGACGGTGACCTCGGGCATCGTTTCGGCGGTGGGCCGCAGCGGCATCCCGGTGGCCGGCTTCCAGAACTTCATCCAGACCGATGCCTCGATCAATCCTGGCAACTCCGGCGGCGCGTTGGTCAACCTGCAGGGCCAGCTGGTGGGCATCAACACGGCCAGCTTCAATCCGTCCGGGTCGATGGCCGGCAACATCGGCCTGGGCTTTGCGATCCCGATCGACCTGGCGCGCAACATCGCCGAGCAGCTCTATACCAACAAGGGCGTGGTCCGTCGCGGCACCCTGGGCGTAACGACCCAGGACCTGACCCAGCGCCTGGCCGATGGCCTGGGCCTGGATGCACCGCGCGGCGCGCTGATCACCGGCGTGTATCCCAATTCGGCCGGCGCGGCCGCCGGCCTGCAGACCGGCGACGTGGTGCTGCAGGCCAACGGCCAGCGCATCGACAGCGGCGCGGCGCTGCACAACTTCGAAGGCCTGCAGGGCGTGGGCAGCCAGGTGACGCTGGACGTGCGCCGCGCGGGCAAGTCGCTCAAGCTGGCCGCGACCCTGAAGGAACAGCTGCGGCAGGTCACCGGCGCCAGCCTGGACCCGCGCCTGACCGGGGCCACCTTCGATGAGCTGGACGAAGGCACGCGCCAGACCCTGCGCGCCAGCGGCGCCAACGGCGGCGTGCAGGTCGGCGACGTCAAACAGGGCAGCCGTGCCTGGAACAGCGGACTGCGTCCGGGCGACATCGTCTTTGCCGGCAACACCGGCAACTTCACCGACCTGGCCAGCTTCCGCTCCAGCTTCGGCAAGGCGCCTGCGCAGCTGGTGTTGACGCTGTGGCGCAACGGGCGAGGCGAAGGCCAGTTGCTGATGCGCTGACGTTAGGTCCACGCGCACAGATGCCAGCCCAAACTAACAGGGCGTTCATGCCGCCCTGCGGTAAGGTCGGTGCAGTCATATCGACCAAGTCCAGGAGACGCCCCATGACCATTCCGACCGCTGCAGACAACCTCAAGAGCACCCTGGGCGAAGCAGGGGAACACCTCAAGTCCGCCGCTTCTGCCGCCTCCGACGCCGTGCGCGGCGCAGCCGGCGTGGCGACCGACGAACTCAAGCTGGGCAAGGCGCAGGTGAAGTCGGAACTGTCCGACAGCGCACTGGCCGGCATCAGTGCCGCCGAATACGGTGGCGAAGCCGCGCGCGAGCAGGTCGATGCTCTGGTCGAGAAGGGCCGCGACCTGATCGACAGCGCCGCCGAGCTGATCCGCGAGCGTCCGCTGGCGTCCTTCGGCATCGCCCTGGCCGCCGGCTGGGTCATCGCCAAGCTGGGCCGCAGCAGCGACTGATCCGCGCAACTGCGCTGGGGGAGACGCGTGAGCCAAGCAGACAACGACCGGGCCGACCGGCCCGATCCACCGCCGTCGCTGGAAGAAAGCCTGCGCGGCGTTGGCAAGGCCAGTAAGGAAGGCCTTGGCTCGGCCGTGGATACGGCGCGCGCGATGCGCTCGCTTGTCCTGGCCGATTTCGCGCTGGCCCGCGTCGCATTGGCGCGGGCGATGGTGTGGATGTCAGTAGCTGCAGTGTTTGGCGTGTCCAGTTGGCTGCTGCTGATGGGCGCACTGATCGCGCTATTGCAACGGCTTGGCCTGTCGTGGCTGTCGGCACTGTCGATCGCCGCGGCGCTGAGCCTGGCGATCACCGGGCTGGGAGTGTTCATGACACTGCATTACTTCGAACACACCCGCATGGAAGCCACCCGCCGCCAGCTCAAGGCGCTGGGTTTTGGCGAGGACGAGCAGGACGAAACCTCCAGCGCGCTGCCTGTGCCTGAGGCTGCGACCGTGCCGATCGGCAGTGGGACCCCATGAAGTTCGATGCGCTCAAGCATCGCGTGACGCGCGCCGAAGCCCTGGTCGATGGCCGGCGCCGGCAGACCGTGGAACACGCCGATGCGCTGGTCAAGCACTGGCACCGGGGCTGGACGCCGTGGCGGATTGTCGCCGTCGGGCTCGGGCTGGGTTTCCTGACCGGACAGACACGGCCTTCGCGCGCGATGGGCGCGGCCAAGTGGTTGAAGATGGCTGGCTCGATGTCGAGCGTATTTACTTCGCTGCAGGCCGCGGTCGCCGCATGGCAGGCCGACCAGGCCGCGGACAAGGCCGGGCAAGCCGCCGACAGCGCGCAAGCGGCAGCCGGCGCGACACACCAGGCTGCCGCCGCGACTGGCCAGGCCGCCAGCAGCGCAGATGACGCGGCCTTGCAAGCCGCACAGCACGCCGCCACCACGCGCGCCGCAGGCATGGCCACGGCCGATGGCGGGCAGCAGGCACCACCGCGCATCGCCTCCTACCCGCGCGCTTCACAAGCGCATGGCGAAACCGAACAGTGGGCGGCGCAGCCACCGCGCCCGGCCGAGGCAGCCACCGACGTTTCCGAACGCTGAGCCGCACTATGGCCCCCCCGTCTTCCGAGCTACCGCCCGACCAGGCGCCGGACAGCCCTGTCCCCGCACCACCGGCACCGCGTCCGCGTGGTCCGCTGTCGCTGGTGATCCTGGCGTTTCTGGCCTGTGGCTACACGCTGTGGGCGGCGCAGGCGGTGATCCTGCCGGTGCTGATGGCGTGTTTCCTTGCCCTGATCGGCAACCCGCTGATCCGCGGCCTACAGAAGCTCTATGTGCCGCGCTTCCTGGGCGCGGTGTTTGTCCTGGTGCTGGGCCTGGCAGCCACCGCCGCCCTGGCTTACCAGATGGTGCCGCCGGCGGCGGCCTGGGCCAAGGCCGCACCGCGCGAACTGCGCCAACTCGCGCCCAAGCTGCAGATGCTGGCCAAGCCGGTCCACGACGCCAACCAGGCTGCGGAAAACTTCGCCCGCGCCGCATCGGGGGATACCGGCCGGCGTCCGCAGGTGATGCGCACCGCCGATGATCCCTATCGCGCCCTGACCGCCACCCCGCGCATGGTCGCCTCGGTGCTTGCGGTGGTGTTGCTGACGTTCTTTTTCATGGTCTATGGCGCCACGCTGCAG
>JBIIHJ010000273.1:0-5608 GCA_044235875.1 Pseudoxanthomonas sp.
GGCCTGCTGCGGGTGCACGCACTGCGCGGCGTGGGTCCAGTACTCCTGCGGCTTGAAGCGCTCGATCTCCTCCTCGCGCTCGACGATCATGCGCAGCGCCGGCGACTGCACGCGGCCGGCCGACAGCCCGCGCTGGACCTTGCGCCACAGCACCGGCGACAGGTTGAAGCCCACCAGGTAATCCAGCGCGCGGCGGGCCTGCTGCGCATCGACCAGGTCGCTGGCGATGGCGCGCGGCTTGGTCATGGCTTCCTTGATCGCACGCGGGGTGATTTCGGTGAACACCACCCGGTGCATGGGCTTGTTGCCGATCAGGTTGCGCTCTTTCAGGATCTCGGCGATGTGCCAGCTGATCGCCTCACCCTCGCGGTCCGGGTCGGTCGCCAGATAGATGTCGTCGGCGCCCTTGGCGGCCTTGGCGATGGCTTCGACGTGCTTTTCGTTCTTCTCGATCAGGTCGTAACGCATCGCGAAGTTGTTGTCGGGGTCGACCGCGCCCTCTTTCGGCACCAGGTCGCGCACATGCCCGTACGAGGCCAGGACGGTGAAGTCCTTGCCGAGGTATTTGTTGATCGTCTTGGCCTTGGCCGGCGATTCGACGATGAGCAGGTGCTTGGGCATCAGATGGGTTTCAGTTCGGTTCGGTACAGGCCGCGCGGGGCGGCGAGTGTGCGCCAGATGGATGGGGGACAGAAGGCGACGCCCGGGCCTTGCGGCGCCGGGCGTTCAGCTTTTCGCTATTTATAGTGGAATCACGCGGCTGGGCCGGCTGTCAAGCGCGGCGTTCAGGCATGACCGGTCAGTGACCGAAGCCGCGGGAGGCCAATGCGGCGATCGCGATGCCCAGCACCGCCACGCCCACCACCATCAAGGCGCCAAAAATGACCAGGATCGCGATGGTCACCCCGCCAAGCTCGGGGCGCTGTCGTTCGGGCTGGTCGGTGAAGGCCCAGCGATCCACCACCAGGGTGCCGGAGATCATGTCGTGCAGGGCCCGCTTCTGCTCGGTGAAGCCGGCCATGGCAAAGCCGATGCACAGGGTCAGGCTGCTGACGAGCATGGCGAAATAGCGACCAAAGCCACGCATGAAACTGATCGGCTCGCCGCTGGGATTGACCACCTTGATGCCCACGGCCATCTTGCCCGGCGTGGCCTGGCTGCTGGAGGAGTGGAAATAGCCGAAGTAGGAAGCACCCAGCACCAGGCTGACGACCTGTGTGACGGCTTGGATCGCGAGAAAGCCGCCCGATTCCAGGCCGCCCCGCAGTCCGAATGCCGCGCCCATGATGCCGCCGAGGATTGCGCTGACGATCGCGATCGCAAGCCCGGCGATCAGCGAGTCAATGGTGTAGGCGGCCACCCGCTTCCAGAACCCCGCATAGATCACTTCGCCGCCCACGACCACGTCGCTATGTGCCATGAGCGATGCACTCGGCGCCGAGTAGGGCGAGCGATCGCCCATCTCCTGCGGCGTCGCATGGATCGGCGTGCTGGCCGCCCAGGTCTGCGCGGCCGGCTCGCCGGCGGTGAAGACCGCACGGTTGTCCATCGCTGCTTCGACGGCCGATGCAGGCGCCGGGTCGAACGCCGGAGCGGGGCTGGGCGGCTCGGGCGTCACCGGTGGCGCGTCGGCCAGCAGGCCGAGTTCACCGGCCAGTTCGCTCAGCGGCTGCCACTGCGGTAGCCCGTCGCGCCAGACCAGCACGTCCAGGCCGATGCGGCCATCACGGAACAGTTGCGCCAGCGCGGCACCCTCCATCGGGCCGTGACGCTGACGGTCACGGTCTGCGTAGTACCAGTTCGACATTCGTTTCCCGCTTCTAGTGGAAATTCCCGGCGCGACGGTACCCCAGTCCTCCCGGCAGGCCTAGGGGGACTGGCTGCGGCAGCTGGCCGGGAGCAACTTGTCGCGCAGTTCGGCATGGCAGTGCCAGCCCCCGGTCAGGCCGGGCTGCAGTTCCAGCCAGATGCGCTTGCCGTCGAGCTGGCGATGCTCCGGCTGGCGCAGTACCAGCTGCAGACCGCAGTCGCCGCTTTCGAATCGGGCGAAGGTGATGCTGGCCAGGCCGTGTCCGGCGTAGTCCTCCGGCGCCTTCAGCGCGCCCTGGCCGTTGCGTGGGCACTGTGCCGATGGTTGCCCGATCATCGCCATCTGCAGTTCCAGCTTTGCGGTCCGTGCTGCGCCGATTGCCTGGCTCACTGCTGCGCGTGCCACGTAGTCCTGATAAGCCGGGATGGCGATGGCCGCCAGGATGGCCACGACCGGCACCACGCCTGCAGCCACGACCAGCGCGACGATCGCGCAGCCGGACAGGCCACGCCGGGGCGCAACCGTCCCGGCGGCAGACGTTGGTCTTGATGGAAGCGGTGGTGGTGGTGGTGGGAACGCCGGGACCACCCCCAGTTCCGCCAGGCAGCTCGAGATCGGCTGCCACTGCGGCAGGCCCTGGCGCCACACCAGTTGATGGGTCTGGATCTGTCCGGCGCGGAATTGCGCGGCCAGCGCCTCAGCGGTCAGTGGACCTTGCGGCTGGCCGTCACGATTGAGATACCACTGCGTCAACGTCCTTCCCCGGCATCCATGCGGTGCCGGGGTGACCGGCAGTCAGGCCAACAGCGTCAGTGAACCGGTTCCGGTTCATCGGCGAACATCTGCGTTTCCATCCAGGCATAGGCCGCTTCGGAGCCCGGCTGGTTGAACAGCACCATCAGCACGACCCACTTGAGGTCGTCCAGGTCCAGTTCGTCCTGGTCCAGGGCCATGGCGCGATCCAGCACCAGCTCGCGCTGATCCGCGTCCAGGATGCCGTGCTGCTCCAGGAACATCAGGAAGCCGCGCCCTTCCACGTCCAGTTTTTCCAGCTCGGGACCGTGGAAGATGCGGATCGGCCCATCCACGCGCGGCTCGGTGGCGGCAGGCCGCTGCTCGGCCAGCGCATCGAGCCAATCGAAGGCCTTGTTGATTTCGGTGGGGCTGAAGCCGGCCTGGATCAGGCCGTTCTGAAGAGAGTCGCGGTCGCGGACCGGGTCGGCGTCTTCGGTGAAATAGTGTTCAAACAGATACAGCAGGACGTCCAGGATGCTCTCTTTCATTGCCCTCGGCCTGTGCTTCCAAAGCACTGTGGAGGTGGGAAAACTACGATCTGCGTGAGTAGCGCCCGTGTTCGACCGCGACCCGCCCATCCAGTTCCATGACCAGCAGCATGGAGGACAGCTCGGCGGTCGTCAATCGGGTCCGGGCGACCAGCGCATCCATACCGGTTGGGTCATGGCCCAGTGCCGTCCACAAGGTCTGGTAGTCCGGATCCAGCGACACGTGCGTCGCAGAAGCCAGTGGATGGGGGCGCCCGCCGGCGCTTGCAAGCCGCTGGCGCAGGGCGTCGGCCAGTTCGCCGGCCAGCGTGGCGATGCCATCCACGACCTCTCGGGGATGCTCGACCAGGGTGGCGCCGTCGCGGATCAGGCGGTGGCAGCCGCGGGCCATCGGGTTGTGGATCGAGCCGGGCAGGGCGAAGACTTCGCGCCCGGCTTCCCCGGCCTGGCGGGCGGTGATCAGCGCGCCCGAGCGCTCGGCTGCCTCGATCACCACCGTGCCCAGGCTCAGCCCGGCCAGCAACCGGTTGCGGCTGGGAAAGTGGCCGGCGCGGGCTCCAGTGCCGGGCGGAAACTCGCTCACGACCGCCCCTTGTGCCACGAGCCGTTCGCGCAGCGGCGCGTGGGCGGCGGGATAGGCAATGTCCGGGCCGGTGCCGACGACCGCCACGGTCCGACCCTCCGGCATGGCCAAAGCGGCCTGGTGTGCCGCTGCATCCACACCTGCGGCCATACCGCTGAAGACGACCAACCGGGCTGACGCCAGTCCCTGGGCGAAGGTGCGGGCATTGTCGCGTCCGCCTGCGGTGGGCGAACGGCTGCCCACCACGGCTACGCCCGGATGCCAGAGCAGATCGGCATCGCCTTCGACAAACAACGCCAGCGGTGGCGACGGGCTCTGGCGCAGCAGCGCCGGATAGTCCGGATGCTGCCAGTGCAGGAGCTGGTGCGCGGGCCCCGCCAGCCAGGCCTCGCAGCGGTCCAGCGCCGCCCCGCTGGGTGAGCGCAGGCGGGCGCAGCGCTTGTCGTCCAGGCCCGCCGTGCGCCAGGCGCCGGGACCGGCAGCCAGCACGGCGACGGCGCTGCCGTGTGTTTCCAGCAGCTGGCGACGCGGGGCGGTGGCGCCGCCGGCGAGGATCAGGGTCAGCAGTGCGCGGGTCTCGTCGTCCATGCCGCCAGCTTGGCCCGGAAACAACGACGGCGCCCTCGGGCGCCGTCGCGGTACTGCGTAGGAAAAGCCTGAAAACTCAGTGCAGGCTGGCCGTTGCCGTGGTGGGCTGGCCGGCGTCCGGATCACGCAGGAAGTAGCCGACGCGCGAGGGTGCCGAGCCTTCCATGATCAGGCCGTAGCTGACCTTCTCGTAGGTCTTGAAGATCATCACGTGCGCGGTGTATTCGTCCGGCATCTTGTTGCGGCCCTGGCCGGCCTTCCTGGTCTCGGCCACGCGCGAGGTCTCGCCATGGAACGGGTCCAGCTTGTAGCTGCCCGGGCGCCAGATCGACAGCACGGTGCCGTTGTCCAGGCCTTCGCGGCTCCCGCCGGAGATGGCGACCACGTCGTGCTCGCCGCCGTAGGCCATGGTGTCGGCGACCGACATGATGCGGACCTTGCCGTCTTCCAGCGCGGTCTTGGGCGAGTGCGGGAAGAACTGCAGGTCGTACGGCTGCGCTTCGACCGGGATCAGACGATCGCCAGCGCGGACTTCACGGCCGTTGCCTTCCAGCTTGAGCGTGGTGGCGTTGCCGTCGGCATCGACTGCGGTCACGGTGCCGATGCTCATCTGCTCCAGCTCGTAACCCAGGAAGTCGCTGTGCTCGTTGGGCACCTCGGTCTGCTTCCACAGGCTGCCTTCGCCACGGATGTAGTCGCCCTTGGCGTTTAGGTCAGTGCTCGGCTTGGGCTCGTCGTAGAGCTTGGTCGGGCGGACCACGGCGTAGCGCTGGCCCACCTGGGGTGCCTCGAGGCCCAGCGCGTAGACGGCCTGGTCGCCAAAGGCGCGCAGGCGGTCATCCTGCAGGCCGGCAACGTAGGGCAGCTCCTCGAAGCTGTCCACGATGCGCATGTTGCGCAGGAACGGCTCCACGTCCGACAGCGGCACGCCGCTCAACGGGGCATCCTGGCGCGGGCCCGACTGCACCGCGACGCGGTCCAGGTAGGCCAGGCTGATGATGTCGCCCGGATAGATCAGGTGCGGATTGGCGATCTGCGGGTTGGCCTGCCAGATTTCAGGCCACAGCCACGGCTTCTTGAGGAAGCGCGCGGAAATGTCCCACAGTGTGTCGCCCTTCTTCACCACATAGGTGTCCGGGTGATCGCCCGCCAGTTCCTGCGCCGTGGCGTAGGTGGCAAGGGTCAGGAACGCGACAGCCGCAGCTGTACGAAAGTGTTTGAACATGGCGGTATGTACCTGATTCCCCAACAGGCGGTCCTCACTATAGTCCAGAAAACGCCAGCCGGCGCAAGCCGGCGTGGCGCCGAAGCGTTAGAATGGCCGGGCACGTGCCGGACCCGCGC
>JBIIHJ010000055.1:0-16278 GCA_044235875.1 Pseudoxanthomonas sp.
ACCACCATCGCCGACATCGCCGTGGCCACCACCGCCACCCAGATTAAGACCGGCTCGCTGTGCCGCAGCGACCGCGTGGCCAAGTACAACCAGCTGCTGCGCATCGAAGAAGCGCTGGGCAAGGGCGCGCGTTACGCCGGCCGCAACGCGTTTGTTTCGCTCAAGCGCTGAGCGAAACGGTGACGCCTGGCCATTTCACCGTCTGCCTGGAGCGCTGAGATGGCCAAGCCGCGCTGGCTGCTGCTGGTGCTGGTGTTGCTGCTGGCCTTCCTGCAGTACCACCTGTGGTTTGGCCGTGGCAGCTCGGGCGAGGTGATCACCATGCGCGCGCAGGTGGCCAGCCAGACCCGGGAAAACCAGGGCCTGCACCAGCGCAATGCCGCCTTGGCGGCCGAGGTCGAAGACCTCAAGTCCGGCGAAGCCGCGGTCGAAGAACGCGCCCGCAGCGAGCTGGGCATGATCAAGCCCGGCGAGAAGTTCTATCGCGTGGTCGATGTGCCCGAAGGGCAGGCCAGTTCGCCGTTGCCTGTCGTCCCCCAGGCCACGCCAGCCGTGCAGGATCCGCAGGACCCGCAAGCCGCCGCGGCGGCCGAGGGCAACTGATGCGCGGCGTCTGGGTCATCGTGCCTGCGGCAGGTCGCGGGCTGCGCTTCGGTAGCGAAATCCCCAAGCAATACCTGGAAGTCGGTGGCCAGCCGGTGCTGGCGTGGACGCTGTCCACGTTGCTGGCCCATCCATTGATCGCAGGCGCGGTGGTGGCTGTGTCGGCGGACGATCCTTGGTGGCCCGGCTGGACCGAGTTCAACGGCAAGCCGGTGTTGGCCTGCGTTGGTGGCGGCACGCGTGCCGCCTCGGTGCTGGCCGCGTTGCAGGTGCTGCCCGAGGACGTACGTGCCGATGACTTCGTGCTGGTCCACGACGCGGCACGGCCGAACCTGGCCGATGGCGACCTGCAGCAGCTGATCGAACGCGGCCGCGAAGATCCGGTCGGCGCACTGCTGGCCGCACCGGTGCGCGACACGCTCAAGCGCGCCGGCGACGATGGCGGCGTGGATGGCACCGAGCCGCGTGAGCGGCTGTGGCGCGCGCTGACCCCGCAGATGTTCCGTCGCCTGCAGCTGACCCGCGCGCTGGACGAGGCCGCTGGCGCCGGCATCGACGTCACCGACGAGTCCATGGCGATGGAGCGCCAGGGCCTGCGTCCGCTGCTGATCGAAGGCAGCGAAACCAATTTCAAGATCACCACGCCCGCGGACATGGATCGCTTTGCCTACATCCTGTCGCTGCGCGTGTCGGCTTCGGACCATTGATCAGATGAGCATTTCCCAGATCCGCATCGGCCAGGGCTTCGATGTGCATGCCTTCGCCCAGGATGGCGACCACGTGATGCTCGGCGGCGTGCGCGTGCCGCACAGCTGCGGCGTGCTGGCCCACAGCGATGGCGACGTGGTCATCCATGCGTTGTGCGATGCCATGCTGGGCGCGCTGGCCCTGGGCGACATCGGCCGCCATTTCCCGCCGAGCGATCCGCAGTGGAAAGATGCTGACAGCACTGATTTTCTGCGGCATTGCGATGGCCTGCTGCGCGCGCGCGGTTGGCAGGTGGGCAATGCCGACGTCACCGTGATGTGCGAACGACCCAAGGTCGGCCCGCACGCGCAGGCCATGTGTACGCACCTGGCGCAGGTACTGGGCATCGAGGCCGATGCGATGAGTGTCAAGGCGACCACGACCGAGAAGCTGGGATTCACCGGCCGCGGCGAAGGCATCGCCGCGCAGGCGGTCGTGCTGCTGGTGCGGGTGTGAGCCTTCCGCTGGCGTTTGGCCCTCCCGTGCTGGAGGCCGTATTCCGCAGCAAGCCCGAAGATTTCCAGGTCGATGAGATCGACAGCTTCGCCGCCCATGGCGAGGGCGAACACCTGCTGCTGACCTTGCGCAAGCGCGGCCTGACCACCTCCGAGGTCGCACGCCGTTTGGCGCAGTGGGCGGGCATCGGCGAGGTTGGGATCGGCTACGCGGGCCTAAAGGATCGCCATGCGGTCACCACCCAGCGCTTCAGCGTGCACCTGCCCAAGCGCGTGGCACCGGAGTTGGCGACGCTGGCCAGCGAACAGCTGGAAGTCGTCGCATCGGCCTGGCACAACCGCAAGCTGCCGCGCGGCGCGCTTGAAGGTAATCGCTTCACCCTGGTCCTGCGCCAGGTCGAAGGCGTGCGTGCGACGATCGAGCAACGCCTGCAGGCCATCGCCGATCGCGGCTTGCCCAACTGGTTTGGCGAACAGCGTTTCGGCCGCGGCGGCAATAACGTCAACCAGGCGTTGGCGATGTTCGAAGGACGCCGGGTCAAGCGCGAGCAGCGCTCGATGCTGCTCTCGGCCGCCCGCTCGGAACTGTTCAATCGCGTGCTGTCCGCGCGCGTGGCCGATGGCAGCTGGGAGCGCGGACTGGAAGGCGAAGTCTGGATGCTGGCCGGCAGCCGCAGCGTGTTCGGGCCCGAAGCCTGGAACGACACGCTGGCGCAGCGATTGGCCACGTTCGACATCCATCCCAGTGGCCCGCAATGGGGCGAAGGCGAGCTGCGCCCGCAAGGCGACTGCGCGGCGCTGGAACTGCGCGTGCTCTCGGAAGAAGACGGCCCGGCCTTGCGCGCCGGCCTGGAAGCCGCACACCTGAAGCAGGAGCGCCGCGCGCTTCGCCAGCGGGCCGCTGATCTGCAATGGACCTGGCAGGATGCGCAGACGTTGGAACTACGCTTCGGGCTGATGCCTGGTAGCTATGCGACCGCGTTGCTGCATGAGCTCGGCCCGGTGCGCGAGGCCAATCGCATCGCTTGAAGGTTTCACGTTCCTTCCATAACAGCAAAGTCGAGCCGGCATTATCAAGGAGAGGCTTTTGCGGCAATAGTTGAGGTTGGTCAGTTCCATCGGAAATCCGTGAAGCTGCTAGTGCATTAAGCTTGGACTCGATGGCATGGATGCTCAGGACGGGCGAGAGATGGAATTTAAAGAGTTCCCAGTTTGGCCCAGTAACTGCAAGCGAGCTACGGATCTGAGGATTGGCTGGCGATTTAATCTTCGTAATGGTCTTTGGTTGCTGGACACGCTTCGGTTAGAGCGTTTTCTGGATGACGCTTTGCGGCCCAGGTCGTTCGGCGAGTCTGTCAAGACATATACGTTTGTATGTGAAATGTACCCCTTGCACCCATCGCCGGAATTGATCGAAGAACAACAGGTCTTGGCGAAACTTACGCGTTATCACCAAGGGGAAAAGCGATTTCTCTCAGTGGGTCAGCTGTTCTGGAACGACGTGCGGTTTCTGGATGCCGACGGGCAGCTCGCTGCCTATAAATCTGCATTGATGCGTTCTGTCGACAACCTGGCAATGCGAAAACGCAGGCCCAAGGACTTTGATCTCGATTCCTTCCGCGCGTTCCTTGTTGATTGTTTGGCTACGTTGGACTCCAAAGACTGTGCTGTCGATCTGGCGCAGCTCGATCTATCTCCGCCTGAGTGGGATGAGGATGGGCGAATCCTCTACAAAAACCTGCTACCTCATGATGTCTTGGAGTAGAGCCGAATCACGTCAGTAACTTGAATTTTTTTGTCGGTTATTCGGCAAGGCGATGGGGTGGCGACAGTCGAGGCCTTCCTCTTTGCCGGCCTAACTTGTCAGCGTGCCGCCAGTAAGACCACCACCGCGCCCGTGCCACCCTGCGCTGGCACCGCCGAATGAAACGCCAGCACATCGCTGCGATGGCGCAGCACGCGGTCCACGACATTCTTCAGGACCGGGATCTCTGCATCCGAACCCAGTCCCTTGCCGTGGACGATGCGCACGCAGGCGGTGCCGCTGCGCTGGGCGTCACGCAGGAACAGGCGTAGGGCGGTTTCGGCCTGGCCCGCGGTGGCGCCGTGCAGGTCCAGTTCGTCCTGGACCGAAAACTGGCCGCGCTTGAGCCGGTTGAAGACCGTCAGCGGCAGCGCTTGGACGCGATGCGAGAGCACATCGCCTGCGCCGATCGGCATCGCCTCCAGCGCCAGGCGGAACTCGCTGGCGGCCGCCCGTTCGTCGGCCTGGGCCATGCGCGCGATCGGGCGCGGTCGCGGCTTGCGCGGCGGTGCCGGCGCAGGCTCGATGCGCCGGACCTGGCCGATGGCCTCGCGGAACAGGTTGGCGTCGTCGTCGTCGTCTTCGTCGCGCGCGTCACTCATGAGGTGCAGGGTACGTTGCATCGCGCGCGGCGCAAGGGCGATGCGTCCGGATCGATCCGGTATCATCGGGCGGGCATCATCGAAGGAAGTTCAGTGCGCGTACTTGTAAGCAATGACGACGGCGTCGACGCCCCCGGCATCCGTGTTTTGGCCGACGGCCTGCGCGCCGCCGGACACGAGGTATGGGTGGTGGCCCCGGACCGCGACCGTTCTGGCGCCAGCAACTCGCTCACCCTGGATCTGCCCATCCGCACCCGTCAGCTGGACGAGCGCACCATCCGCGTCAACGGCACCCCGACCGACTGCGTGCACCTGGCGCTGACCGGGATGCTGGATTTCGATCCGGACATCGTGGTGTCCGGCATCAACAACTCGGCCAACCTGGGCGATGACGTGATCTATTCGGGCACGGTGTCGGCGGCGATGGAAGGTCGCTTCCTTGGGCTGCCGGCGGTGGCGGTGTCGCTGGTCACCCGCGATCACATCGCCCATCACTATGAAACCGCCGCGCGCGCGGCCGTGCAGATCGTGGCGCGACTCAAGTCCGATCCGCTGCCGGCCAACACCATCCTCAACGTCAACGTGCCGGACCTGGCATGGGACGAGGTGAAAGGCTTCGAGGTCACGCGCCTGGGCAACCGGCACCGCTCCGAGGCCTGCATGCCGCAGAACGATCCGCGCGGCGGCACCGTGTACTGGATCGGTCCGGCCGGGCAGGAGCAGGACGCCGGCATCGGCACCGACTTCCACGCCGTACGGCTCGGCAACATCTCGATCACGCCGATCCACGTCGACCTGACCCGGTACCAGGCGCTGGACACGGTCGCCAGCTGGGTCGGCGGCCTGACCGCCAGCCTGGAGCCGGCGGCATGACCCCACGGCTTCATGTCCGTCCCGCCGAGGCCGCTGGTTCCGGCATGACCTCCCAGCGCGTGCGCGACCGGTTGGTCCAGCGCCTGCGCGAAGCCGGCATCACCGACGAGCACGTCCTGAACGCGATCGGCACTGTGCCACGCCATCTGTTCGTCGACGAAGCGCTGGCCACGCGCGCCTACGAAGACACCGCACTGCCCATCGGCCACAGCCAGACCATTTCCCAGCCTTGGGTCGTGGCGCGCATGACCGAGGTGCTGCTGGCCGGCCGCACGCCCAAGAACGTGCTGGAAGTGGGAACAGGGTCGGGCTACCAGGCCGCGGTCCTGGCCGCACTAGGGCTTGAGGTTTACACGGTCGAGCGCATCGGCGATCTGTTGCGGTTGGCCCGCAAGCGGCTGCGCCAGCTCGGCATGAACGTGCGCAGCAAACACGACGACGGCCGCATCGGCTGGCCCGAGCACGCGCCGTACGATGCCATCATCGTCACTGCCGCCGGCCCCGCGCTGGTGTCGACCCTGATCGAGCAACTCGCGCCCGGCGGCGTGCTGGTCGCCCCGGTCGGCGGTTCCGCCTCGCAGGAACTGGTGCAGGTCAGCAAGGATGCCGAGGGGAACCTGCAGCAGACCACGCTGGCGCCGGCGATGTTCGTCCCCCTCCTGTCGGGAACCCTGGACTGATGCAGCTTTTCGGACCGTTGTATGCCCGGGCCATCGCGTGGTCGCGCCATCGCCATGCGCCGCGCCTGCTGTTGGGGCTGAGCTTCATCGAGGCGATTTTCTTCCCGGTGCCGCCTGAAGTGATGCTGGCGCCGATGGCGCTGGCCCAGCCAAAGCGCGCGTTCTCCTTCGCCGGCATCAGCCTGGTGGGCTCGCTGCTGGGGGCGCTGATCGGTTACGCGCTGGGGCATTTTGCCTACGCGGCGGTGCAGCCGCTGATCGATGCGATGGGCTGGCGCGAAGCGGTGGATGGGCAGGTCGCGCATCTGCGCCAGCTGGTGGCCGAATCGCCATGGCGCGCATTCTGGCTGCTGGTGCTGGCGGGATTCACGCCGATCCCGCTGAAGATATTTACGTGGGCCTCAGGCATCGTCGGAGTGCCGCTGCTACCGTTCATCGCCAGCATGATCGTGGGGCGCGGCAAGCGTGTGTTCCTCATCGCGCTGGCCCTGCGCCTGGGTGGTGAACGTGCGGAAGCGGCGCTGCGCCGCTGGATCGAACCGCTTGGCTGGATCGCAAGCGTGGTGTTGTTGCTGGCAGTGGGTTACCTGGTGTGGAGAGCAAAATACGGATGAGCATGCGCATGGACCTGACGGTGTCCCTGAAACAACGTGCGGCACGGTCGGCGCTGGTGGCCAGCGCGATCGCGCTGCTGCTGGCCGGTTGCAGCACGACGGTCACCCGTACCAACAGTGCGCCGGGTCGCGGCAGCGCCGGCGGTGCGTCCGGCAGCAGTGCGCCGCGTCCGGTCTCCAAGCCCAAGTACGGTCAGAGCGCCACCGTCCAGCGCGGTCAGACCCTGTACCGGATCGCCAGTGACAACGGCATCATCGCTTCCGACCTGGCCGCCTGGAACGGTGTGGCCCCGCCGTACACCATCTACCCGGGGCAGTCGCTGAAGCTCTATCCGCCCGGTGGCGCACGTCCGGCAGCAGGTCCAGGCGGCACGACGATCGCGACGGGGCGTCCGGCCACGTCGCCCTCCGGCACGACGCCTGCGCCGGTGGTGGCGCCGGTCAAGAGCGACATCAAATGGCGTTGGCCGGCCGATGGCCAGGTGGTCAGCCGCTTCGTCGCCGGTGATGCCGCCAACCAGGGCGTGGATATTGCCGGCAACGGCGGTGATGCCGTGCGGGCCTCGGCCGATGGCGTGGTGGTGTATTCCGGTGCCGGCCTGGTCGGTTACGGCGAGCTGATCATCGTCAAGCACAGCGAGGCCTGGCTGTCGGCCTACGGCCACAACCGCAAGCGTCTGGTCAACGAGGGCCAGAACGTCAAAGCCGGCCAGCAGATCGCCGAAATGGGCCGCAGCGGCGCCTCGCGCGACATGCTGCACTTCGAGATCCGCTACAACGGCAAGCCGGTGGACCCGCAGGGCTATCTGCCGCCGAAGTAATGACCGGGAGGGCATGTGCGATGCAAAGGCCGGGATGTCCCGGCCTTTTGCGTTTCCGCCACTGGCGGCGACCGGGTAGGGCGTGCAGGCGGCTCGCGCCCACCTGGCGGGAAGCATCAGCCGCCAAGAATGAATCCGGCCACGACCCGGCGGCCTTCGCCAGCCAGGATATGAAAGGTGCGGGCGGCCGCGTCGTTGGTCATCACCTCGATGCCCACGCCACGGGTCAGGCACGCGGCCATGGCCTCGGCCGGCGGAAAGACCTGGCGCGTGCCGGTGCCCAGCAGCACGATTTCAGGGTCCAGGGCCAGCAGCGGCTGCAGCGCGGCGGCATCCAGCGACTCGGCGGCGGTCACCGGCCATTCCGGCTGCAGGGTCGATGGGGTCAGGATGAAACTGTGCCGCAGCACCTGGTCGTTGACCGTGGCGCTGCGGCCATCGGCCGCGCGCAGGCTGTAGGCGTAATCAGGGCGTTCGTGGTTGAGCTGCATGGGGGCTCCCAGAGCGGGCGTGCGACCCCGACGAGGCCGGATCGGCCCAGTTGGCGTGAACGGCGCCGTCAGGCGCGCGGCAGGACGATGTTGCGCTTGTCGCGGCTGGGGCGGTACAGGATGACCACGTGGCCGATGCGCTGGACCACCGCCGAATCGGTGCGCTTGGCGACCTGCTCGATCATCGCGTCACGGGCCTGGTGATCTTCGGCGGCCAGCTTGACCTTGATCAGCTCGTGGCGTTCCAGCACTTCCTCCAGTTCAGCGAAGAAGGCATCGGTCAGGCCCTTGCCCCCGGTCTGCAGCACGGCCTTGAGCCCGTGGGCCTGCCCACGCAGGAAACGATTCTGGGCAGAGGTAAGGACGACAGACATGCAGACGAGACTTCAGGTGGTGACGGGCGTTCAGCGTATCATGGGCGGCAACCCCACCTTAAGATAGCGCGCGGCCCGCACGCCGCGCCTTCGGCATCTCCCATGGCCAAACGCAGTCAAAGCAGCCAGCGCTGGCTCAAGGAACATTTCGCCGATCCCTACGTCAAAAAGGCGCAGAAGGAAGGCCTGCGTTCGCGTGCGGCCTACAAGCTGGAAGAGCTGATCGCGCGTGACCGCCTGCTCAAGCCTGGCATGGCGGTGGTTGACCTGGGCGCGGCCCCGGGCGGCTGGTCCCAGTACGTACGCCAGGTCATGGGCGACAGCGGCACCGTGGTGGCGATGGACATCCTGGAGATGCCATCGCTGGCCGGGGTCGAATTCCTTCACGGGGACTTCAGGGAACAGGCCGTGTTATCGCAGCTGGAGTCCATGCTTGGCGGGCAGCAGGTAGACCTTGTGCTTTCGGACATGGCCCCCAATAAGAGCGGTGTGGATGCGGTGGACCAGCCGAGGATGATGCATCTGGCCGAACTGGCGATCGATTTCGCCGACGGCCACCTCAAACCCGGTGGCGCGTTCCTGATCAAGTTGTTCCAGGGCGTGGGGTTCGACGATTACATCCGTGACATGCGCCGGCGCTACGAGCGCGTGGTGATCCGCAAGCCGGACGCCTCGCGCAAGCGGTCTCCGGAAGTTTATGCACTCGGGCAGGGAAAGCGCATCCAGCCCAAGTGAAGTCGGCCCCAGGGCCGGGCACGACATTTCGCGTTAACGTAGTAAAGCCAGAGGAATACCGAGGCCCATGAGGATGAACGACTTGACCAAGAATCTGCTGCTGTGGGTCGTTGTGGCGGTGGTGCTCATGGTGGTGTTCCAGAGCTTCTCGCCGCGCACGGGCGCCGGCCAGGGGAATGGGCAGGCCACCTACAGCCAGTTCCTGCAGGAAGTGAACAACGGGCAGATCAGCTCGGTGGACTTCACCAATGACAGTGACGGCATCACCAACGCGATCAGCTACAAGCGTGCCGATGGCACCCAGAGCGTGGTCTACGGACCCAAGGACGATGGCCTAGTCAATGTCCTGATCAACAAAGGTGTGCAGATCACGCGCGAGAAGCCGGACAACGGCATCTCGCTGGGCATGATCCTGCTCAACTTCCTGCCGGTCATCCTGATCATCGGCTTCTGGATCTTCATCATGCGCCAGATGCAGAGCGGCGGCGGCGGTGCCAAGGGCGCGATGTCCTTCGGCAAGTCGCGGGCCAAGCTGCAGGGCGAGGACCAGGTCAAGGTCACCTTCGCCGACGTCGCCGGCTGCGACGAGGCCAAGGAAGAAGTCAGCGAACTGGTCGAATTCCTGCGCGACCCGACCAAGTTCCAGAAGGTCGGCGGCAAGATCCCGCGCGGCGTCCTCATGGTCGGCCAGCCCGGGACCGGCAAGACGCTGCTGGCCAAGGCCATCGCGGGCGAGGCCAAGGTGCCGTTCTTCTCGATCTCCGGTTCGGACTTCGTCGAGATGTTCGTCGGCGTCGGCGCCAGCCGCGTGCGCGACATGTTCGAACAGGCCAAGAAGCACGCGCCGTGCATCATCTTCATCGACGAAATCGATGCCGTTGGTCGCCATCGTGGCGCCGGCCTGGGCGGCGGTCATGACGAGCGCGAGCAGACCCTCAACCAGCTGCTGGTCGAGATGGACGGGTTCGAGGGTGGCGAAGGCGTGATCATCATCGCCGCGACCAACCGTCCCGACGTGCTGGATCCGGCGCTGCTGCGCCCGGGCCGCTTCGATCGTCAGGTCGTGGTCGGCCTGCCGGACGTCAAGGGCCGCGAGCAGATCCTGAAAGTCCACATGCGCAAGCTGCCGCTGGCCGATGACGTGATGCCGTTGACCATCGCACGCGGTACGCCGGGCTTCTCCGGTGCGGATCTGGCCAACCTCTGCAACGAGGCGGCGTTGTTTGCCGCGCGCCTGAACGAGAAGGAGGTCCGTATGGATCACTTCGACCGTGCGCGCGACAAGATCATGATGGGTGCCGAGCGTCGCTCGATGGCCATGAGCGAAGACGAGAAGACGCTGACGGCGTACCACGAGGCCGGCCACGCCATCGTCGGCCGCTTGGTGCCCGAGCATGATCCGGTCTACAAGGTCACGATCATCCCGCGCGGTCGCGCGCTGGGCGTGACCATGTACCTGCCCGAGGGTGACAAGTACAGCTACAACCGCACCGCGATCGAGTCGCAGCTGTGCTCGCTCTATGGCGGACGCGTTGCCGAGGAACTGATCTTCGGGCCGGACAAGGTCACCACCGGCGCGTCCAACGATATCGAGCGTGCGACCAAGATGGCGCGCAACATGGTCACCAAGTGGGGCCTGAGCGACCAGATGGGTCCGATCGCCTACGGTGAGGAAGACGACGAGGTGTTCCTGGGTCGTTCGGTGACCCAGCACAAGAGCGTCTCGGACGACACCGCACGCAAGATCGACGAAGTGGTTCGCGCGATCCTGGACAACGCCTACCAGCGCACCACCAAGATCCTGACCGACAACATCGACAAGCTGCACACGATGGGCAAGCTGCTGCTGGAGTATGAAACCATCGACGTGCCGCAGATCGACGCGGTCATGGAGGGGCGCGAGCCGCCGCCGCCGATGGGCTGGGCCAAGACCGGCACCAAGGGCGACAATGACGGCAGCGGTACGCCGCCCAAGCGCCCGCTGCCTCCGATCGCCGGCCCTGCTGCGCAGACCTGATCGGCTTAAGGGTAGTTGTTCCGAAAGGCCGGGCTTGTCCCGGCCTTTCGCGTTATCCGATGCAATCCAGGGCGACGTGCCTGGGAGGAAGAGATGACCAAAAGTCCCGGCTGGAGTCTGGCGATCGGCATCGTGCTGGGGGCTGTCATCGGCCTGTGTTTTGGTTTGGCGATGCATGACATCGGCGTCGGCCTGGCCATTGGCGCCGGCCTGGGTGCGGCCCTGGGCGCGTTCAAGCTCAGCCAGAAAAAGCGCGGCTGATCCACAACACGCGCTGCGGTCACATTTGCCGCCGGCTGGCGTCCTTGTCCATACAGGGGCAGGAGCGGCGCCGTGTCGTTCTCCCTGATGCACAAGGAGCAGCAGCATGAAACGCCATCGCAGCACCGTGGTATTGGCCCTGGGGATTGCGCTGGGCGCATCCATCGGCGCGGCTACAGGGGAGATGGGACTGTGGCTGGGCATCGGTGCCGGCCTTGGCGGGGCAGGCATGTCGCTGCTGCTCGGGCTCGATCAGGGGCGTGGGTGCCTGCGCAAGCCGCCTCGGCGCTGACGCGTATCATGCGCGCTCGCTGCATTGCCCAAGGAGCTGCCCATGTTCGATACCTCGGTCCAGCTGGATTGCGCCGGACGCATGCTGCGCCTGGATCGGCCGCGGGTAATGGGCATCGTCAACGTCACGCCTGATTCGTTTTCAGATGGCGGCGCGCATGACACGCTGGAAGCGGCCGTCGCGCACGGCCTGAAGCTGGCAGCCGAAGGCGCGGACATCCTGGACATCGGGGGCGAATCCACGCGCCCCGGTGCGCAGGCGGTACCGCTGGAGGAAGAACTGCGCCGCGTGGTGCCGCTGATCGAGCGGCTGGTGCGCGAAACCACGCTGCCGATCAGCATCGACACCTTCAAGCCTGAAGTGATGCGGGCCGCGGTGGCGGCTGGCGCCGGCATGATCAACGACATCCGCGGTCTGCGCGCCGAGGGCGCGTTGGAGACCGCCGCCGGACTGGGCGTGCCGGTGGTGCTGATGCACATGCTCGGCGAGCCGCAGTCCATGCAGGACGCGCCCGACTATGACGACGTGGTCGGCGAGGTGCACCGCTTCCTGGCCGAGCGCATCTTTGCCGCCGAAATGAGCGGCATCGACAGGAACAAGCTCGTGGTGGATCCGGGCTTCGGCTTCGGCAAGACCACCGCGCACAACATGACCCTGCTCGCGCAGCTGCAGCGCTTCACCGAACTGGGCGTCCCTGTGCTGGCGGGGCTGTCACGCAAGCGCAGCATCGGTGAGTTGACCGGGCGCGAAGTGCCGACAGAACGTACCGCAGGTTCGGTCGCCGCGCATCTTGTGGCCGCGCAGCGCGGGGCGCTGATCCTGCGCGTGCACGATGTCGCCGCCACGGTCGATGCATTGAAGGTGTGGGCAGCGGTGGATCGTGTGCAGATGCCGCGCCAGGAAGCAGCCAAACCGCAGATCCGCTGGCCGGACGAGGATTGAGCGGACGGTGTTTGGGAACACTGTAGGCACGTAACCTGGGTCAGGCCGTCAGGCCGCATCCGGGGAGGCTTTTCTGACATGCCCCTCCCGGGTGCGGCCCGGCGGCCTGACCCGGGCTACACGTGCTGGGTTTCAGCGCAATTCCGACAGGCGCGCCAACGCGTGCGCCGCGGTGGCTTCCACCGAGCTTTCAGGTACTACGCGCACGGCGCGCTCGTCCGCGGCCGGCGGTTCCAGGGTCGCCAGTTGGTCTCCGAGCAGGCTGGCCGGCATGAAATGGCCGCGCCGATGGCGCAGGCGCGCCTCCAGCGTGGCGTAGTCCACATCCAGCCAGACGAAGGCGGCCTCTGGATCTGCCTGGCGCAGTACATCGCGGTAGCGGCGCTTGAGCGCCGAGCACGACACCACCACGCCGTCGCCCAGCGCGCGCTGTTCGCCGATCCAGGCCGCGACCTTGTTCAGCCAGGGCAGGCGATCGGCATCGGTCAGGGCGATGCCCTGGCGCATCTTCTCGACATTGCTCGCCGGATGCAGGTCATCGGCATCCAGCACGCGATAGTCCAGCTCGGCGCCCAGCAGGTTGGAGACAGTGGTCTTGCCCGAGGCCGAAACCCCCATCACCACCAGCGTCCTTGGCGTGTTCATGGCATGGCTCCAGTCATATGGGATCGGGGCTCGCTTGTCGGGTCAGCGCGGCGCTGACTTGCTTGTGCGTCGTGGCGCAGGGGTCTTGACCGCGCTCGCCTTGGCAGGCTTCCCGCCGGCTGCCTTTTTTACCACCTTGCGCGCCGCCTTCTTGGCTGCGGCAGGTGCGGCGGCCTTCCTGGCCGTGGGGGTGGAAGCCGCTTTCCTTGCCGGCTTCTTGCCATCGGCCAGATGGCGCGCGCGCTGGGGTGGCCGCGTGCGGCCCGGCGTCAATGCGCGCCAGGTACGGCCGCCATCCAGGGCAAGCAGGGCGTCGGCCGCCGTGGGGCCGGCGCTGCCGGCGGCGTAGTTGGGGAACTCGCTGGCTGGCTGCTTGGCCCAGGCATCCAGCACGGGCTGGACGATGCGCCAGGCCGCGTCCACCATCGCCGCGTCCTGGAACAGCGCCGCCTCGCCCCGCATGCAGTCGTGCAGCAGGCGCTCGTAACCGACGGTATTTTCCTGCGGAAACCAGTCGCGATAGAGGAAGTCCATGCGCACCGGCGCCAGCGAGACCGGATACCCGGGACGCTTGACGTCGAACTGCAGCGAGATGCCTTCGTCCGGCTGGATGTGCAGGACCAGCCAGTCCGGCCCGTAACCGCCCACCGCCGTGTTGCGGAACGGCGCCAGCGGCGCGGGCTTGAAGCGGATCGCCACCTCCGTGGTGCGGGTGCGCAGGCGCTTGCCGGTGCGCAGGTAGAACGGCACGCCGGCCCAGCGCCAGGTGTCGATGGCCAGCTTCATCGCCACGTAGGTTTCGGTTTCCGAGGTCGGCGCGACGGTGTCCTCGTCGCGGTAGGCCGGCACCTGGGTATTGTCGACCGAACCGGCCGCGTACTGGCCGCGCACCACGTCTTCCGGCGCCAGCGGACGCACCGCCTCGATCACTTCCGAACGCCGGCGCAGCATCGCCTTGGGCGTGAAATCAGACGGCGGTTCCATCGCCACCATGGCCAGCAGCTGGAACAGGTGATTGGGCACCATGTCGCGCAGGGCGCCGGTCGGCTCGTAGAAGCTGCCGCGGCCTTCCACGCCGATGGTTTCAGAGGCGGTGATCTGCACGTGGTCGATGCGGTCGCGGTTCCAGACCGGCTCGAACAGGCCATTGGCGAAGCGGAACGCCTGGATGTTCTGCACCGTTTCCTTGCCCAGGAAATGATCGATGCGGAAGACCTGGTCCTCGCCCAGCACCAGCGCGATCTGGTCGTTGAGCGCACGCGCGCTGTCCAGGTCATGGCCGAAGGGCTTTTCGATGATGACCCGGCGCCACGGGCCGTCTTCGGCCTGCTTGACCAGGCCGCTGCGGCCCAGCTCCTTGACCGCCGGGCCGAAGAAGCGAGGTGCAGTGGCCAGGTAGAACAGCACGTTACCGCGGGCGTCGTGCTTGCGGTCCAGTTCGTCGAGCCGGGTCTTGAGCGCGCGGTAGTCGGTGACGGCGGTGAAGTCGCCGCGCTGGTAGTACATGCGCTTGCTCAACCAACGCCAGGTGTCCTCGTCGATGCCATCAGCCTGGAACTCGCCGCCGCGCGTGGCGGCCTGCTTGCGCAGCGCATCGCCGATGTTGCGGCGCCAGGCTGCCTCGCTGATGTCGCCGTGATCGAAGCCGACAATGGCAAAGCGCTCGTCGAGCTGGCCGGCACGCTTGAGGTTGTACAAGGCCGGCATCACCAGCCGTCGCGCCAGGTCGCCGCGAGCGCCGAACAGGACCAGCACGCAGGGCGGTGCCAGGGCGTCGGCATCGGTGACGCCGGGAGAAGTGGTATCGCTCATGCATGGACCTCGGCGCTGGGGCGCTTTGCGTTGTGGGCGTCGTTGAGACGGTAGGCGGCGTTGACCAGCGCCACGTGCGAATACCCCTGCGGGAAATTGCCGAGCATGCGCTGGCCCTTGGGGTCGTATTCCTCGGCCAGCAGGCCGACGTCGTTGCACAGGCCGCACAGGCGCTCGAACAGTGCGCAGGCATCGTCCAGTCGGTCGATCATTGCCAGGCACTCCACCAGCCAGAAGCTGCACGCCAGGAAGGTCCCTTCGCCATCGGCCAGGCCGTCGGCGCCATGCTCGGTGCGGTAGCGCAGGACCAGGCCGTCTTCGGTCAGGTCGCGGGCGATGGCCTCCACGGTGGCGACGATGCGCGGGTCGTCCGCCGGCAGCAGGCCCAGCATGGGAATCACCAGCAGGGCCGCGTCCAGCTGATCGCTGTCGTAGTGCTGCACGAAGTAACCGTCCTTGTGCACCGCGCGTTCCAGCACCTGCGCGTGGATCGTATCGGCCAGGGCGGCCCAGCGCTGGCGCTCCTCATCACTGAAATTCTCGGTCGGGTTGCGCGAGGCCAGGTGGAAGGCCAGCCAGGCCATCACCTTGGAATGAGTGAAGTGCTGGCGGCCAGAGCGCACTTCCCAGATCCCTTCGTCCGGCTCATGCCAGCGCTTCTCCAGCTCGGTCAGGAAGCCGCGCTCCAGCTCGTGGCCGTATTCGCCCGGGGCCATGCCCTTGCGTTCGGATAGCTCGAAGATCCCGATCAGCTCGCCGAACACATCCAGCTGGAACTGCTCGGCCGCCGCATTGCCGAAGTTGACCGGCTGCGAATCGGCGTAACCGGGCAGCCACTCGGCGCGCCATTCGGGCAGGCGTCGTTCGCCGCCCACGCCGTACAGCGCCTGCAGCTGGCCGGGCCTGCCGGCCACCGCGCGTTTGACCCAGTCGCGGAAGGCCACCGCCTCGTCCTGGAAGCCGGCATTGAGCAGCGCGGTCAGCATGAAGCTGCTGTCGCGCAGCCAGCAGTAGCGGTAGTCCCAGTTGCGCTCGCCGCCGAGTTTCTCCGGCAGCGAGGCGGTGGGCGCGGCGACGATCGCCCCGGTCGGCAGGTAGCTCAGGCCCTTGAGCACGATCAGCGAGCGCTTGACCAGCTCGCTCCACTGGCCGGCGTGGGTGCAGTGGCCGGACCAGCCTTCCCAGAAGGCTTCGGTGGCCTGCAGCGCCTGGTCCGGGTCGATCGCTTCGGGCGGCGCCAGGTGCGAGGCACCGTGGCTGAGGACGAACCAGGTCGATTCCCCTTGCGCCAGCTCGAACTCCGCGGTGCTGGTGAAATCATGTCCCTCCAGCGACAGCGGCGTGCGGATCACGATCTGGTCCGGGCCGGCCACCGCGCGCAGGCCATCGTCCACCTGCGAGACCCAGGGCACGATCTTGCCGTAGCCAAAGCGCAGGACCAGTTCGGTCTTCATCGCCACCCGGCCGCGCGTGCAGACGACCTTGCGCACCAGGTGGCTGTTGACATGGC